>JAJEEH010000107.1 GCA_022821105.1 Acidimicrobiia bacterium
CGGTGATCACTTCGCTGCCCGGGGGCAGGTCGGCCAACTCCACCGCCAGATACAGCGCGGAGGACCCCGAGTTGCACATGAGCCCCCGGTGCTTGCCGAACCGCTCGGCTACCTCCCATTCAAAGGCGGTGACATTGCGCCCCGGCCACAGCGCCCCCGCCCCTCCCCGCAATACCTCCACCACCGCATCGATCTCGGCCTCATCGTGCACACTGGCCGCATAGAAGATCCGCTCACCCATCGACCCTCAGTCTGCCCCAGCTCCGACCACAATCCGCGATCAGAGCAGAGGGTCAGCCCTCGCGGAATTTGGGCTCAGCCGATGGGCTCAGATGGTGTGGCAGGGGTCGGAGTGGCCGGCGGACATGGCCTCCAGGAAGCCGGAGGCTCGCTCTTGGCGGGGATAGCGGTTGGCCAGCTCCCAGAAGGCGGGGCTGTGGTTGGGCACAGACAGGTGGGCCAACTCGTGGACGATGACGGCGTCGAGCACCCAGGCGGGAACTCGGGCCAGGCGGGTGGAGATGCGGATAGTGCCCCGGGATGAGGTACACGAAGCCCAGCGATCGTTCTGCTCGGCCCAGGTGACCGATTCCGGGTGGGGCAGCCCGTAGCGGCGGGCCAGCTTCATGGCCCGCTCGACCAGGTTGACCCCTCCGGCCTCTGCCGCCCGCTTGCGCTCGAGACGGGCCACCAGGCTGGCCACCATCTCGGCCTCGGCGTCGGGAGACATTCCCGCCGGAACCCGCACCTCGATGCAGTCGGGCTGGACCTTGGCCGCGGCGGTCTTGCGGCGCTTCGGACTGCGGATCACGCGAATCGGAAGCGGAGGGGGCGCTACCGAAACGGCGTCGATAGCTGTGCCTATCGCCGCGTCGGCTGCCGTATCCACAAGGGCTGAACTCACGGTGCGACCATACCGACGGGGGGTGACGGTTTGGTGGATGGTGGCGAGTTCAAGCCGCTGCGGTAACGTCCGCCCAAACCAAGGGGGAGCCAAATCCAAGGGGGAGATTGCTATGGCTGATCAGACCAAGACCCAAGCGGCGTGGGCCGACATGGTTGACGCCCTGGGGCAGGTGAGCGAGCGCTTCTGCGGCGAGGAGTGGGGAGTGACCGGCGAGCAGGACATCGCCGACAGCCACCGTCTGGTGCTGCACATCCTCCAGTCGGCCCTGTTCTCCCACGCCGAGTTCGATCCCGAGCGCCCGGTGTGGCGCCGGATCGTGTCGCCCACCCGCAAGTTCACCGGTGACAACGCCGACGCGGTGTACTTCGAAGCCCCGGTGAGCGGGGATCTGGCCTATCGGGTCACCGGCAACTTGGCCGGAGCCGTCTACACGTCGTTCACGGTGGAGCTGGGCTCGTCTGAGGGCCGCTATGCCACCGGCACCGGCGGGGTGCTCAACGACGACGACATCGACGTTGACGCCGACGGCAACTACGAGGTGTTCCTTGGCGGCGAGCCCCGGGATCGGAACTGGCTGGACCTGCCCGCCGATGCGGGCCGGATCACCACCCGGCACTATTTCGAGGTTCCCAAGCCCGCGGCAGCCGACGAGTCGCTCCACATCCCCCTCACCATCGAGTGCCTGTCACCGGTGGGGCCGGCCACGCTCTGGAACGACGAGACGGTGGCCGCCGCCATCGGCCGGGTCAACAACCACGTGCTTGGGAAGACTCTCCAGCAGCCCATTCCCGGCACCTATCCCATGCCGACGTGGGTCAGCCGCGAGCCCAACGTTTTGCCCGATCCGCAGCCGCCCGGCACCATGGGCTTCGCGGCCTTCGACGCCTACTACACCTTGGGGCGCTATGTGCTCGGCCCCGACGAGGCCCTGGTGATGACCGGGCGGTGGCCGGAGTGCAAATTCGGCAACGTGTGCCTGTGGAACGCTGCGGGGCAGACCTACGACTACGGCAACCGCATCACCAGCCGCAATCGGGCCAACACCACGCTTGAGGCCGACGGCACCTTCAAGATGGTGATCGCGCACGAAGACCCCGGCGTGTACAACTGGCTCGACACCGAGGGCCGCCCCACCGGCAGCATCTTCTGGCGTTTCTTCCTGCCCACCGCAGGCGTGGAGCGCATCGAGCCCGAGCTGGTCAAGCTGTCCGACCTGCGCTAGGCCTCGCCGATCACAATTTACTCAGCGCCCTTAGCCGGGGGTGCGCGGAATCAGTGTGCTGACGGGCGAGAATGTCGGGATGCAATCGCAGGGCCAGACGCCCGATCTGCCCGAGGGAGTGGACTGCGTCGACCCTGATCTGCTGGCCGACCTGCGGAACGGGGTGATCGACAAACTCCCCGAGAGCGCCCTCGACTGCTTGCCGCCCAATGTGCGCGACGACATCCCTCCTGAGTTGATTGATTTCGCCACGGCCAACCCCGAATTGGCGCTGGCGGCAGTGGTCGTGGCCGTGGTGGCCACGCTGGTGTTTCTGTACAAGCTGGCCAAGCGAGCCTTCTTCGTCGCCCTGGTCTTCGGCGCAGTGGCGGGGGCGGCCTGGTGGTGGTGGCTGACGGAGCCCAATATCTTTTGACCATGGTCGAACAGCCGCCTCTGACAATTCCTGCCACCCACCGGCGCGGGCATGACTGACACCCCTCATCCCCAAGATCGGCTGCCCCGGATACGCAGCCTGCTGTTCGCCCCGGCCAGCCGCCCTGACATGTGCGCCAAGCTCCCCCGCAGCGGCCCCGACGGCGTGGTGCTCGACCTGGAAGACGCGGTGGCGCCCTCAGCCAAGGCCGAGGCCCGGGGCCAGGCCCGGGCTGCGGCCGTTGAGTTGCGCCGTCTGCACCCCGACCTGGCCATCTTCGCCAGGGTCAACCCGCTGGGCACCGAGTGGTTCGCCGACGATGCGGCCGAGGGGCTGGCCGCAGAGCTGACCGGGGTGGTGGTGCCCAAGCTGGAGAGCACCGTTGAGGTGGAGCGGGCACTAGAGGCCTTGGCCCAGGCCGGCCGGGAGCAACTCCGGCTGCTGGCCGGTATCGAGACCGCCGCCGGAGTGGCCCAGGTGGGCGATGTGCTGGAGCATCCCGCTGTCGACATTGCCTATTTCGGGGCCGAGGACTACATCACCGACATGGGCGGTGTGCGCACCGACGACGGCCTCGAGGTGCTGGTCGCCCGCTCCCAGGTGGCGCTGGCCGCCCGCCTGGCCGGGGTGCCGGTGCTCGACCAGGTGGTGACCGCGTTCGGCGACGACGAGCGCTTCTTGGCCGACGCGGCAGTGGGCCGCTCAATCGGCTACAGCGGAAAGCTCTGCATTCACCCCTCCCAAGTGCCTCTGGCCAACCAGTGCTTCTCCCCATCACCCGAGGAGCGGGACAGGGCCCGGGCGCTGTTGGCGGTGTGGGACGAGGCCCTGGCCCGGGGCGAGGCGTCGGTGGCCTTTGAGGGCCAGATGATCGACGAACCGCTCGCCCGGCGGGCCCGAGCGCTGCTCGACGAATGACCGCCGCTTCAAGCGGTGTGAGAAGCTGAGCCCATGGCTAACCGACGCGACAAGATCCGTTTGGCCCCCGAAGAGCTCGAGGTCTTCATCGAGGAGCAGAAGAGCCTCCAGGTGGCCACCATCAAC
>JAJEEH010000117.1 GCA_022821105.1 Acidimicrobiia bacterium
CCTCTGCTGTCGTTCGGGTCAGGCATCCACTACTGCCTGGGTGCTTCACTGGCCCGTCTCGAAGGCCAGGTAGTGCTGGCCGGTCTGTTGGACCGCTTCGAAACCTGGACTCCGTTGGAGGATGATCCCCCCTGGAAGGACCGGCTCACATTGCGCGGGCTGGCCCGCCTACCGGTAGCCCTGTCCTAGCCGAGGGTCAGAAAACGATCGGTACCGAGGCGTAGCCCTGCTGGAATGAGCCCGGCAGGCGGACCACATCGTCGGCGGGCACCTCGAAGTCGGGAATACGGGCTAAGGCCTCCTCGATGATCACCCGGCCCTCCAGACGGGCGAGATGGGCGCCTATGCAGTAGTGCAGGCCGTGGCCGAAGCCGAGCTGGCGGGGCGGGCGACGATGAATGTCGAAGGCCTCGGAGTTGGAGCCAAACTCCCGTTCGTCCCGGTTGGCCGACTGGTACAGCAGAAACACCCGGTCGCCGGGGGCCATCTCCTGGCCGCCGATCACGGTGGGCTGGCGCACGGTGCGGCCCAAGTGCTGAATGGGCACCTCCAGACGCAGCATTTCTTCGAACGCGCCCCCGCTGAGCGAGGGGTCCCGGGCCAGCGCAGCCCGCTGGTCATCGTCGGCCGCCAAGTGGATGAACCCGCCGCCCATCACTTTGGGGGTGGTCTCCACGCCACCGGTGAACAAGGTGGAGAGCTGGATGGCGGCGTCTTGGTCGTCGAAGGGATGGCCCAGCAAGTCCACTCCCAGCAGAGACTCGATGTACTCAGGGCAGTCTCTAGCCCGCTGTTCGGCCACGAAGCCGCACAGGTATTCGTGAATCTTGGCCCGGGCCGCAGGAGCACGGTCGTCGTAGCGCATGGTCTGGTTGGCGTATTCCACCAGCTTCTCCCCGTCGGCAAAAGGGAATCCCAGCACCAGGGAGGTCCCGGCCACCGATACCGGCGAGGCCAGCTCGGTCACCACGTCCAGCCGACCCCGGTCCAGAGCGGCGTCCACGCAGGTGGCAGCCACCCGGCGCAACTCAGCCTCCAGCTCGGCCACCGGCCTCGGGCGCAGCGGGGGATAGAGAATCTTGCGGACCTGGGTGTGGGCAGGGGGGTCCATCTGAGAGAAGCTGAGAAACGCCCCTGCGGGCAGCGGCCCCAGCTCAGCCGGGGCCGGTTGAAGCACCTGGTCACGAAGGAAGACGGGCCCCTCGGCGATGGTGAACGACTCTCGGTCGCAGCTCACCTCCCACAACTCGGCAAAGCGGGGCAGCGCCCACCCGTGATACTGCTCCAGCCGGTGTACGCCGCCCGCGGCCCGCAACTCTCGATAGATGGGCAGCGGATCTGTGGCCACCTCTGGTGAGAACGGGTCATAGTCGTTCATTGTGATAGAGACTGCCTTATGGGACTGAGTGACCGCACGCCGCCGACTGCTGAAGAGTACGCCGCCTATAGGGAGCGGTTCTGCAACTGGGGCCGATGGGGGGACGACGACGAGTTGGGCACACTGAACCACATCACCGCGGAGGCCCGACTAGCGGCGGCCGCGCTGGTGCAAACCGGGGAGGCGGTGTCGATGAGCCGGCCCATCGACACCCACGCTGGTCCGGCCAACCCCTATCCGGCCCACCACTTCGTGGGAGCGGGGGACTCGGGGGCGATGGCCGACTACTTCGGCATGTTCATCCACGGGTTCGTGCAGACCCACATTGACGCCCTGTGCCATCTGCCGGTGGACGGCGGGGGCAAGTTCTGGAACGGCAAGGAGTTCGCCAAGCCTCCCATGCCCGCCGAGCACACCGGCACCATCGACTACTGGCGCGACGGCATCGTCACCCGGGGAGTGCTCTACGACGTCCCCCGGTTCCGGGGTACCGACTACGTGGCTCCCGGCGAGCCCGTCCATGGCTGGGAGCTGGCCGACGTGGCTGCCGCCCAGGGGATCGAGCCCCGCCCTGGCGACGCGGTGTGCATCCGCAGCGGCATGGACGTGTACTTCGAGAAAACCGGCACCTCCCAGGGCATGGGGTCCAATGCCGGGGTCCATGCCTCGGCCATCGAGTTCCTCTATGAGACGGAGGCCTCCTGCCTGACCTGGGATTTCCAGGACGCCCCCCAAGACGATCAGGGCATCCCCAACCCGTTGCCCATCCGCATCGCGCTGCACGTCCACCACATCCTGTTGCCGTACATGGGCATGCCCATCATCGACAACGCCGATTTCGAGGCGGTGGCCAACCGCTGTGCCGAGTTGGGGCGCTGGGAATTCCAGTACGTGTGCGCCCCGCTGGTGCTACGCTACGGCACCGGCTCGCCGGTGAATCCGCTGGCAATTCTGTAAGGCGGGTGCCTCTGGAGGTGTGGTTCTGGGGGCGCAATTAACGGCATTCATCAACCTTGCATCTCTGGAGCGGCCTAATGGGGTGGGATGGCTGAGCTTGGCGACCGGGCCCAAGTGGTGGTGGTCGGAGGCGGGATCGTCGGCTGCTCCATCGCGTACCACCTCACCCGTCGCGGGGTCACCGATGTGCTGCTCATCGAGCAAGGCCAGCTCACCAGCGGCACCACCTGGCACGCCGCCGGCCTGGTAAGCCAGCTCAAGTCCAGCCACAGCCTCACTCGCCTGGCCACCTACTCGGCCCAACTCTTCGAAGAGCTTGAGGCCGAGACCGGGCAGGCCACCGGGTATCGCGCTCCGGGGTCCATCTCGGTGGCCGCCGACGAAGAGCGGTGGGAGGAATTGCTCCGGGGGATGTCTATGGCCCGCACGGTGGGAGTTGACATCCGCCAGATCGAACTCGACGAGGCCTTGGAGTTGTGCCCGCTTCTAAATGTCGACGACTTGGTGGGCGCCCTGTTCATTCCCCGAGACGGCGTGACCTCCCCGGTGGACACCACCATGGCGCTGGCCAAGGGCGCCCGGGCAGCAGGCGCCCGCATCGTCCAGGGCACGGCGGTGACCGGGGTGGTGGTGGAAGACGGCCGAGCGGTGGGGGTGGACACCGAGGCCGGCCGGGTGGAGGCCGAGACCGTGGTGCTGGCCGCCGGGATATGGACGCGCCAACTTGCCGCCACCGCGGGGGTGAGCGTGCCGGTGCAGGCCTGCGAGCACTTCTACATCGTCACCGAGCCGGTCGAAGGGGCGTACCCCAACATGCCCACGGTGCGCGACCCGTCGAACTACACCTACTTCAAAGAGGAGACCGGCAAGTTGATGGCTGGCTTCTTCGAGCCTCGGGGCAAGGTTTGGAACCTCGAAGGCATTCCCCGCGACCTCCAGTTCAAGACCCTGCCCGAAGACTGGGAGCACGTCGGGCCGATCTTCGAGCGGGCCATACACCGCATGCCAGTGCTGGGGGAGGCGGGGCTTCAACTGTTCTTCAACGGGCCCGAGGCCTTCACCCCCGACGGGGTGTACTACCTGGGCGAATCCCCCGAGGTGGACCGCTGTTTTGTGGCCGCGGGGTTCAACTCGGTGGGCATCCAGTCGGCTGGCGGCGTGGGCTGGGTGCTGGCCGACTGGATCGTCGACGATCACCCGCCGATGGACCTCTCGATGGTGGACATCAGGCGCTCGTTCGGCTTCCAATGCGAGCCGGCCTATCTGGACGCCCGCATCCCCGAGAGCCTCGGCCTGCTCTATACCATGCACTGGCCGTTTCGCCAGTACGAGACCGCTCGGGATGTCCGTCGGTCGCCGCTGCACGAGCGCATTGATGCGGCTGGCGCGGTGTTCGGCGAGGTCGGCGGGTGGGAACGCCCCAACTGGTACGCCGCCCCCGGCCAAGAGCGGGAATACCGCTACAGCTGGGGCCCGCAGAACTGGTTCGAGGCCAGCGGGGACGAATGCGATGCGGTACGCAACGCAGTGGGCCTGTTTGACCAGACCTCGTTCGCCAAGTTCACCGTGGATGGCCCCGATGCCATGGCGCTGCTCAACTGGGTGTGCGCCAACGAGGTGGACGTGCCGGTGGGCCGGGCGGTGTACACCCAATGGCTCAACGATTGCGGTGGCATCGAAGCCGACCTCACCGTGACCCGCCGGGGCGAGAACTCCTATTGGGTGGTCACCTCGGCCGGGACCGCCACCCGCGACTGGGCTTGGCTGCGGCGGGCTGCCCGGGGCAAAGACGTGGTGCTCAAAGACGTAACCGACCTCTACGGGGTGCTCGGCGTCATGGGCCCCAACTCCCGGGCCGTGCTGAACCAGCTCTGCGACGCCGACCTCGGCAACGACGGCTTCCCGTTCGGCACGGCTCAGGAACTCTGCATCGCCGGAGCGGAGACGCTGGCGCTGCGCATGACCTACGTGGGCGAGCTGGGCTGGGAGCTCTACGTGCCCAACGAGCAGGCCGTGGCCCTGCACGATGCGGTGGTAGAAGCGGGATTGCCTCTAGGACTGCGCCACGCCGGCTACCACGCCATGAACACGCTGCGCATGGAGGCGGCCTACTGCCACTGGGGCCACGACATCACCGACGAGGACACTCCCCTGGAGGCTGGACTGGGGTTCGCGGTGGCCTGGGACAAGGTCGGCGGATTCCGAGGCCGAGAGGCGCTGGCCGCCCAGCGGGAGGGTCCTCGCACCAAGCGTCTCATCAAGCTTCGGTTGGAAGATCCCGACTGGCTGCTGTACCACGACGAGCCCATCTACCGGGACGGCCAGATGGTGGGCCGCACCAGCAGCGGCATGTGGAGCTACACCGAGAAGCGGGCACTGGCCCTGGGCTATGTGGAGTGCGCCGACGGAGTCACCAAAGACTGGGTGGAATCTGGCCGATTCGAAATCGAGGTGGCCGGGACGCCGATTGCGGCCACCGGATCTATTCGTTCGTTCTACGATCCCCGCAAAGAGCGGGTTCGACTCTGATTGACAAGGAGCGGCCTACGGTGCGCGATGAAGCCCAGGTAGTGATTATCGGCGGCGGAGCCATGGGCGCGGGCCTGTTCTACTTCCTGGCCCACGAGGGCTGGACCGACACCGTGCTGGTGGAAAAGGGCGAGCTGTGCTCGGGTTCCACGTGGCACGCGGCTGGCCTCATTCCCCATTTCATCGGCAGCCTGAACATGGCCAAGTGCCACAAGGTGGCCCCTGATCTCTACGACCGCATCGAGGAGGAGACCGGGCTGGCCAGCGGCTGGCACGGCACCGGTGCCATCCGTCTGGCGCTGGACCGCCACCAGGTGGACTGGTTCCGCTACGTGAGCGGGATGCTCGATCTGGTGGGGGTGGAGAACCACCTGATCGAGCCCAAGGAGATCCTGGACCACTGGCCGTTCATGGACGTGTCCGACGTGCTGTTGGGGTGCTGGACCCCCCACGACGGCTGGACCGACCCGTCCAGCGTCACCCAGGCCATGGTCAAGGGAGCCCGCCAACTGGGCGGCGAGGTGTACCGGAACACCCTGGTCACCGCCATGAAGCAGCTTCCCGACCACCGCTGGGAGGTGACCTGCGAATCCGGCGGGCAGACCCATACCATCACAGCCGAGCATGTGGTGAATGCGGCCGGGTGCTATGCCCCTCAGCTCGGCGCCATGGTGGGACTCGACGTGCCCATCGTGTCGGTGATCCACCAGTACCTCATCACCGAGCCCATGGAGGAGATGAAGGCACTGGGCGACTTCGACCCGCCGGTTATCCGCGATCCCCGAGCGTCGGCCTACTACCGGCGGGAGATCGACTCGCTGCTGGTCGGTCCCTACGAGCGGGAGAACGCCCAGACCTACGGGATCGACGGCATCGACTGGGACAAGCACTTCTATCTGACCCCGCCCGATCTCGACCAGCTCATGCCCTGGCTGATCGAAGCCGGCAAGCGGATCCCCGCCTTTGCCGACACCGGGATCAAGACGGTGGTCAGCGGGCCCATCACCCACACTCCTGACTCCGGCTACCTCATGGGTCCGGCCCCCGGCTTGCGCAACTACTGGCTGTGCGCGGGGGCCTCTATCGGTATCACCCAGGGGCCGGGGGCGGGCAAGTACCTGGACCAGTGGATGGTGCACGGCCAGACCGAGATCAACGTGGCCGAGATGGATCCCCGCCGGTTCGGCGAACACTGCGGGCCCACCGGGCGATACGCCATCGAGAAGGCCATCGACGAATTCCACGAGATGTACGCCACCCGCCTCCCCGGCGAGCAGCGCTTCGCCGGCCGCCCCCAGAAGACCGATCCCATCTACGACCGGCTCGACGCCCGGGATGCCCAGTGGATGGAGATCTTCGGCTGGGAGCGCCCCCAGTACTACGGCGAGCCCGAGGCCCACTCCTTCCGGCATTCCAACGCCTTCGACATCGTGGGGGCCGAGTGCCGGGCCACTCGGGAGCGGGCTGGCATCGCCGACCTCACCGCCTTCTCCAAGTTCGAGGTGACCGGGGCCGACGCTGAGGCGCTGCTCGACCGCCTTACCGCCAATCGCATGCCGGCCAAGGACGGCGGGATGCGTCTCACTCACTTCTTGACCGAGTTGGGCGGCATTGAGACCGAGATGACCATTACCCGACTGGCCCCCGACCGGTTCTACCTGAACTCCGCCATCGTCGGGCAGTTCCATGACCGGGACTGGCTCACCCACCATGTGCAATTCGGCGAGGACGTGACCGTTTCCGACCGCACCGACGACATGGGCATTCTGGCCGTGTCCGGCCCCCTGTCCCGCCAGATTCTGGCTCAGCTCACCGACGCCGAGCTGGAGGCCCCCGGTTTCCGCTGGCTCACCGGCCAGCACATCGAGGTAGCGGGGGTGCCGTGTCTGGCCCTGCGAGTGTCGTATGTGGGGGAGCTGGGCTGGGAGCTGCACCACTCCCAAGAGCACACCGCCGAGTTGTACGACGCTCTGGTGGAGGTGGGCGAGCCATTGGGCATGGTCCACTACGGCGCCTACGCCATGAACACCATGCGCATCGAGAAGGCCTACAAGGCGATGGGCTTCGAGCTGACCACCGAGATCACCCCGGTAGAGGCCGACCTGGGCCGGTTCGTGGACTGGTCGGGCGAGTTTCAGGGCAAGAAGGCCTCCGAAGAGCGGCTGGCCATGGGCGACGACATCGAGATGATCCTCGTGTACTGCGAGGTGGACACCACCGACAACGACTGCCGGGGCAATGAACCGGTTTACGACGGCGACGAGCTCATCGGGCTCACTACGTCGGGCACTTGGGGCCATTCCGTGGGGCGCGGCCTGGCCTTCGCCTACGTAAAGCCGGAGTACAAAGCGCCGGGGACCCGGTTCGAGGTGCAGCTGATGAGCGACCGCCGTCCAGCGATGGTGCTCGATGGCCCGGCCTACGACCCCGACAACGAGAAACCGAGGGCTTGATATGGCGCGACGAGCAGGAGGCAGGGCGGCCCGAGTAGCCATGCGGGAGGCGCCGCCCGAAGCCGATGCCCGGGCGGTGTGGCCGGGAATGCCCGGCGGGGCTTACAAGCCGCTGTCCGAAGGCCAGTGCGACGACGTATTCGAGTCGGCCCTGGGCCTGCTGGCCGATCTGGGCATGGGGCAGGCCACCCCCGAGATCATTGAGGCGGTCACCGCCAACGGGGGCCGGATGGATGACAACGACCGCTTGCGGTTCCCGCCTGATCTCGTCAAGCGGATCGTGGACGGGGCCTGCAAGGAGTTCACTCTGTACGGGTTCGACCCCGACCGGGGGGTGGAGATTGGTGGAAACCGGGTTCATCTCTGCACCAGCGGGGCCGCGGTGATGATGCTCGACCACGACACCAAGCGCTTCCGCCCCAGCACATTGGCCGACCTCTACGACGTGGCCCGAATCGTCGACACCCTCGACAACATCCACGTCTTCGTGCGGACGCTGGTGGCCCGCGACATGGAAACCGCCCGGGAGTTGGACATCAATACCGCCTACGCCATCCTGGCAGGCACCACCAAGCCGCTGGGCACGGCCATGTTCCAACCCGAGCATGTTCACGAGTGCATCGACCTTTTCGACATGGCGCTGGGTGCCGAGGGGGAGTTCGCCCGGCGGCCCTTCAGCATCGGCAACAACACCTTCGTTGTGCCGCCCCTGCGCTTTGCCGAAGATTCGGCCCTGTGCCTGATGGAACAGGCCCGACGGGGCATGCCGATCAACCTGCTGTCCGCGGGCCAAGCCGGGGCCACCTCGCCGGCCGCGCTGGCCGGGTCGCTGGTCCAAGCACTGGCCGAATGCCTGGCCGGGTTGACCGCAGTCAACCTTGTTGTGCCCGGCCATCCCTGTGTGCTGGGCATGTGGCCGTTCGTGTCCGATCTGCGCACTGGAGCGATGAGCGGGGGCAGCGGTGAGGAGGCAATCATCAACGCCGCGGCCGCCCAAGTGGTCAACTACCTGGGCCTGCCGTCGGGGGTGGCCGCCGGCATGGCCGACTCCAAGCTTCCCGACAACCAGGCCGGTGCCGAGAAGGCCAACGCCATCACCCTGGCGGCCAATGCCGGGGCCAACATGATCAATGAGACGGCCGGGATGCTGGCCAGCATCATGGCCTGCTCGCTGGAGGCCTTGGTGATCGACAACGACATGCTGGGGTCCATCAACCGCACGGTGCGGGGCATCGAGATCACCCCCGACACGCTGTCTACCCAGGTAATCGCCGATGTTGTACACGGCGAGGGCCACTTCCTCGGCCATTCCCAAACCCTCTCGCTCATGCAAACCGAGTACGTATACCCCCTAATTGGCGACCGCCTCAGCCCCGACGACTGGGTGGACGCCGGCGCCCGCCAAATCGAAGACGTGGCCCACGACTACGTCACCGAAGTGCTCAGCCGCCCCCAGCCCGACCACATCACCCCCGAAGCCGACGCCCGAATCCGAGAAGCCTTCCCCATCCACCTCGCCCCCATCCGCTGACGAAGCGCGCCGTCGGGCGAGGCTGCTCTAGTCTCGGAGCATGGCCTGGGATTTTTCTACTGATCCGGAGTTTCAAGACCACCTCGACTGGCTGACGGAGCTCATGCGCACCGAGATCGAGCCGTTGGACCACTACTTCCGAGGGCGGTCGCCGTTCGACAAGACTGACGAGGAGGTGCAGAGCCATCTGCGCCGCATCCAGCAGAAGGTCAAGGACCGGGGGCTGTGGGCCTGTCACCTCAAGCCGGAGATGGGGGGCATGGGGTTCGGCCAGGTGCAATTGGCACTGATGAACGAGATCTTGGGCCGCTCCACGTTCGGCCCCTCCGCGTTCGGCAGCCAGGCTCCAGACTCGGGCAACGCCGAGATCCTGGCTCACTACGCCAACGACGAGCAGAAGGAGAAGTACCTCAAGCCGCTGCTGGCCGGGGAGATCTCCACCTGCTACTCGATGACCGAGCCCCAGGGCGGATCCGATCCCAACCACTTCACCTGCACCGCCCACCGAGACGGCGATGAGTGGGTGATCAACGGCGAGAAGTGGTTCGCCTCCAACTACCCCCGGGCCGAGTTCCTCATCGTCATGCTCATCACCAACCCCGACGTATCGGTGTATCGGGGATCGTCGATGATGCTGGTGCCCCACGACGCCCCCGGCTTGGAGCTAGTCCGAAACGTAGGCGTGGGCGGAGAGCGCCGGGGCCACGGCTCTCACAGCTACCTGCGTTTCAACGAATGCCGTGTGCCCATTGAAAATCTCATGGGCGAGGAGGGGGCTGGGTTCAAGATCGCCCAGACCCGCCTGGGCGGGGGCCGGGTGCACCACGCCATGCGCTCGGTGGGCACGGCCAAAAAGGCCTTTGACATGATGTGCGAGCGGGCTCTCAGCCGGGAGACCAAGGGATCGCTGTTGGCTGAGAAGCAAGCGGTGCAGCACATGATTGCCGACTCCTGGGTCCAGATCGAGCAGTTCCGATTGCAGGTGCTGCACGCCGCCTGGCAAATCGACCAGTCCGACACCTCCAAGGCCCGGCTCTACATCGCTGGGGTGAAGGTGGCCACCCCCCGGGTGCTGATGGACGTGGTCTTCCGCTCTATGCAGATCCACGGTTCGCTGGGCATGTCCAACGAGACCCCGCTGGCCAACATGTGGATGATGGCCCCCGCCTTCGGGGTGGCCGACGGCCCCACCGAAGTCCACAAGGACACCATCGCCAAGCAGGTTCTCAAGGACTACCGCCCCTCCGAGGGCCTGTTCCCCACCGAGCACCTCCCGGACAAGATCGAATGGGCCCAACAAGTGATGGCCGAGCGCATCGAAGAGGAGCTGCTGAACGCTTGATCCCAGGCTGATCAAGCC
>JAJEEH010000178.1 GCA_022821105.1 Acidimicrobiia bacterium
TCGGAGCGGCCAGGTCCGCCGGCGGCGCCACCCCCCACCACGCCGCTGTTGGGCGCTCACCGTGGGGGTATCCCCGGTCTTTTTTTGGGGAGAGGGGGGTTTACTTTTTTCTTCTTAGGGTGGGGTTTGAGATGGCTGGGGGGATGTAGAAGGCGTCGTCGGGGTTTAGGTCGGTTCCGGCGGGGACTAGTTCGTCGATGCGGTCTAGGACATCGTGTGACAACCGCAGGTCGGGATTTTCTAGGGCGGCGTCCAACTGGGTTGGGGTTCTTGGGCCGATGATGGTGGAGGTGACTGCGGGGTGGGCCAGGGTGAAGGCGTAGGCCAGGGTGGCCAGGGAGCAGCCGACTTCATTCGCCAGGGTGTCGAGTTCCTCCACTAGGTCGAGCTTGTGGGCGACCACGGGGTTTTCTCGGTCCCAGCGTTTGGCGCTGACGATGTTTCGGGTGGCTCGGGAGTTTTCTGGCCAGTCGGTGTCTTTGCGGTACTTGCCGGTGAGCCAGCCACCGTTGAGGGGGCTCCACACGATCACGCCCATGTCGTAGGCCAGGCAGGTAGGGAGCACAGCGCGCTCGATCTCCCGGGTGAAGATGGAGTACGGGGGTTGCTCGCAGCGGACCCTCTCCAGGCCGCGGCGCTCAGCGGCCCATTGGCCCTCCACAATGAGTTCGGCCGGGAAGGTGGAGGTGCCGATCATGCGGATCTTGCCGGCCCGCACCAGATCGGTGAGCGCGGCCAGGGTGTCGCCGAAATCGGTGCGGGGGTCGGGGCGGTGCATCTGGTACAGGTCGATGTAGTCGGTGTCGAGTCGGCGCAGGCTGTCTTCCACCGCCTGGGTCACCCAGCGGCGGGAGCCGCCCTGCATATTGATGTCGTCGCCCATCGGGCCGTAGAACTTGGTAGCCAGCACCACGTTGTCGCGCCGCCCCTTGATGGCCCGCCCGACGATCTCCTCGGAGATGCCCATGCTGTAGCGGTCGGCGGTGTCGATGAAGTTGATCCCGGCGTCGAGGGCTTTGTGGGTCATGGCCGCGCACTCGGCCTCGTCGTTGTTGCCCGCCGGGCCGTACATCATGGCCCCCAGGCACAGGGTGCTCACCTGGACCCCGGATCCTCCTAGCGTGCGGTATTCCATGGGGATTCCTTTCGAGTGACTCGACGAGCTGGAGCTACTGGCCGGCGGCCTGGGCAATCACCGCTGCCACGGCCTCGGGCTGGGCCAACATGGGGGAGTGGCTGCCCTCCATCACCACTGAGTTGCCAACCAGCCCCGCGCAGGTCCGCTGGAAGTCGGCGGTCAAGGTGCGGTCGTCGGCGCACACGATGTATGTGGACTCCACATCCCGCCAAGCCGCCCGGGGAAAGACGTAGGGGGCTTGGCCCAGCGGTTGGGGTCGGAGCTGTGACTCGGCCCAGGCGACATCTTCAGGGGTGCAGTCGTGGTAGAAGAGGTCGCCTGCGGCCCCGGGCTTCACCGAGCTGTAGCCGTCTTCGCCGTGCTCAAGGGCGGGGAAGAAGTTCTCGGCGATCACCGCCTCGGCCAAATCGGGGGGATTCGCCCCGCCGCTCTCGTCGCCGGGGAGGATGGCGGCCAAATACACCAGATGGTCCACCGTGGCCGGGTCGAGCCCGGAGATGGACAGGCCGCCGAGGGAATGGCCCACAGCCACCACCGGCCCTTCAACACCCAAATGCTCCCTCATGCCGCTCACATCGGACTGGAATGCGGCGATGTCCTCTGCGGTGGTCGGACGGCACAAGTCGGAGGCGTGGACGGCGATGCCCATGTCCCTCAAGCATTCCTGCACCCGCTCCCAACACCATGGTCCGTGAAACGCCCCATGGGCCAAAACAACTCCTGCGGTCATTAGGCCGCACTTTAGTTTCCCATTGTTTCCCCATTCGAAGATGGACGACCAGGGGCCGCTAAGTTGCCGCCATGGAGTCCACAGAATCGCTGGAGGAGCGGCTGGAGCGGCTGGAGTCCATCGAGGAGATCCGGGGTCTGGCCGCCCGCTACTGCCTGGCGCTGGACATGCGGGCCACCGACGGCTGGGTCAGCCTATTCCCCGCTGATGTGCAAGTGGGCCGGGGCCGCTCCGGTCGGGCCGCGCTGGCCGAGTGGTTCCGCGAGACGATGAGCAGCCAGTTCACCGGCACCGCCCACGTGACCGGCAACCACATCATCGAATTCGACGGGCCTGATCGAGCCCGCGGGGTGGTTTACTCCCGCAACGAGCACGAGACCGGCGATGAGTGGGTGATCATGACCATGATGTACTGGGACGACTATGAGCGCATCGACGGCCGGTGGTACTTCCGGCGGCGCCTGCCCCTGTACTGGTACGCCACCGATCTGAACGCCCCTCCGATTGGCGACAATAAGATGCGCTGGCCCGATGAGGAGCCCTACGAAGGGGCGTGGCATGAGTTCTGGCCCACCTACAGGGAGTTCTGGGAGTCTCGATTGGACGAGCCTGCCGATGTGGCCGAACCTGCGCCGGTGGGGGAGTTTCTGACCTGGTTGCGGGGCAACGCCGAAGGTCTCCCCAGCGTGCGAGTGCGCTGACCGTGCTGGCCGCCTACCACGAGACCCAGGGCGGGCTGGATGTGCTGCGGGTGGGGGAGCTGCCCGACCCCGAGCCCGGCCCCCACGACGTGTTGATCCAGGTCAAGGCCACGTCAATGGATCGGGTAGACGTGTATTGGCGGGAAGGCTCGCACGGCATGAACCTGCGCTGGCCCCAGCACGTTGGCGGACGGGACATCGCCGGGGTAGTGGAGGCAGTGGGGGCGGAAGTGACGTCGGTGGCTGTTGGCGACCGGGTGGTGGCATCAGGGGAGCGGACCCACGCCTCAAAGGCGCTGGCTCCCGCGGAGTTGACGTTCCCCCTCCCTGACGGCATCAGCTTCGAGGCCGGCGGGGCCACACCCACCGCAGGCCGCTCAGCCCATCAGGCTCTTGTCGAGAAAGCTCGGATCCAGCCGGGCGAGACCGTGCTGGTGATGGCTGCCGGTTCGGGGGTGGGCAGCTTCGGGGTGCAGATTGCGCGGGCCGTGGGCTGTCGGGTGATTGCCACTGCGGGCTCAGCCGACAAACGGGCCAAGGCAAAGGAGCTGGGCGCGGAGCTGGCCATCGACCACTACCGCGACGACATCGTCGCAGCCGTGCGAGAGGCCACCGACGAGAAGGGGGTGGACGTGGTGCTCGACCATGTGGGCACCCCGGTGTTTGCCGCCGCGGTGCGGTCGCTGGCCCCCGAAGGTCGGTTTGTGACCTGCGGGGTCACCGCCGGGCACATGGGAGAACTGCACTTGGGCCAGTTGTTCGTGAAGGGCATCACCCTCATGGGGGTGGGCCGCCCCGACAATCAGCGGATCGCGGCCACCATGAGGGGATTGCTAGGCATGATCGCCCAGGGACAGGTCACGCCGCAGATTGCCGCAGTGTACGGGTTGGACGAGATCGCGGAGGCCCACCGGCTGATGGAGAGCTCCGATTTCTTCGGCAAGATCGTCCTTGTTCCCTAGCCAGGAGATGTAGATGCGCTCATTCCAGTTCCCCATTGAGGCGGGCCACATCCAGGAGTTCAAGCGGGCTGTGGGGGATCTGGACGCGACCTTCGATCCCGACGCGGCAGCCCCGCCCACATTCATGGTGGCCGCCGACCGATATGACCCCGACTACGACCGCCGACTGCGCTCCGACCGGCCGTGGCCGCCGGTGGCGCCCGAGTCGGGCTCGGGATTCCACGCCGGGATGGTTTTCGAATACCACCGCCATCCCCGAGCCGGTGAAGTGCTCACCGCCACGGTGGCCGATGGCGAGGAGTGGTACAAGCAGGGTCGTCGAGGCGGCCAGTTGCGGTTCCGTGAGATTGTCACCACCTTCGTCGATGCCGACGGTCAACCCTGTGTGACTGCCCGGTGGATCAACGTGCGTGCCGACAACGAGGTGCGGGAATGAAGCCCGAAGTTGGTGCTCGCCACCGCCAAGTAGTGGCCGAGGGGCTCACCCGTACGCAGCTGGTGGCCTACGCCGGGGCCTCCGGGGATTTCCACCCCTTCCATCACGACGAGGTCTACGCCACCACCCACGGCTTCGACCAGCTCTTCGCCCACGGCATGCTGACCATGGGCATTACCGGCCAAGCCCTGGTGACGGTGTTCGGGGACGAAGGGCTGGACCGTTACGCAGCCGACTTCCTGAAACCGGTATGGCCGGGAGACACGCTGGCCACCGAGCTGGTGGTGACCGCGGTGCACGCCGACGGCTCAGTGGAAGTGGACATCTCCACCACCGACCAACAGGGCACGCAGGTGTTGCGAGGCACCGCGGCCGGGAGGCTGGCCGCAGAATAAGCCTGATCAGGCCAGAAGCTCTTGGAGCCTCTCTACCGGGTCGCCGGAGGTCACCAAAGCCTCGCCGATAAGCGCCGCGTCGTAGCCCGCCTTGCGCACCGCGGCCATCGTGGTGCCACCGGGAACCGCGATGCCTGATTCGGCCACCGTGACCACATGGTCAGGGAGAAGCGGTGCCATGCGCTCGGCCCGCTGGTAGTCCATGGTGAAGGCCTCACTCTTGGGCTTCTCCCGCTGGTTGACCCCGATGATGTCGGCCCCGGCCTTGAGGGCGACTTCTAGTTCGCTCTCCGACTTCACCTCGGTGAGCACGTCCATGCCCAGCGACAAGGCCAGTTCGTGAAGCTCAGCCAGCTGGGTGCCAGTGAGGTCGGCCACAATCAGCAGCAGCGCATCCGCCCCCATCGCCTGGGACTCGTGGACGTCCTCGACGCTGGTGATGAAATCCTTGCGGAGGACGGGCAAACCAGAGGACCGGGATGCGGCGGCCAGGTCGTCGCCGCTGCCGCCGAACATCTCCTGGTTGGTGAGCACCGACAAGCAGGACGCCCCACCGTCGCGATAGGCCACTGCCAATTCCGCGGGGACGAGGTCTGTGTTCAGATCGCCCCGAGATGGGGAGCGACGCTTGATCTCCGCGATGATGGCCACGTCGTTGCCGGCCAAAAGTGACTGCTTGAAGCGCCCCGCGCGACTGGACCGCTCGTCAGTTCCCATGAGTCGGATGATACGGGGGAGTTCTGCTGCCGGAGAAAGCAGAAACGGGGGGCTACGCCACCGCGGGCATGACCTCGGTAGCGAACAGTTCGAGTGTTTCGGGCGTGGCGAAGTCGCTGAACTGAAGCACGAACTGCTCGGCGCCCATCTCCCGGTCGGCCTGAAGGCCCTCGACCACCTCGTCGGGGGTGCCCGCCACCAAGGCCCAGTCGCCGAACCGGCGTTGGGCGGTGGCCACGATCTCGTCCCGGGCGGCCGAGGAAGGCGCTAGTCCGATGGCCCTTTGCACCGAGAGCCGAGCGTTGCCCGACAGGGGTAGCAACTCGGCCAACTCGGCCATGCCGTATACCGGGCAGTTCCACCAGTCGGCAAAGTCTCGTACCAAAGGCATGGTGAGCTTGCGGCCTGCACCGCCGATCACGATTGGGATGTGGCCGTTCAACGGGGTCGGCTGCTGCTGGGCGTCGTGCAACTCGAAGAACCGGCCCTGGTGGTTGACCGGTTCGCCAGTGAGCAGCGCCTGAACCACCTCCAAGGTCTCTCGCAGCCGGGCGGCCCGTACGGCGGGCGGTTCATCGCCGATGCCGAAACGCGCTAACTCGTCGGGAACCGAGCCCCACCCGATGCCCAGATCGAAACGACCACCGCTGAAGTGATCCAGGCTCACCACCATCTTGGCCAGCAGTGCCGGATGGCGGAACTGCCCGCACAGCACCATGTGGCCGATTCGCACCCGCTCGGTCCACGCCGCCACCGCGGTGGCCATCACAAAGGCGTCGTACATAGGGGCCGCGGACAACAAGGGTGGATTCAAGTGATCCATGAGGTCGATCTTGTGGAACCCGCATGCCTCCGCCGCCCTCACTCGCTCTTCGATGGTGGCCATGTCCATCCTCATCTGCGGCATGAACACGCTGAACTGCGGGGTGCTGGTCATTTCAGGATCCTTTTTCGAGGCCGCGGCGTTGCATGTCGTCGGTGTCTACGGTCCAGTTGCGCATGGCTTCTTCTTCGACATCTTTGGCCTCGGCAAAGCTCATCCCGTCGGTTTCGTCGTAGATGCGCATGGTGGCTGCGGTGGCGGGGGTGGTGGCGGCCACGATTTGGGCGGCTAGTTCTCGGGCCCGAGCTAGCAGATCGTCGTGGGGAACAACGTGGTTGACCAGGCCGATGCGCAGGGCCTCTTCGGCGTGGACGAAGCGGGCGGTGGCCGTCATTTCTTTGGCCATGCGCTTGCCGACTGCTCGAGGCAATAGCGCGGTCATGCCCCAGGCGGCGATCACTCCGATCTTGGCGTGGGTGTCGGCGAATAGGGCTTGGTCCGAGGCCACAATGAAGTCGCAGCTCAGGGCGATCTCCAAGCCGCCGGTAACGCAAGTGCCGTTCACTGCGCAGATCAGAGG
>JAJEEH010000263.1 GCA_022821105.1 Acidimicrobiia bacterium
ATGCCCGGCCGCTCACGAACAGCCCCAGGCCACAGGCGGGCAGGTCGCCGTCGAGCAGCATTCGGCCCACCACCTTGTCCACCGCGTTGTGGCGGCCGATGTCCTCTCGCACCAGGGTGGGCTCTCCGTCGGCCCCGAAGGCGGCCGCCGCGTGCACTCCCCCGGTGGTGCCGAACAAGTCTTGGAAGGCCCGCACCCGCTCGGGCACCGCGGCCAGCAAATCAGCCGAGATGGGCGGCCCGCCCGCGGGCAGGGGGCTCAGCCGCTCCCGCAGCGCCTCGATGCTCTCAGCCCCGCACAGCCCGCACGCCGAAGTGGTCAAGCCCAGGCGGGGGGTGGCTGGAGGGGCGCCGTCGGTTTCCACCGTGACCAGGTTGTACTCGGTGTCGGCCGCCGGCTCGTTGGCGCAGTAGCGGATGGAGGTCACCGAGGCATCCCCCAACAGCCCCTCGGTGAAGCAGAACCCCGCGGCCAGCTCGAAATCGTGGCCGGGGGTGCGCATGGTTGTGGTCACGGTCACGGCGTCGAGCTCGATGGTGAGCGGCTCCTCCACCACCAGATCGTCGGGACGCCGGTGCTCCTCAGACCCATCCCAATGGCGCACCAGCACCCGCTCGGAGCGCCCCCGGGTCATGACAGGCGATACATCTCGGAAACAACATGATGCTGGATCTCCAGCCCCATGGCCGCCATGGCCACCGAGGAGTGCAGCACCTCGCCGTCCACCCACAGCCGCCGCTCGGTGGCGGTAACCGGCTTGGCCGAATCGGTACCCAGCACCGCAGTGGAGGACAGCTGGATATCGCGTCCCTCCACGGTTCCCTCCAGCACCTCGGCTACTCCCGAGGGCTGGGCCAGCACCAATTCCACCCGCCCGTCGGGCTGAGGGCGCAGAAATCCGGCTTCGGAGTGCAGGGGCAGGCCGCTGCCCGCGTCCTTGGTCTTCTGCACATAGGCCACAAACGGCTTGCCCACGTGGGTGAAGGAAACCTCCTCGGCATAGGAGAAATCCTCGATGGTGGGATACACCCCCGTACCCGCGCCCTGCCACGTTCCCAGCAGGAACGCCAGCGGTGCACACGCCGGATGAAGCTCAGCCATACCGCGACGTTACCGCCGCCGATGGCGAAACCGGGTTAGAAATCCATGTCGGGCATGCCGCCGGGCATGCCGCCGCCCTCCTCGGGCTTGTCGGCCACCACGGCCTCGGTGGTCAAGAACAGCCCGGCGATGGAGCCGGCGTTCTGGAGTGCCGAGCGGGTGACCTTGGCGGCATCGATGATCCCGGCCGTCATCAGGTCTTCGTACTCGCCGGTGGCCGCGTTGAGCCCGGAGTTGCCCTCCAGGTTGCGGACCCGCTCCACGATCACGCCGCCCTCAAGGCCGGCGTTGACCGCGATCTGGGCCAGCGGGCCCTCCAGGGCCTTGGCCACGATGCGGGCGCCGGTGGCCTCGTCGTCTCCCGACAGGCCCTCGGCGGCGTTGTTCACCGCGTCTTGCGACCGAAGCAGGGTCACGCCCCCACCGGCCACCACGCCCTCTTCAATGGCCGCCTTGGTGGTGCTGACCGCGTCCTCGATGCGGTGCTTCTTCTCCTTGAGCTCCACCTCGGTTGCGGCGCCCACCTTGAGCACGGCCACACCGCCCGACAGCTTGGCCAGGCGCTCTTGGAGCTTCTCCCGGTCGTAGTCGGAGTCGGTGTTGTCGATCTCGCCCTTGATCTGGGAGATCCGGCCCTCCACGTCGCTGCGGTCGCCGGCGCCTTCCACGATCGTGGTCTCGTCCTTGGTGATCACCACCTTGCGGGCCCGGCCCAGCAGATCGAGTGTGGTGTTCTCCAGCTTGAGGCCCACCTCTTCGCTGATGACCTGGCCGGCCGTCAAGATCGCCATGTCCTGGAGCATGGCCTTGCGGCGGTCGCCGAAGCCGGGGGCCTTCACCGCGGTGGAATTGAAGGTGCCCCGGATCTTGTTCACCACCAGGGTGGCCAGGGCCTCGCCCTCCACATCCTCAGCGATGATCAACAGCGGCTTGCCTGCCTGCATCACCTTCTCCAGCACCGGCACGATGTCGCGCACGGCGGTGATCTTCGAGCCCACGAACAGGATGTAGGGCTCGTCCAGCACGGCTTCCATCCGCTCAGCGTCGGTCACGAAGTAGGGGGAGATGTAGCCCTTGTCGAAGCGCATGCCCTCGGTGAAGTCCAGCTCGAGGCCGAAGGTCTGCGACTCCTCCACGGTGACCACTCCGTCTTTGCCCACCTTGTCGATGGCCTCGGAGATCAGCTCGCCGATCTCGGGATCGGCGGCGGAGATGGCGGCCACATTGGCGATCTGGGCCTTGTCCGACGACACGTCAACCGACTGGGAGTGGATGGCCTCTACCGCGGCCTCCACACCCGACTCGATGCCCTTTTTGATGGACATGGGGTTGGCCCCGGCGGCCACGTTCCGCAGCCCCTCGCGCACCATCGACCAGGCCAACACGGTGGCGGTGGTGGTGCCGTCGCCGGCCACGTCGTCGGTCTTCTTGGCCACCTCTTTGACCAGCTCAGCGCCGATCTTCTCGTAGGGGTCCTCCAGTTCGATCTCCTTGGCGATGGACACGCCGTCGTTGGTGATCGTGGGGGCGCCCCACTTCTTCTCCAGCACCACGTTGCGGCCCTTGGGGCCGAGCGTGACCCGCACGGCGTCGGCCAGCTGGTTCATTCCCGACTCCAGCGCACGCCGGGCCTGCTCATCGAATGAGATGATTTTGGGCATCCTCGAATACTCCCTTTTGAGATCTCGGCCCACGCCCGAATGGCATAGTGCCGATCGTTGTCGTAAAGGCTTTTAGCACTCTCGATATGAGACTGCTAAAGGTTACCGAGGAGGGCGGAAAACGCCAAACTCAAGGGGTGCGCAGGGCCGACCAGCCGCCCGCGGGCTCAGCCTCCGGCCACCGCCGGCACGATGGCCACCGTCTGGCCGTCGGGAACCGACGTGGCCAAGCCGTCGGCAAACCGCACGTCGTCGTCATCCACGAACACGTTCACGTACCGGTGCAGACCGCCGGCCTCGTCAATAAGGCGATCCTTGAATCCGGGGTGGGTGGCGTCCAGCGAGGCGATCACGTCGCGGACGGTGCTGCCCTCAACGGTGACCTCGCTGGCCCCTCCCGACAGGGGGCGAAGGGTGGTCGGTATCCGAACAGTCACGCTCATGGGCCATGATGCTATTCGGATGCAGCCCAGGAAACGACTCGTGAATCGGGGGTCAGTGTGATCGGGCGGCGGAGATTCGCCGCCGGGGAGTTCTCCGCGGCCGATCTGGCGGCGCTAAAGGGGAGCACCACCGTGTCGGTCTGCCTGCCGGCCCGCAACGAGGAGGCCACCGTGGGCGCCATCGTGGAGGTGGTGCGAGACGAGCTCATGGACAAAGTGGGTTTGGTCGACGAGCTGATCGTGATGGACGACCACTCCACCGACCACACTGCCGCGGTGGCCAAAGACGCCGGGGCCACCGTGGTGGCCTGCGCCGATGTGCTCACCGATCTGGGCAACCAGCCCGGCAAGGGCGAGACGCTGTGGAAGTCGCTGTTCGCCTCCACCGGCGACATCGTGGTGTGGTGCGACGCCGACGTGGCCAACTTCGGCCCCCACTTCGTATCCGGGCTTGTGGGCCCGCTGCTGGTGGACGACGCCATCTCCTACTGCAAGGGCTTCTACCACCGCCCGGTGGGAGCCGACCAGCGAGGCGGGGGGCGCACCACCGAGCTGGTGGCCCGGCCCCTCATCGCCTTGTTGTTCCCCGAACTGGGCTACATCGTCCAGCCGCTGGCCGGGGAATACGCCGGGCGCCGCGATGTGCTGGAGCGGGTGCCTTTCGTGCAGGGCTACGGGGTGGAGATGGGCCTGCTCATCGACGTCTGGCGCCTGGCCGGCTACAACGCCATCGCCCAAGTGGATTTGGGCACCCGCGTCCACCGCAATCGCCCGCTGCACGAGCTGTCGTCCCAGGCCACCGAGGTCATGCAGGTGGCCCTGCACCGGGCCGACCGCACCCTGGTGAACACGGCGATCACGCTGCGGCGCCCCGGTTTCGGCGACACCGAGATCACCATGCAGGAGCGCCCTCCCCTAGTCGAGGTAACCGGCTACTTCCGCCAGGCCCGCTGAGCCATCTGCAAAGCCGCCTGCTTAGCCGGTGGCCGAGACAGCACCCGGCTAGGCCCCCAAGTAGTCCAGCACCACCTTGGCAACAAGACCGGCCGTATCGGCCATGGCTGCCTCGGGGCCGAACCGATCGCTGAGGCTGACCAGCTCCCCACCCGCCAGCGCCGCAGTGCCGTCGGCCCGGCCCACCACCGCCAGCACCGGCACTCCGGCAGAGGCGGCCAGCTCCGCCACCCCGCCCACCACCTTGCCCTCCAGCGAGGTGGCATCGAGCGCGCCCTCCCCAGTGATCACCAAATCGGCCTGCTCGATGCGCCCGTACAGGTCCACCTCCTCGGCCAGCAGCTCAAAGCCGTTGCACAGCTCGGCCCCCACGCACGCCAGCCCGCCGGCCAGCCCGCCCGCCGCCCCCGAGCCCTCCAGATCGGCCACCGCCACCCCGTAGGTCTCGGCGTACACCCCGCAGAGCCGCTCCAAGCGCCGGCGCAGCAGCTCCACCTGCGTCGGGGTGGCCCCTTTCTGGGGTCCGAACACCTCGGCGGCGTCCACAAAGCGGGTCCGCACGTCGCAGGCCACGGCCAGCTCCACCCCCCGGAGCCGCTGGGTGGGATACAGCGCCCTAAGCGCGCCCAAACCGCCGTCGGTGGTGGCTGAGCCCCCCACCCCCACCAGCACCCGCCGAGCGCCCCGCTCCACCGCGGCGTCGATCAACTCCCCCGTGCCGTAGGTGGTGGCTCCCAGCGGGTCGTTGCCCCCGGCCCCGCCCACTAGCGCCAACCCCGACGCCCGGGCCATCTCGATAACCGCGGTGTGGCGGTGCAGTCGCCATGGCGCCTCCACCGGGTCGCCCAAGGGCCCGGTCACGATGCTCGACCGGTTGGCGCCCCCCACCACTTCCAGCGTGCCCTCACCCCCATCGGCCATGGGCACGGCGTCTACGGTGGCCCCGGCCTGCTCAGCCGCTAGGGCAACGGCGTCGGCAACTTGAGCGGCCGTGGCCGTTCCCCGGAACTTGTCGGGGGCGGCAACGATATGCATGCAGCCGCAGCCTTCAGGCTGTCCGACTGTCAGCCGGGGCGCTGGGCCAGGCTGTCGGGTCCGATCAGGATAAGGATGAATGCGCTGCCCAGGGATTCGAGGGTGAGGCCTCCGGGGGGAGGATCGGGCATCGGCCACAGAGGCTTCTCAGACTCGCCCAGCAGCCGGGCAATGCACTGGGCGTCCACTTCGTAACCGGCCCGGTAGTAGAAGGCCGAGCCCGTTTGGGGACTGGCATTGTGCGGGGGCAGGGTCACGTAGTTGGCCGCATTCAACTCGCCCGAGAGGCGACCGGCGGCACCGGTCACATCGGTTCCGTTGGCCACCAAGACGCCGATGGTGGACGGATCGCGGCACTCGAGCTCCTCATCGGGAGCGGGCGGCTGGGTCACCTCCGGCGCCGGCTCGGTGGCGGGCGCCTCGGTCTCCTCCGGTACCGGTGCGGGCGTGGCCGCCGTCGAGCCGTCGTCGGCCGGAGTGTCCACCGGGTCGGGGATCTCCTCGGGCGCCATGGTGGCCTCGGCCGTCGGCTGGGTGGTGGTTACCGCAGTCGAGTCTTCGTCGTCATCGAGGCCGCGGGCCAGAACGAAGGCCCCGGCGGCGATGAGGGCGAGAACCAGCACCACTCCTTTGATCGCCATTTGGTTGTTGGGGGCTCGATTTGACTCCATATTGCCTTTGGCTCCGGGCTGTCAGCGCGACGGCTGCCGGCCAACCGAGGTATGGCCGAACTTCGACCGTCTGCGGCGATCGCGCAGTCGCCGCAGACGCCGCACGACCATCGGGTCGTACTCCATGGCGTCCGTCTGTTCCAATAGTTCGTTCAGCAGCTGGTAGTACCGGGTTGTGGAGAGCTCGAAACGCTCGCGGATCGCCGCCTCCTTCGACCCGGTCTCCTGCCACCAAGTGCGCTCAAAATCCAAGATCGCTCGATCTCGTTTCGTGAGAGCCATTCCACAAGCGTTACCCACCACTAGGCGCTATTCAAGCACCCTCCCCAAACCGCGCCCCTTATGCTCTGCATTACAGGCCCGAGTAGCTCAGTCGGCAGAGCAGCTGTCTTGTAAACAGCAGGTCGCAGGTTCGATTCCTGTCTCGGGCTCAAAGGGCTTGCGTGCCGGCTTGAAGCCGCCTCGGCACCTCAATGCGAAATAGCCTCGCAGTAGCAATCGGAGAGGAGCCCCCGTGGCGGACGAACCTGCCTGGTCGATCGGGATCGAGGAGGAGTACCTCCTTGTGGAGCGCGAGAGCGGAGCGCTGATCACCGAGCAGCCGCCCGGGATCTTGGAGAAGGTGGCCGACCTGCACCACGGTCTCGTCGCCCGGGAGCTGTTCAGCTCGCAGCTCGAGATCGGCACCGGCATCTGCACCGACTTCAAGCATCTGCGGGCCGACATCGGGCTTCTGCGCCTCGCGGTCACCGAGGCCGCCTCCGATTACGGGCTGGCGCCGATAGCGGCCTCTTCCCACCCCTTCGCCAGCCCGCACCAGCAGAAGGTGACCGAAGGAGAGCGCTATCAGGCTCTGGCTGAGGATCTCCAAGGCGTGTCCCGCGGCCTGGTCATCTCCGGCCTGCACGTTCACGTCGGCATCGAGGACCCCGACCTGCGCGTGGACCTGATGAACCAGGTCACCTACTTCCTGCCCCACCTGCTGGCCCTTTCAACCTCATCGCCGTTCTGGGAGGGACGAAACACCGGCCTCAAGAGCTACCGAATGGCGGTGTTCCGGTCGCTGCCCCGCACGGGGCTTCCGGAGAAATTCGACTCGTGGGCCGAGTACCGGCGCCATGTAGACGTGCTGGTGCAGGCCGGGGTCATAGAGGACTCCACCAAGGTGTGGTGGGACATCCGCCCGTCGGAGCGCTACCCCACCCTGGAGATGCGGGTTACCGACCTGCCCACGAGGATGGAGGACACGGTTGCCGTGGCCGCCATGTACGTCTGCTTGCTGCGGATGCTGTGGAGGCTCAAAGTGGAGAACCGCCGGTGGCGCAGCTACGCCAACTTCCTGGTCTCGGAGAACCTGTGGCGGGCCGAGCGGTACGGCATCGGCGACCGCCTGATCGACTTCGGAAAGGGCGAAATGGTGCCGATGCCCGACCTGGTGGAGGAGATGATCGAACTGGTCCGCCCCGACGCCGAAGCCCTCGACTGCGTGAAAGAGATCGAGCACACCCGCACCATCTGCCAACGCGGCACCTCCGCCGACCGCCAACTGGACGTATACCAAGAGGCGCTAACCGAAGGGGCCACCGAAGCCGAAGCGCTCAACGCGGTAGCCCAAGCCCTTATCGCCGACACCCTCGCCCCACCCCAGACCTAGTGGTCAGCTGGCCATTTGGTACAGGATGAGGTCGGTGGGGGCTAGCCGCTGTTCGACAGGGTCGACGGCGAAGGCCATTCCCTCGAGGGTGTAGGCGCCCAGCAGCGCCGGAGCGTTGTCCTCGCCAAAGACCACCAGAGTCACCTCGCTCTCGCCTTCTATTGTGACCCACGCCCGACCGTATTCCATTTCGATTCGACGCCCGTCGGCCAACAAGAACCGCCGCTTACCGATGGGCTTCACTCCCATCTCGCGGAGCAGCCGACCGGGCAGGGTGGTGTAGGCAGCGCCGGTGTCCACGATCGCCTCGATCTCCTTGGACTCCCCACCGTCCATGCTGGCTACCCGGATCGGCAGAGCAAAAGTTCCCATACGATGAAGCTACATAAAGTCTCAGAAATTGTCAATCACTAGAATCACATTATATTGATTGATATTCCTGCACTTTAGTCGCCCTGGCGGTGGCGGGCGACTTCGAAGGTGCCTATGGCTACTGCGGCGGCGGCATTCAGCGAGGCTAGGTGCCCTTTCAATGGGATGGTGGCCACTACGTCGCAGCGTTGGCGGGCTAGGCGGGACAGGCCGCGGCCTTCGCTGCCCACTACCAGGGCCACGGCTTCGGAGGCCACGCTCAGCTCGTAGACCGAGGTAGAGGAGGCGACATCGAGGCCCACCGTCCATACCCCTAACTCGGCCAGACGGGCCAGGGCGTTGGGGATGCCGGGGACCACGGCCATCGGCACGTGCTCGATTGCCCCGGCGGCGGCCTTGGCCGCGGTTGGGGTGATGTGGGCCGACCGGTGCCGCCCCAGCACCGCGCCGGTGACCCCGGCGCACTCGGCGGTGCGCAGAGCGGCCCCCACGTTGCCCGGATCGGTCACCCCGTCGAGCACCAGCAAGAACGGGGGCCGGCCATCGGCGGGCCGGGCCAGCTCTTCCAGGTCGTGCTCGGCTAGGGGGGCGGCTCGGGCTATCACCCCTTGAGGGGCTTCGGTGACGGCCATCGAATCGAATTTGGAGCGAGCCACCTCCTTGACGGGCACCCGCAGCTCCGCAGCCAGCTCTAAAATTTGGGCCAGCGCTCCGGTTTGGTTCTGCCCCGTGGCAATCACAACCTCGTGCGCCGGGCGGGTACCGGCCAGCAGCAGCTCCCGCACCGCTTGGCGGCCCTCCACCCGATCGCCACCCAAGCCAACCTTTTGGCGGCGGCTGCGCGGGTGGTCGACGGACGGTCGGCCTTTGTTGTGACCCTTGTTGGGGCCCCTGTTGGCGCCATTGCCCGGGCC
>JAJEEH010000149.1 GCA_022821105.1 Acidimicrobiia bacterium
AGGTGAAGCGGCCCTTGCGCCGGGCCAGCTTGGCGATCTCCGCCGCGTAGCTGATGCAGCGCCCGAACGGCGGCAGCCGGGGCCCGAACACGTATGACACCAGGGCCAGCTCGTCGCCGTGGCACACCGGGCACGGCTCGCCGGCGGGGGTGCCCACCTCCCGGCCGGCCCGCACCAGCTCCGGATGGGCGTCGCACACCTGATCGGCCATCCGGGTGCCGCTCTTCAGCCGGTGCAGCACATGGGCCCGCACCAGCCGATAGTCCACCGTGGAGGCGGGCTCGGGTTGGACCCCTACTGCTGCGGCCATCGGGTCGGCCATGGCGACAGAGTAACCACATCTGTCAAGCCGGTGGTCGCTCAAAGGGCCGACACCGCGCCGCAGGTTTCCGCTAAAATCCGGCGGCTTTGCTCTTGCGACCGAAGGGCGATTTGTCACCGGCAACCACTACTGTGAGGCCATGGCGTTCACCCCCACCGCTGAGAAACTGATCCCCGACATGACCACCGCCGAGGAGCTGGTGCTCTTGGCCCGGTGCCTGTGGTCCGAGGGCTACAACGACCATCTGGCCGGCCACATCACCGTGAACATGGGCGACGGAACCCTGATGTGCAACCCGTGGCTCATCACCTGGGACGAGCTGCGCCCCAGCCAGGTGATCCGCATCGACCTCGACGGCAACGTGGTGGAGGGCGATTGGCCGGTGCCCCCCGGCATCCCGCTCCATTTGGAGCTGCACAAGCTCCGCCCCGGCGTGGCCTGGGCCATGCACAACCACCCGCTGTACGGAACGGTGTGGGCCGACATGGCCGAGGTGCCCCCCGCCATGGACCAGTCGTCGTCGCTGGGCGGGGGCGAGCTGGTGCTGGTGGACGAGTACGACGGCGCGGTCAACGACCCCGCCTCGGCCCGCAGCGCCTGCGTGAAGATGGGCGACGCCGAGCTGGCCCTTCTGGCTGGCCACGGGGTGTTCGTGCTGGGCAACTCGGCTAGGGCCGTACACCAGCGGGCGGTGGCGCTCGAGCAGCGCTGCCAGCGTGGGTGGCACATTCGGGCCGCCGGCGGAAAGCTCACGCCGGTTCTGCCCGAGAGCTACGTGGAGATGATGAAGCGCAGCCCCGGCGACAACTTCATCGGCTTCTGGGAGGCCATGGTGAGAGCCGAGCTGCGCCGCGACCCCGACCTCTTGTCGGGCTGAACGCTGTACTAGCACCGAGACTGCGGCGATGAGCGGAGCACTCGACGGCATTCGGGTCCTCGATCTGACCACCCGGATGGCCGAGGCCGCCGGCAAGGCGATGGCCGACCTCGGCGCCGAGGTCATCAAGGTGGAGCCGGTGCTGGGCTGCGACGCCCGCACCACCCCGCCGTTCGCCGCCGACGGCCGCTCCTTGTTCTGGGAGGCGTGGGGGTTGGGCAAGCACAGCGTGGTGTGCGATGTGGAGCTGCCCGGCGCCCGCGACCAGTTCCGGGCCCTGGTGGCCGGCGCCGATGTGCTGTTGGAGTCGTTCGCCCCCGGCCACATGGCCGGCCTGGGCCTCGGCCCCGACGATCTGGCCGCCATCAACCCCAAGCTGGTGTACGTGTCGGTGTCCCCGTTCGGCGCCAACACCCCCGACGCCGAGGTGCCCATGACCGACCTCACCATGTCGGCCGCCGGGGGGCTGTTGGGCATGCAGGGCGACCACGACCGGGTTCCCACCCCGGTGGGCTACCCCGAGACGTCGTTTCTGGGGGCCATGCAGGCCGCGGCCGACGCCATCATGGCGCTGTGCGAACGCGACCGCAGCGGCCTGGGCCAGCACCTGGACAGCTCCGTCCAGGCGGCGGTGATGTGGTCGCTGATGTCGATCACCAGCTACGCGGCACTGGGACAGGACTTCCCCGGCCGGGGCGACGACCGGGCCGATATGACCCACCCCGAGATCGTGCCCGGCCTGCGGATGCCGTTCATCGAGCCGTGCGCCGACGGGTACGTGGGCATGACCCTGGTGCTGGGCGACCAGGGCAACCGGGGGATGAAGTCGCTCATGGCCTGGGTGATCGAGGAGGGCGCCCTCGACGACGACCTGGCCGAGGTCGACTGGGAGCGCTACTTGGAGCTGTTGGGCGACGGGACCCTGGCGCCGGCCGACGCCGGGCGCGCCCTGGATCAGATGCTGGCCTTCATCGCCACCAAGACCCAGGCCGAGATCCAGGAGCAGGCGGTGGCCGGCAAGATGCTGGTGGCCCCCTGCTACACAGCTGCCCACCTGGCCGCCGATCCCCAGCTGGCCGCCCGGGACTTCTGGGTGGAGGTAGACGGCGCCGTGCACGCCGGCCCGTTCGCCCGCCTGTCGGCCACCCCCATCTCCTACCGCCACCCCGCCCCCGTTCTGGGCCAGCACCAGCAGCTGGCCGACGATCTGGAGCCGGTGGCGGCCGCTGAGGCCCCCAGCAAGGTGTGGGCCGAGCCCCGGGGCGCGCTGTTCGAGGGGCTGAAGGTGGCCGACTTGTCGTGGATCGCCGCGGGGCCGCTCATCGCCAAAGACCTGGCCAACCTGGGAGCCACCGTGATCCGGGTGGAGACCGAGGCCCGCCTCGACACCCTGCGCTGGATCCCCCCGCACCTGCCCCACGCCTCGCCCATGAGCGCCGGGCACCCCATGGCCAACATGAACCAGTCGAAGCTAGGCCTGGGGCTCAACTTCACCATCCCCGAGGCCAAAGCGGTGATTAACCGGATGATCGAGTGGGCCGACGTGGTGGTGGAGAACTACACCCCCGGCACCGCACATCGGCTGGGCTTCGGCTACGAGCACGTGCGGGCCCTCAACCCCGGTGCGGTGATGCTGTCGAGCTGCATGCGGGGCCAGACCGGTCCCGAGGCCCGCCACACCGGATTCGGCCTGCACGGGGCCTGTCTGGGCGGCTTCACCGCCATCACCGGCTGGCCCGATCGACCGCCCAATCCGCCCTGGGGGGCCTACACCGATTTCATCTCCCCCCGCTATGCGCTGTCGGCGCTCGGCGCGGCCCTGCACCACCGCAACCGCACCGGCCAGGGCCAGTACATCGACCTGTCGCAGATAGAGGCCTCCATCCACTTCCTGGCGCCGCTGGTGCTGGAGTACCGCGACAGCGGCCGGGTGCGCACCCCGCCCGGCACCGACTGCGAGCGGGCCGCCCCCCACGGCGTGTTCCGCACCACCGGCACCGAGCGCTTCTGCGCCGTGGCGGTGGAGACCGACGAGCAGTGGGAGGCGCTGCGCTCGGTGGTGCCACACCTGGCCACGGTGGACGACCGCTGGAGCGAGCTCGGCATCGCCAACGCCGAGGAGCTGCTGATCGGCTGGTTCGCCGAGCGAGAGGGCTTCGAGGCCGCCCAGGAGCTGCGGGACCACGGCGTGCCCGCCTATGTGGCCCTGCGGGCCAGCGACTTCTACGCCGATCCCAACCTGGTGGCCCGGGAGTTCTTCATCGAGCTATACCACGGCGCCATCGGCACCATGACCTTCGACGGTCCCGTGACCCTGTTCTCCGCCACTCCCGCCCGCCCGTGGCGGGCCGGCCCCATGGTGGGCGAGCACACCCAGCAGGTGATGTCGGAGATCCTCGGCTTCTCCAACGAAGAGATCACCGCCCTGGC
>JAJEEH010000031.1 GCA_022821105.1 Acidimicrobiia bacterium
GCCATCCACATCCAGGGGCCGCAGCTTCGTGATCGACGATCTCCAACTGCTCAGCCCGATGGTCTTTTCGGAGTCGGACTCAGATGACGGGCCGGTGTCCGAGGGCCGCCAAGTGCAGTTTGTGTTGGACGAGGCCGAACCCAAGGTGCCCACTCGATTCGAGATCTACAGCCGGGGCCCGGGTGAAGACGGGTGGACGCTGCACGCCGAGGGCCTGGCCCATACCGAAGCCGGGCGGCCTGAGGCGGCCGGCAGCGTCGACTTGGAAGGCCTGAAGGCCGGATTGGAGCCCAAGAATGTCGCGGATTTCTACCGCTCCCGGCTGAGCACAGGGGTAGAGCTCGGCACTCCGTTCCGCACCCTTCGGGCGCTTTGGTCCACCGAGGGCGAAGCGATAGGCGAGTTGTCACTGCCTGAGTCCATTGACCGAGGCGGCATCGAAGCGCATCCGCTGCTTCTGGACGGTTGCTTCCAGGTCATGGCCGAGGCCCGCAGTGGGGCTGGCGCCGAAGACGGCGTGGCCTATATGCCATTCGCATTGGAGCGGCTGTGGTTGAGCGGTCCGCTGCCCGACCAATTCGTTTGTCATGCTCGTTTGAGGGAAGCCGCAGAGCCGACAGCAGGGACCCCAGAAGTTCTGACTGGAGATCTGGTGTTCTACGACCAGCGGGGCGCGGTGCTGGGCGGGCTGGACGGCTACACGGTGAAGCGGGCCACGCGGGCCGCGCTGTTGTCGGCGGCCGGGAGCTTGGACGACCTTCTCTATGAGATTGTCTGGCGAGACCGCCCCCTCGCCCCCGGGATTCTGCCGGCGGATTTCCTGCCCGCCCCCAGCGCCATCGCCGCGGGCTCAGGGTCGTTCTCTGAGTACCTGGCGGCGGAAGGGGTTGAGGCCGAAAGCCGGGTGGGGTTGCTTGATGATCTCGAACTGCTGGCGTGGTCATTCGCCCGTATGGCCCTGCACCGGCTGGGGTGGGTGCGCACCGCAGGCGAAACGGTGGTGCCCGATGACCTGAGGGAGCAGTTTGGGGTTGCCCCGGAGCACGGGCGTTTGTTCCGCCGGATGCTCGAGATGATGGCCAAAGCCGGCGTACTGGAAGAGGCCGGGGATGAGTTCACCGTGTTGGTTGGCGCCGACGACCCCCTGCCCGAACTGCTGGACGGTGATCCGGTGGCGCGGGCCGACTGGATGGAGGGCCAATACCCCCACGGCGCCGTGGAGATCGGTTTGTTCCGGCGAACCGGCGGGGCTCTGGCCGACGTGTTGGTTGGCGATGCCGATCCGCTGACGCTGCTATTCGGCAGCGGCGAGCCGAGCGCCGCCGACATGTACATCAAGGCACCGATGGCCATGGCCTCGAACCGCTTGCTCGGCGACGCGGTGGTGGCCCTGCTGGCCGACTTGCCGGAGGGCCGGAGGCTGCGAGTGCTGGAGGTGGGGGCGGGCACCGGGTCGGCAACTGCGTCGGTGCTGCCCGAGCTTCCTGCCGAGCGCTTCGACTACACCTACACCGACATATCGGCTGGTTTCTTCGCCGAGGCGGAGAGACGCTTCGGCGGAGCAGAGGCGTCGATCGACTACCGGGTGCTGGACATCGAAATCGATCCCGTGGAGCAGGGCTTCGAGAAGCACGGCTACGACCTGGTGATCGCGTCCAACGTGCTGCACGCCACCCAGTTCCTGGATGAGACGCTGGGCAATTGCCGGCAGCTGCTGGCGCCGTCGGGCTATTTGGTGGCCTTGGAGACCCTCCGCGGCCTGGGCTGGCTGGACCTCTCCTTTGGGCCGCTGGACGGCTGGTGGCGATTTGCCGACCACTATCGCCCCCATCACGCCCTGACCAGCCCCGACGTGTGGCTTCAGGCGCTGGGAGACTCCGGTTTCCCGACGGCAGAAGTCTTGGGCTTGGACCCGCCAGAAACGGGCCGACAGCCCGATCGCGGGGTGATCTTGGCTCAGGGACCGGCAGAGGTGAGCGAGCAGCCCGGCGTATGGATACTGGCATCGGATTCTGGCGGTTCAGCCGAGACCCTGGCGCAGGAGTTGGCGTCGCGAAATCAGACGGTGGTGATGGTCGGCGACGGCGCCTCCAGCGGTGACCAGACCGGGCTGGATGAGCCCGGAATCAACCGGGTTTCTGCGGCGATGAGCCAACGGGAGTCGTGGCGGTCGATCTTCGAGGGTCTTTCCTCCGATACCGCACTCCGCGGCGTTGTCCACCTGGTGTCGCTCGACAGCCGGGGATCGCAGGTGGCCACCGAGCAGCTCGGCGAGGATGCTGCTCAGGCTGGCAAGAGCGCGTTGGCCCTGTTGCAGGGGATGGGTGATGCCGACGCCGCCCCGACAGACGGGGTTTGGCTGGTGACCCAGGGGGCCCAAGTGCTGGAGCACGAGCGCGCCGAGGGCATCGCCGGGTCAATCCTCTGGGGACTCGGGAAAGTGGCAGCCCGCGAAGCGCCTCACCTCAACCCGAGGATGATCGATTTGGATCCCGACCGGCCGATGCCGCTGTCGGAGTTGGCCAATGAGCTGCTCTATCCCGACGCGGAGACCCAGATCGCCTACCGCATGGGACTGCGCCAGACGGCCCGATTGGCTCGGGCCGGGGTTGGGTCGGGTCGCCCGAATCTGCCCGATCCCGCGGGAGAAGTGAGCTGGATGCTGGCGGCTGACGCTAGCGGCGACCTGGAAGGGGTCAAGCCGGAGCCTCACCCGCCAGCGGAGTTGGGAGAGCGGGACGTACGAGTAGCGGTGGAAGCCGCCGGGCTCAACTTCTTGGACATGTTCCGCTCCCTGGGCGTCATCGGCGAGGGCTCGCTGGGTGAGGAGTTCTGCGGCCGGGTGGTCGAGGTGGGCGCCGAGGTGTCCACCGTTTCGGTGGGCGACCGAGTGGTGGGATTGGGGTTCGGCACGCTGGGCTCCGAAGCGGTCACCACTGAGGAGTTGGTGGTGCTGACCCCCTCAGGTGTTGCGCCCGCGGCGCTGGCCACACTGCCCACCGTCTTTGCATCGGCCTTGCTCTCATTCGATCTGGCCGGGCTGAAGGCGGGCGAGCGGGTTCTGATCCACGCCGGAACGGGAGGCGTGGGGTTGGCCGCGGTACAGCTGGCCCAGGCCGCGGGGGCTGAGGTTTTCGCCACCACCAGTGCTCCCAAGCAGGCGTTTCTGCGGTCGCTGGGCGTGGAGCACGTGTTCGACAGCCGCCAGACCAAATTCGGTGAGGAAATTCTTGAAGCCACCGGGGGCGAGGGAGTCCATGTGGTGCTCAACAGCCTCACCGGCCCGGGCTTCATCGACGCCAGCTTGGCGTGCTTGGCCCAAGGCGGCCGTTTTGTGGAGCTGGCCCGGGTGGACATTCTCAGTGAAGAGGAGATGGCCGCAGCCCGGCCCGACGTGGGCTACTGGATCTTGGAGCTGGACACCCTCAAACAAGAGACCCCGGCGGTGCCCGGAGACGCTCTCCAGCGGGTGGTGGACCAGGTGGCGGCGGGCGAACTGGCGCCCTTGGTACACACCCGATGGTCGCTGGCCGAAGCGGGCACGGCGATGAAGTACATGCAGGCCGCCCGCCACATCGGCAAGCTCGTCCTCGCCGGTTCCCCCATTGAAACCGGACGGTTGAGAGACGACCGGACCTACCTGGTGACCGGGGGCATGGGGGGCATCGGATGCGCGGTGGCCGGCTGGCTGGCCGAACGAGGCGCAGGGGCCATCGTGTTGAACGGGCGGCGGCCCCCCGATCCCGAAGCAGAGGAGACCATCAACGGGCTCCGCCAACAGGGAGTGACGGTGGAGGTCGAGCTGGCCGATGCGACCGACCCGTCGGCCCTCGACCAGATGCTGGCCCGGATCGACGCCAACCTGCCGCCGCTCGGGGGCGTGATCCACAGCGTGGGCGTGCTGTCCGACGGCGTACTGGCCAACCAGACCTGGGAGAAGTTCGAAGAAGTGCTGGCGCCAAAGATGCTGGGCGCCTGGCATCTCCATCGGGCCACCGAAGACCGCGACCTCGACATGTTCGTCTTGTTCTCTAGCATCGCCGGTGTCATGGGCAATTCAGGGCAGTCGAACCACGCCGCGGCCAATGTGTTCTTGGACCAGCTTGCCGCCCATCGCCGGTCGCTGGGTCTGCCCGGGCAGTCGATCGCCTGGGGGGCGTGGTCGGGACTGGGCGAGGCCGAGGAGCAGCGGGAGCGAATCGCCGTACAACTCGAAGCCGCGGGCACGGGGTGGATTGCCCCTGAACAGGGGATGAGGGCGTTCGACCATTTGGTACGCCAGGACGTGACCATGGCCATGGCGGCGGCGGTCGACTGGCAAGCAGTTGCCGAAGGCCCTGACGCACGGTCGCTGTTCTTGGAAGATCTGCTGGCAGCGGACGCCTCGGGCGAAACCCAGGAATCGTCGGTCGATCTGCTGGACGCCCTCAGGAATGCCACTGCCGCGGAGCGCGACCAGATGCTGATCGCACACCTGCAACGAGAGCTGCAAGCGGTGATGCGGTTGCCCGACCTGCCGGACGATTCGGCCGTGTTCGCCGATCTGGGCATGGACTCGCTGATGGTGGTGGAACTGCGGAACCGGCTGAACCGGGCATTCGCCGGCGAATACACCGTGTCCAACACCGCAATATTCGACTATCCGAACATCACGGGACTGGCCCAGCACCTGTCCCAGGAGTTCGGACAGGCCGGCGAAGCCGTCCAATCCCGAGAAGCCGTGCAACCATCCCTGGCCCGGCCTGTCCGCCTGGATGAAGAAGGGGTCGCCATCGTGGGCATGGCTTGTCGGCTTCCCGGAGCTGAGGATCTATCGGCCTATTGGCGCCTTCTGGAGGCCGGCGAGAACACGGTGACCGACGGGCGCCAAGACGGCGGTCCGTGGGAGGGAGTCCTCGGAGATCCCGCGGCCACCGACGCCATCTACCGAAAGGGTTCGTACATCGAGGGCCTCGACCGCTTTGATCCCCTGTTCTTCCGGATTTCGCCCAAGGAGGCTTGGTCGATCGACCCGCTCCAGAGGATGTTGCTGGAGACCAGCTGGCAGGCGGTTGAGGATGCGGCAATCGATCCCGAACGCCTGAAGTCAAGCCGCGGCGGTTTGTATGTGGGGATCGGTGTCAGCGAATACCGGAGTGTCATCGAGAAACGAGGCCGAACCGGAGGACATCTCAACACCGCGGGAAGCTTGACTGTCGGGCGAGTGGCATTCTCGCTGGGCTTAGAAGGACCGGCGGTGCCGTTTGACTTGGCCTGCACATCGTCGCTGGTTGCCGTGCACCAAGCGGTAGAGGCCCTTCGGCGGGGGGAGATTGACGTGGCCCTGGCCGGGGGCGCGAATGTGGTCTTGTCGACTGCGGTCACCAACGCCCTGGTCGAGGCGGACATCTTGTCGTTGCAAGGGCAGTGCAAGTCGTTCGACGCGTCGGCCGACGGCTATGTGCGGGGAGAAGGTTGTGGCGTTTTGGTGCTGAAGCGGCTCAGCGATGCCGAAGCGGACGGAGACCGGATCTGGGGCGTCGTCCGGGGGTCGGCAGTGAATCAGACCGGGGCCGGCCTGGCCGTCACCGTTCCCAGTGGGCGGGCCCAGGAGCGGGTCATGGTCGAAGCATTGGCCCGGGCTGGCGTCGCCGCTGATGAGGTTGACTATGTCGAGGCCCATGGCGTGGGCACGGAAGTAGGCGATTCAGTGGAGGCGAGCGCGATCGCCTCGGTCTACGGCCCAGGGCGCGAGGAAGACCGCCCGGTATGGATCGGTTCGGTGAAAACCAACATGGGGCACCTTGAAGGCGCCGCGGGGATGGCCGGCCTGATCAAGGTGGTGCTGGGGATGAGACATGGGACGGTTCCGAGGCACCTGAACTTCAGCGAACCGAGCCCCGAGATCGCATGGGAGAAGATGCCGCTGAGGGTCGCCACCGAGGCGATCGAATGGCCCGGAGACCCTGGTCGCCAGGCTTTGGCCGCGGTTAACTCGTTCGGTATCTCGGGGGCCAACTCCCACGTGGTGGTGGAGGGGTACCAAACCACTGCTGGCGATCCCGATGGATTCAGCCCGCCCTGGCAGCCGATGGGGTCACCGCAAGCCGTGTCCGCCGAGGAATCGCCGCTCGGTGAGGGAGCAGAGCCGCCCGAGAGACGGCTGCTGCCGCTGTCGGCCAAGACTCCGGAGGCGTTGAGAGAGCTGGCGCAGCGGTATCTCTCCTGGCTCGAAGAGCACGCTGAGGAGCTTGCAGCCGCCGGTGCCGCAACCGATCCGCTGCTCTCCGACATGGCATGGACGGCCAGCATCGGGCGAAGCCACTTCTCACACCGGGCTGGGGTGGTGTTCAGCGATGCGGAGTCCCTCCGCCAGCAACTCAGCGCGCTCCTCGAGAGCGACGGGCAACAAGCTCAAAGCGGTGCGGCGGTGCCTGCGAACGGCGATGATCCGCTTGAGGCCGTTGCGGCGGAATATGCCGATGGCCAGGTGATTCAATTTGAGGGCTTGTTCCAGGGCGAGGCGCGCCGTCGGATCTCACTGCCCGACTACCCGTTCCAGCGACAGCGCTACTGGGTAGAAGCGCGGTGAGAGCGCAGGGGCACGCAGGTCGATTGACAATTACCTGCCCCTTGATACACTTTCCCCGCTTTCAATCGGTTGAAAAGGAGCGGGTGAATGTCTTCCACTGAAGAGCGGATTAGGGCCATCGTCGATCAGACTTTGGAGATTGATGGACGAGAAGCGGGTCAGCCCTTGGACCTGTCTCGCAACGTTGCCGATGCGGGTGTCGCTTCTTCCGACATCGTGGCCTTTTGGCAATCGGTCAACCAGGAGTTCGGCACGGACATCTCCGCTGAGGAGTTCGCCGAGCTCTTGACGCCTCAAGACCTCATCAACCACCTCGATTCCTCTGGTTGATCGCCGACTCAGATAGCTGGTGGCACCGGTACAAGAGCATCGGCGCTATTGCTGTCTTCCACGTCGACCTGATTCCCGATCAGGGTCGCGAGGCCGAGGCTCTCTCGTGGCTTGACGGGGAAGAGCGCTCGCGCTGGCAGCGCTTTCAATCCCCCGTCGCTCAACGGCGGTATGTGCTTTGCCGCGCCGCGCTTCGTGCCGTCCTCTGCCGCCAGCTCGGTTGTCCAAACGAATCGCTGGCGTTCGAGGCCGCCAAGCACGGCAAGCCGTTTGCCCTGGTCAACGGCCAGCCTGCCTCCATCAGCTTCAACGTGAGCCACAGCGGCAACCACGGGTTGATTGCCGTGGCTGCCAAGGGCCGCCTAGGCGTTGATGTAGAGGAGCGAGAGCCCCGCCGGAATCTCGAGAACCTCATCGAGGGCGTGTTCAGCCCGCATGAGAAGGCTGAGTTGGAATCGCTAGAGGGGTGCCAGCAGCTTCACAAGTTCTTTCGCTTCTGGACGATCAAAGAAGCGCTCGTGAAAGCCCACGGCAAGGGCCTTTCCATGAAGGTCGCAGAGTTGGAGATCCCAGAAGACATGCGCCATGGGGCTGCGAAGAGCATCTGCCAGTTTGCTCAAATCCCCGAGACGTCATGGTGCTTGGAAGATATGGGGACGAGGGAATTCGCCGCCGCCATCGCGTATGAAGTAAGCCCATAACCGTGACGGAGCAAGAAACGGCTTGGAGCGTTCCCGAGCCGCGGTCTGTCCACGAAGTGAAAATGGACGAAGAGTCGTCCATCGTGCTTCGTCGCCACGGAAACCCCGATGGCAATCGACTGATTCTCAGCCATGGAAATGGCCTGGCCATCGACTTCTACTATCCGTTCTGGTCGCTCTTGACCGACGACTTCGACCTCATCGTCTACGACATGAGGAACCATGGTTGGAACGCGGTGGGCGGCCTGGAAAACCACAGTGTTCCGACGCTGGTCAGCGATCATGACCGCGTACTCGAGGAGATTGGCCGGCAATTCGGCCAGAAACCGCAGGTTGGCGTATTCCACTCCTTGTCGTGCCTCACGCCCCTCATTTCTGAATCCAAGGGCAGCGATTACTCGGCGCTCGTCTTGTTCGACCCGCCCCTGTGCAAGCCGGGCAGGAACTTTCGGGACTTCGAGGAAGCCGCAATCCGCATGGCGAAATCAGCCCGGCGCCGCACCCATCAGTTCAAGACCAAGAGCGCGTTCACCGAGCTGTTCGGGATATTCCCCACCTACAAGGCGGCGGTGCCCGGGACGGTGGACCTGCTGGCCGATTCCACCCTGCGGGAATCCCCCGACGGGGAGGGCTTCGAGCTGCGATGCCCTCGGGAGTACGAAGCGCAGATCATCGACTACGCCAGCGTCTTCGGAGCGTTCATCGACTTCTCCAAAATCCTCTGTCCGGTCAAGGTGCTCGGGGCCGACCCCACGCTGCCTTATTCGTACCTGCCGTCGCTGAACCTCAGCGACATCTCCAGCGTGGACTACGACTTCCTTCCCGACGCCACCCACATGCTCCAGTTGGAGCAGCCCGAAGAGTGCGCCGCCATTCTGCGGCAGTTCATCGAAGAGGTTCTCGACTAGGGGCCAATCTGGCCCCCCGGCCATTTCGGCGCGGAGTCGGGTGCCGTGGTTGCCCAATCTGATCGGGTTTCGTAGAGTGTCGGCACCACAATCCATGAGGGGGAAGTGATATGCGTTCCTGGCTATTCAGGCTATTGGCGCTGCTTATGGTCTTCGGCTTGGTGGCCGCGGCCTGCGGCAACGATGACGACGATGGGGTCCAGACAGCTCCAGATGAGCCTGCGCCTACACAGGCTGCCGATGACGGCGATGAGCCGGCTCCCGCACCGTCTGGCGATGGCGAGGAAGATGCGGCCCCGGCTGAGCCATCGGATGACGGCGAAGATGCTACGCCCGCCGACGAGGAAGCAGCTCCTGCGGAAGAAGAGATGACGGATGCCTGCGAGGCCACCGTGCCTGGCACTGAGATCACCATGGGCATGTTCTCGGAAACCGCGGGACTTGATCCCACCGTTTCCTCGGGTTCAGGTACAACCGGGATGATCGAGCTGATGTCCCTTTACGACACGCTTATGCGCTACGACCAGGAGACCAAGGGGTATGTCCCGCACCTGGCTGAGGGTGTTGAGCCTAACGACGACCTCACGGAATGGACCTTGACTCTGCGCCCGGGGATCACATTCTCCGACGGGACGCCGCTGGATACATCAGTGGTTCAGTCCAGCATGGAGAGGTTCTTAAGGGACGACCCGAGCGTCCGTAACCAGAGCAGGGCCTTCGTGGCGTGGATAGAGGAATACGAGATTCACGACGATCTGACTATGACCTTCCATCTCAGCCGCCCGTGGGGCACATTCCAATACGCCTTGGCCGACGAGCCCGGAATGATGATCAACCCCACCTTTGTGGAGGCCAATGGCCAAGAGCAGGTCAACCTCAATCCAGTTGGCGCCGGCCTCGGGCCCTACAACATTGAGCGCTATGCGCCTCAAGAGGAGATCGTTGTCAAGGCGAAGGACGACTATTGGGGTGGTCCGGTGTGTATCGAGACCATCCGCTTTGTCCGCATCCCCGGCGCGCCGGCCACCTATGAGGCGTTCCAGAACGACGAACTCGATGTGGCCTTCCTTCGGGAGCCTCGGGTCATCTTTGAGGCTCGGGAAAACGGAGACGGCGAAAATGGTTGGACTTTCCTCCAGAATTCGGGTGGGACCGTCTTGATCAACAACGGTGTGCGGGGATCCACTCCTCCCACCACCGATGTACGGCTACGAGAGGCGATCGCCTATGCCCTTGACACCGACGTTCTCGATGAGCGGGCCAATGAGGGCACTGGTAGCCCGACCTCCTCGATGTTGTCCGAAAAGTCCCTCTTCTGGGACGATGAACTGTTCGCTCCGGTTGAGCCCGATATTGAGCGGGCCCGGCAGTTGGTGCAGGAAGTCAAGGACGAAACCGGCTGGGACGGCAGCATTCGCATGATCTGTCACAACGCCCCCAGCCGGATCGACTGGGCCATCGCGGCTGAAGCTCTGTTGGAGGCGGCCGGATTTGATGTGGACTTGGACAATGACGGCACCGTCTTGGACATGGTTGGCGCCGTCCTCGTCCAGGCGGACTTCGATTTGTCATGTTGGGGCTTCAACGTGGCTGACGAGACCCCGTTCATCCCGCTTCTCCAATTCCACTCAGAAGCATCCAACAACCGCATCGGCTACAACGATCCTGAGATGGATGCCGCCTTGGAGACCCTTGCGGGGGCTACCAACAACGACCAGATTCAGGCCAGCCTGGCCGAGATGTGGAGGGTGTGGCGGCAAAGCTGGCCCAGCGTTATCTATGAGACCACCGAAGAGCTTCTGATCTGGAAGCCCAATGTGAAAGGCATCGTTCCGACCCAGGCCAGCGGCCTGATGTTCTACGACGCTTACATTGACGAAGGCTGATCCGTTGGTTGTCCCGCCCGCCCGCCGGTGCGTAGCGGGCGGGACAACCAGGCCGCTCGTGGATATCGGAAGCTGATCTGGTGTGCTGAGAGTTATCGGGCTGAAGCTTGTCCGGTTGGTGCCGGTGCTCTTCATTGTGAGCGCGGCTACGTCACTGCTCATCGAGTTGGTTCCCGGCGACCCGATACTTGCCATCATCGGCACGGAAGGTCACCCAGAGGACTACGAGCGCATCGAAAGGGAACTGGGCCTAGACCAAAACGTGGCGGCCCGATATCTCGATTGGCTGGGCAACATAGTCCAGGGGGATTTCGGCGAACAGATCACCCGACCTGGGGTGACAGTGGCCGACCGTCTCAAGCAGACCTTTCCGGTGACCATCGAAATCGCCATGATCGGGATGGGACTGGCACTGCTTATTTCCGTTCCTGTCGGGACATGGGCCGCGTATCGGGCCGGCACCCGATTTGACAGGTTCAGCAGTGGAAGCGCCTTTGGGATCATTTCGATTCCCAGCTTTCTTGCCGGGCTGCTGCTGGTGTTCCTGTTCGTTTTCAATGCCACCATCCCCCGGTACGGGGTGTTGGTGCTGGGATTGGCTTGGTCAATCTGGCTGTTGTGGAGCGCAGGGCGCGAGCAGCGTGGCGGGGGTGGGGGCGTGATCGTCAGAATTGCGGCCGCAGTGGTGGTCGCCGGGCTGACGGTCTGGCTGACCAACAAGTGGCCCTCGTTTCCTCGACAAGGGTTCGTTCGTTGGACTTCCGATGAAGGCAGGTTGGAGAACCTTCGAAGCGCGTTCTTGCCTGCGGTCACAGTCGCTCTCACGGAGATCGCGGTGTTTATGCGGCTGTTGCGGGGGGATGTACAAGCCACCCTCCAGGAGGACTACATATTGTCGGCTCGGGCCAAGGGCATGCCGCCGGTCCGCATCTTGGCCCGCGACGCACTGCGACCCTCCTCATTCTCGCTTATCACCCTGGCCGGCGTGGCCTTCGGTCGCCTTATCGGGGGAACGGTAATCGTGGAGGCAATATTCCGCTTGCCGGGGATGGGCACCCTCATTGTCAATGACGGGGTAAATACCGGAGATTTCCCCATAGTCCAAGGCGGCGTGCTGATTCTGGCCACGTTCTATGTGGTGTTGAACGGTGCCATAGATGTCTCCTATAGCTACCTGGATCCGAGGTTACGACGTGGCCGTTGACACCGCACTAGTGCCCGATACCGGCTATGTGGCCGGGACGGCCATTGACCCGTTGAGCCACGCCCAGCGACTGATTCGATTGGCGGTCGGACTGGTAGGCGGGACGGCCGCCGTCATTGTTGGCTTGATGGTGCTCACCGATGTGCATGCCGGATACCGGGTGTTGCTCACCGTCGGTGGACTGGCCTTGTTGTTCATGGCTCTCGACAACGCGGGCAAGCTGTTTCGGGGTCCACTATTCGAGACCGGCTTGTGGCTGTCAGTTATCTGGGTGGCCCTCATCGGACTGTCGGCCGCTTTTGCCGACTTTCTGCCATTTACTGAGTCCCGAGACGCCTCGGTCACGATATTCGAGGGCACTCCGATTCTGAAGCGTCCCGACTTGTTCTCGGCCAACCCGCTGGGGACCGACCGTCAGGCCTTGGACATTCTTGGGGGCATCGTCTATGGGGCTCGGGTGTCGTTGCAGGTCAGTGTGCTGGCTGTGGCGATCGGCATATTGGTGGGCGGCACCATCGGAGTTGTGGCTGGCTTCTTCCGAGGCCGGCTCGACACGGGAATCGGCATTCTCACCGATTCGCTGCTTGCCTTCCCCCCGCTGATTTTGCTGTTGGCGCTGGCCAGCGTGATGGACCGCACGCCGCGGAATATGGCCATTGCCCTAGCCGTGCTAGGCATTCCCACCTATATCCGCCTGGCCCGGGTCAACACCATGGTGTTCGCCGAGCGAGAGTTCGTGCTGGCCTCCCAGGCCATGGGGGCCAGCCGACGAAGGATCATATTCAAGGAACTGGTGCCCAACGTGGCCCTGCCCATCTTCAGCTACGCCTTCATCATCATTGCGGTATTGATCGTGGCCGAGGCCTCGCTGAGCTTCCTGGGCTTGGGCATCCAGCGACCCGATCCCACCTGGGGCAACAT
>JAJEEH010000052.1 GCA_022821105.1 Acidimicrobiia bacterium
GCCCCGGCCCAGATGGGGGGAGTTCCCCACTCCAGGGGTTCGGGCTCGAAAATCGGGGTGGAGAGCGTGAAGGTGTAGTAGTCGCCCTTGAAGTCGAGGGGATCGCCATCCTGCCACCGGGCGAATATGGCCTTGGTGGCCGCCATCAGCTCTCGCATCTGAGCCACCGGGCGGTCCCACACCGAGCTGTAGCGCTTGGTGATGTGGGGCTTGATCTGCGATCCCAGGCCCAGGGCGAACTTGCCGTCTGACAGCCGATGCAGGTCGAACGACTGGTAGGCCAGGTGCATCGGGCTGCGGGGCAGGGCGATGGCCACGTTGGTGTAGAGGTCGAGCCCGGTGTGCTCGGCCGCGGCCAGCAGCGGGAAGAACACGTCGCGCTGGCCCTCGAAGGTGAACACCCCGTCGACCCCCATGGCCTGGTAGGCCTCGGCTTGTGCCCGGACCCCCGCCAGATCAGCAGATAGCGGCATGTCGATCTTCATGAGTTCCTCCTCGTCTGGCTGCCCACAATTTCGATCTTCATGGGCTAGGGGCTTTCTATTCGAGGGAACATCGGGAAGGGGACCTCTTCAGCGTCTTCTTGTTCAGGCAGGCCGCCGGCGAAAATGGGCCACACCGTCTCGGCGGTGTGGGGGTGGGGGAGCGACCAATCGAACTCGTGGTCGATGCCCAGCATGTTGGTGAACGGCCACATCAGACCCCGGAAATAGACATGGGTGCCGTTGCGGACCTTCTCCTCGAAGGTCCAGGTGTTCATCAACCGGTAGGCATCGGCCTGGGCTTTCTTGACCGCGGCCAGGATCTCGGGCATTTCCTCCCGATCCACCGGCACCAGCTCCCCGCCGGGACGGGGCTCGAACACCGACATGGCCTCCAGCCAGGCCAGGTTGTCGGCCGGAACCGAGAACGTGGTGGACAGATCGTTCACCCGGTTGTGGATGCCGGGCCGGAACACCAGGCCCACCACCAGGTTCTGATAGGGCACATCGGCGGCCACGTGGCTCCACGGGATCCAGCTCTGGGCAAGCGAGGAGAACTCCCGCACGATCATGTTGCGGCCGTTGGGCAGCGGGTACGGGCCGGTGTCGCCGGTGCCCAGCCGGGTGTCCAAGTACAGCAGGAACAGATACTGCTGGAGTCCGGCCACAAACCGTCGCGCCGTGCGGTTGTCGCTGTCACCCTCCACCGGCCAAGCGGCCTCATACAGGGTGCTGATGATCTCGGGGTCGCAGGTCCGCAGCGTGTCGGCCGCGTCCCAGCACGAGCGAAACCCGTCGCCCCGCCACGGCTCCACCCAGCGGATCCAGTAGTCCATGAGGAAGCGCACCCTGTCTTCCACGTCGTCCACCTGGGTGGTGAGCCCCATGGCCGACAACTCCTCGAGGGCTCGCCAGCCGCCGAACGGGATGCACACGATGGCGAAGGGGTGGGCGTTGGTGGTCTGGGTTCCCGGTCCCCGCATCTTGGCCCCCAGCTCGGAGGCATCGAGCACCTCATCGCAGCGGGCCAGGATGTCGGGCCAACGGAGCCAGGCCTCCATGCCCGAGTAGCCGGTGTACTCCCTCACCGGGATGAGACCCGAGGTGAGGCCGGTGCGCTTCTTGGAGTTCTCGGACACCAAGATGTCCCAGAACTCCACCATTCGGTTCAGCTCCTCGGTGTCCAGCGGCATGGTCTGCGGCATGGCTGATGAGACTAGCCATCGGTTTGGCGGCTAGGTGTGTCGTGGAAGACAGGCTCGGCCTACGATCCTTCAATGCTTGCGGCGATTATGCGAGAGGTGGGGGAGGTCAATCTGGACGTGTGTGACGACGTCGAGATGCTGGATCTGGGCCCCGATGATGTAGCCATCAAGATCACCCACACCGGGGTATGCCACTCCGATGTGTCGGCCATGAACGGGACCATTCCCCAAGCCCCGCCGGCGGTGCTCGGCCACGAGGGTGCGGGGATCATCGAGGAGGTGGGTTCCGATGTGGACGACCTCGCCCCTGGCGACCACGTGATCGTGATGTGGTCGCCGCCCTGCGGGAAGTGCATCTATTGCACGGGTCGCCACCAGCCCAACCTGTGCGTCAACATCACATTCGGCGAGATGGCCCGGATGAAGTTCACCCAGGGCGGCCAGGAGATCGGCGGCATGGCCGGAGCGGGCACGTTCGCCGAGAAGATGCTCATGCCCCGCCAAGGAGTGGTGAAGATCGATGACGACATCCCCTTGGACGTGGCCTCACTCATCGGCTGCGGGGTGATGACCGGGGCCGGGGCCGCATTGAACACGGCCAAGATCAGCCCGGGCTCCTCCGCGCTGGTGATCGGCGCCGGAGGGGTCGGCGTGGCCGCCATCCAAGGGGCGAAGATCGCCGGGGCGGCTGAGATCGTGGCGGTGGACAAGAACCCGGCCAAGCTCGACGAGGCCATCTCCTTCGGGGCGACCCACGCGGTGCTGCCCGAAGACCTGGAGGGGGCCAAGAACGAGATCACCGGCGGCGACGGATTCGACTACGCCCTGGAGTGCGTCGGCGTGCCCGCCCTCATGCGCACCGCCTACGACATGACCAGTCGAGGCGGCACCTGCTGCATTGTGGGGGTGGGCCGCATGGAGGAGATGGTCTCCTTCAGCGCCTTCGAGCTCTTCTACAACGAGAAGACCCTGGTTGGTTCCTACTACGGCGGCACCGATGCGCGTAGCGACTTCCACCGACTGCTGCGGCTGTGGAAGAACGGCAAGCTCGACTTGGAGCGCATGATCACCCGGCGCATCACCATTGACGAGATCAATCCGGCCCTCGAGGCAGTGCGCAACGGCGAGGTTGTGCGCCAGGTCATCGAGTTTTGATGGGCGAAATTGTGGGCCGGGGCAGCCCGGTTTTCTCGGGCATCTCCGGCCAGGGCCGGCTGATGCGATTCGACACGCCGGACGACGTGATCGCGGTGCTCGACGCCGGTGATGATGTCGCCTCGGAGACGGTGGCGCTGGTGAAAGACGCGGGGGCCACTTTTCTGGCTCCAATTGAGGCCGATCTGGCCGGAATCCTGTGCCGGTCGGGCGACATCGAAAGCCATTTGGCCATCATCAGCCGGGACTTCCAGATCCCCTGTCTTATGGGCGTGGAGTTCGACGGTGACGAGCCGGCTGATGGGACCACAGTGATCATCGACACCGACGCAGGCACCATCTCGGCGGACGGGGAGGGCTAAATCGATGGCCGAGCGGCTTCGGGCTGATTTGGTGCTGGAGTACCCCTTCACCCGGACCACAGGCCCGGTGATCGGCGCATTTTTGACTGGCCTGCGTGAGGGGATCATCCTCGGAATTCGCCGCCCCGACGAGACGGTATTGTGCCCGCCCACCGAGTACGACCCGGAGAGCTCGGTGCCGTTGACCGATCTGGTGGAAGTGGGCCCAGGCGGGGAGCTGATGAGCTGGACCTGGGTGGACCCGCCCCGCGCGCAGTCACCCTGGGATCAGCCCCACGGCTTGGGATTGATCCGCCTCGACGGAGCCGACACCCCAATGGTCCACGGGCTGCTGGTGGATGGCCCCGACCAGTTGTCGGTGGGGATGCGGGTGACGGCTCGATGGCGGCCGGAGCGAGAGGGCCACATCGCCGACCTTGAGGGCTTTGTGCCCGAAGGCGCCGACCAATGAGCGCTGATCCGAGCATCTCCCCCGCCGCGTTGTCGGGCGAGGTGAGCCTGCCCGAGAAACTGGCCGACGTGGAGCCGGTTCGGTCGGTGCGAACCCCCATCCGCTTGGAATACGACTTCATCCCCGGTTCGGCTTCTTCGGGGTATCTGAACGCCTTCGCCGACCGCAAGATCCTCGGACAGCAGTCTCCGGTGGACGGGGCGGTGTTCGTGCCCCCTCGGGGGGTGGATCCCCGCCACGGCGCGGCCACCCCCGACTACGTGGAATTGCCCGATACCGGCCATGTGGGGGGCTTCTGCGTTACCCGGCTGCCCATTCCGGGCCGGGACGACTTGGAGATCCCCTACGTGAGCGCCTGGATCCATCTCGACGGCGCCGACATCGGCTTTCTGGGCCTGGTGGCCGGGATCGACACCTCTGAGGTGCGCATGGGCATGCGGGTGCGGGCGGTTTGGAAGCCCGACGACGAATTGGGCCGCACCGCGGAGAACATCTTGTACTGGGAGCCCACCGGCGAGCCCGACATCCCGGTGACGGCGGCCGGCACCAACGCCTGGCACGCCAAGCAGGCCGCGGCCGGGGAGCCAGGCTGATGCGCGACATCGCGGTGGTCTCGGTGGCCCAGCACCAGGAGAAGGCCCTCACCCACACCACCGAGGTGGAGCTGATGGTGCCGATCATCAACGAGGCCCGGGGCGCAGTGGGGCTGACCCAAGACGACATCGGCTTCACCTGCTCGGGAAGCAGTGATTTTCTGGCCGGGCAGGCGTTCTCATTCGTCCACACCCTGGACGCGGTGGGTGCGGTTCCGCCCATCAGCGAGAGCCACGTGGAGATGGACGGGGCCTGGGCCCTGTACGAGGCGTGGGTGAAGCTCCAGATCGGCGGGGTGGACACCGCGCTGGTGTACAGCTACGGAAAGTCGTCGCCCGGATCGCTGCGCGATGTGCTTTCCACCCAGCTCGACCCCTACTACCTGGGGCCGCTGTGGCCCGACGCCTTCTCCATGGCCGCGCTTCAGGCCCGGATCATGCTGGAGTCGGGCGCGGTCAGCGAGCAGCGCCTGGCCGAGATCGCGGTTCGCTCCCTCAACGGCGCAGCGGGCAACCCGCTGGCCGTGCGGAGTTCAGCCGAGGCCACCGTCGAGAGTGCGCTGGCTGAGGCCCCCATCGCCGATCCGCTGCGGCCCAGCGACTGTGCGGCTTCCGCCGACGGAGGCGTGGCCGTGGTGCTGGCCGCCGGCGACCGGGCTCGAGAGCTGTGCGAGCGGCCCGCGTGGATCAAAGGCATCGACCACCGCATCGACCCCCACCAGCCAGGGGTGCGCGACCTGACCCGGGCGCCCAGCGCCGAAATGGCCGCGGCCCAAGCGGGAGCGAGTGCCGACCGTTTGGACGCCGCCGAGCTGGCCGCTCCGTTCACCACCCAAGAGCACATCTTGGAGCTTGAGCTGGGATTGGGCAACGGCACTGCCGTCAACACCAGCGGCGGGGCATTGGCCGGCCACACCATGATGGCCGCCGGCCTCATGCGCATCGCTGATGCCGCCTGTCAGATTCACGATGAGCAGGCCGACCGAGTGCTGGGCCACGCCGCGTCGGGCCTCTACCTCCAGCAGAACCTGGTGTGCGTGATGGAGGGGGAGTGATGGCCGAGCGCACCGCGGTTCTGGGGGTCGGCCAGACCAAGTACCAGACCACCCGAGGCGACGTGTCTCTGCCCGGCTTGGTGCGAGAGGCCGCCTATAGGGCGCTGGAGGATGCCGAACTGGGCTGGGACGACATCGACGCCGTGGTGGTGGGCAAAGCCCCCGACTTCTTCGAGGGAGTTATGCAGCCCGAGCTGTTCCTAGCCGAGGCGCTGGGGGCGGTGGGCAAGCCGCTGTTGCGAGTCCACACCGCAGGATCGGTGGGCGGGTCTACCGCAGTGGTGGCCGCCTCGTTGGTGCAAGCGGGCATCCACCGCCGCGTGCTCACCCTGGGGTTTGAGAAGCAGTCGGAGTCCAACGCCACTTGGGCGCTGTCTTTGCCCCAGCCGTTCTCGGTGTCGATCAACGCCGGGGCCGGCGGCTACTTCTCGCCCATCATCCGCCAGTACATGGCCCGCACCAACGCCCCCGAGCTGATCGGGTGCATGGTGGCGTTCAAAGACCGCCAGCACGCCCTGCGCAATCCCTACGCCCACCTCCAGCAGCAAGACCTGACCTTCGACCAGGTGGTGGAATCGCCCATGCTGTGGGAGCCGATCCGGTTTTCTGAGACCTGCCCGTCGTCCGACGGTGCCTGCGCGCTGGTGCTGGGCGACGAGGCCGCCGGGGACGCCTCCACCAAGCCGGTGGCCTGGATCCACGGCGCGGCCCTGCGCAGCGAGGCCAACAACTTCCCTGGGCGCGACGAGGTAAACCCCCAGGCCAGCCGGGACTGCGCCGACGACGTGTTTGCCCAGGCGGGGATCACCGACCGGCGAGGCGAGATCGACGAAGTGGAGATCTACGTGCCGTTCTCGTGGTACGAGCCCATGTGGTTGGAGAGCCTGGGGTTCTGCGAGATCGGCGACGGCTGGAAGCTGGTAGAGGAGGGCGCCACCCATCTCGACGGCGGGGACCTCCCGGTGAACTGCTCCGGAGGGGTGCTGTCTTCCAACCCCATCGGGGCCTCGGGCATGATCCGCTTTGCCGAAGCCGCCCTCCAGGTGCGGGGCATGGCCGGCGACCACCAGGTAGACGGCGCCCGCAAAGCCTTCGGCCACGCCTACGGCGGCGGCGCCCAGTATTACGCCATGTGGATCGTGGGTTCCGACAAGCCCACCTCCTGAACGGGCAAGCTAGTGAGGTGAAGGGCTTTCGACGGGATAGCGGAGCCTCCGGCGCGCCGGCGGGTCCTGTCGCTCTGCGGCGGCCTGGCCGGCGGTGCGGCCAGGTCCGCCTCCGGCGCCACCCCCCGGCTCGCCTGGATCTGCGACCACACCGGAGGAGGCCGACAGCCTTGCGTGCCTGGGCAGCGGTGGTCTTGTCGTCTTTGGTTCTGTTGGGGTTGGTGGCTTGTGGGGGGGAGGATAGGGGGGACGTTGTGGCGTTTTGTGACTTGGCTGAGGACGGGGTGGGGATGCGACCCGCCGAGGGGGAGGAGGACTTGTCCCAGTTGGATGCTCTGGAGGACGCCGCGCCTCCCGACATTCGAGAGGCGGTCACCACCGTTGCCAACGCCTCTAGGGAGATCGACGAGATCGAAGACCTACAAGAACTGTTCAGCAAGGCCTTCGATCTAGAAGAGGCAGTAGCCACCGCCCGCCAAGAAATCCGCACCTACACCCAACACCACTGCTTGTAACTCACACGAGGCCCGATGGTGACTAGGTGGGGGTTGGTTGGGTAGGGTCGGGGTGTCTTTCTGGGAGATGGGAGGAAGCGATGGGATACCGGGTGGTCGTGGACTACGACCTGTGTGAGAGCAACGCCATTTGCATGCAGGTCGCTCCTGACATTTTCGAGGTGCGCGACGACGATTTCTTGTACCTGCTGAACGAGACCCCTGGGGATGAGGCCCGCGAGCGGGTGAACGAGTCAGTCCAGCGCTGCCCCAAGCAGGCCATCTCCGTCGCCGAGGAGTAGGCGCCCACTGCGCTCATTAGCGATTGTCGGAGCGTCGCTGGCCGGAACCCGGGCGGCGGAGGCGCTCCGGCGAGACGGATTCGACGGGGCCATCACCATCATCGGCGATGAGCCCCACCAACCCTACGACCGGCCTCCCCTGTCCAAGCAGCTCCTCGCCGGGGAATGGGAGCAAGACCGCATCGCGCTGTCCGACGATGAATCGCTCCAAGATCTGAACGCCGACTGGCGGCTGGGCCGCCGGGCCGCCGGGCTTGACGTGGCCAGCCGGACCGTGACACTCGACGACGGCTCAACGGTTACCGCCGACGGCATTCTCATCGCCACCGGAGCCCGGTGTCGGGAGCTGCCCACCAACGGCCTCGACGGCATCTACACCTTGCGAGGCCTCGACGACTGCCTGGCCATCCGGGCTGAGTTGGAGGCCTCCCCCCAGCGGGTAGCGGTGGTGGGAGCCGGATTTATCGGCGCCGAAGTGGCAGCCACCGCCCGGGAGCGGGGCCTGGAGGTCACGGTGATCGAGGCCCTCCCGGTGCCGCTGGGCCGCGTTTTGGGCACCGAGATCGGCACGGTGTGCGCTGATGTGCACCGAGACCACGGGGTGGACTTGCGGCTTGACGTGGGCGTCGACGGCTTTGACGGCCATGGCCGGGTGGAGCGGGTGAACTTGAGCGACGGCACCTCGGTTGACGCCGATGTGGTGGTGGTGGGCATCGGGGTGGCTCCCAACACCGAGTGGCTGGAAGGATCGGGGTTGGAGTTGGACAACGGGGTGGTGTGCGACGACACCTGCCTGGCTGCCCCGGGCATTGCCGCCGCCGGGGACGTGGCCCGCTGGCCGAACCAACTGTTCGGTGAGATCATGCGGGTGGAGCATTGGGACAACGCCATTGCCCAGGGCCAGCATGCTGCTCTCCGCCTGCTGGCCTCCGACGAGGAGGCTCAGCCCTATGCCCCGGTGCCCTGGTTCTGGAGCGATCAGTATGACCGCAAGATCCAGTTGGCCGGACGGGCCCGGCCCGACGACGAGGTGCGCATCATCACCGGATCGACCGAGGAGCGGCGTTTTGCCGCCCTCTACGGCCGAGCCGGCCGTCTGGTCGGGGTGCTCGGCTTCAACCGCCCGCGCCATGTGATGAAGTACCGCAACCTCATCGAACAAGGCACCAGCTTCGAAGAAGCCGTCAAAATCGCCGAGCAGGAGTAGCCATCCGCAGCCACGAGTTTGCGATACGCGCTGGCGGTGGCAGGGCGATGGGAATAAGAGTGGAGGCATGGGCACTCTCGACGAGTTCCCCATCAGCGAGCTGGTAGCCCGCACCGGGGTACCAGCCGCCTCCATCCACCACTATCGGCGGCTGGGTCTGCTGCCCGCGCCCCGCCGGGCCGCCGCCAACCGCTTCCTCTACAGCCAGCGCCACGCCGAGGCGATAGAGCAGATCAGGGAGCTGCGAGAGCGACACCGCCTGCCGCTGCGCCACATCGCCCAGATAATGAACGCGGAGAACCCCGAGCACGCCGAGGTGGCCAGCTTGGCCGACAGCGGCGAGCAATTGCGGGAAGTGGCCATCCAGGAATTCGCCCTGCGGGGCTACACCGAGGTGAGCGTGGCCGACATCTGCACCCAGGCCGGGGTGGCCAAGGGCACCTTCTACCGCTACTACCGCTCCAAGCAGGACCTGTTCTTCCGAGCGGTGGAGGCGGTGGTGGACAACACCGCTGAGGAATTCTCCGCCTCCATCGCTGGCCGGGTGGGGCTTAGCCGCCAAGAGCTCACCGGCCGCTTGGCCGAGGCGCTGCTGCCCGGCCTGCCCATCATGCTGGAGGTGGCCAAGCGGTCGGTGCAGGGCCAGGTGGAGCACGCCGCTGCCGCCCAGCGGGTGTTCTGGCGGCTGGCCGAGCGACTGGGCGAGGCCCTGTCTGACGATCCCCGGGGGCACCGGCTTGCCGGAGCCCTCATCATGGACGCCATCGCCCACATTTTCGCCGAGAGTCTCATGGGTCGTTTCGCCGATCGCCCCAACTTCGAGGACTCCGGTGGCGCCAATGCCTTGACAGCCCCGGATTCAACGCGTACAAAAAGGTGACCTGATGGTCACTTTGTTGTTCGCAGCGAGGTCTCCATGGATCAGAACTACATCTTGGACGCCACGGCTAGTCCGCTGACCAGCGGGTTGGTCGGGCTGTCGAGTCACAACGGGGGGCGTTGTGCAGACTGAAGTCGGGTTCGACCTGAACTCGATAATGGCTCAGAAGGGAAGCGAGAACTTCCCAGTCGTGCTGAAGGCAGTACCGGCGCGCCCTAGGGCCCATCTGCTGGCCGTCTACGGGTTCGCCCGGCTCGTCGACGACATCGGCGACGAGTACGAGGGCGACCGGCTGGCTGCATTGGACTGGATCGAGGCGGAACTCGCTCGGGCCCGCACTGGCGAAGCCACCCACCCGGTCATGGGTCAGCTCACCTCGCTGTTGGCCGACCTGGATGTCGACGACGAGCCGTTCCTGGCGCTAATCGAGGCAAACCGGCTCGATCAGCGCAAGCACCGCTATCAAACCCAGGCCGAGCTGGCCGAGTACTGCTCGCTGTCGGCCAACCCCGTGGGCCGGCTGGTTCTGGCGATTTTCGGCGCGGCCACCCCTGAGCGCATCGCTCTCAGCGATGCGGTGTGCACCGGCCTGCAACTGGTGGAGCATCTACAAGACATCGGCGAGGACTACACCGAGAAGGGACGCATATATTTCCCGGCCGACGAACTGGCCCGTTTCGGCGTGGTTGAGGCCGATCTCGGGGCTGACCGGGCATCGGACCCGCTCAAGCGGCTGGTGGCCCACCAATGCGACAGCGCAAGAGGGCTGCTTGGCCGGGGAAGGCCGCTGGTGGCCTCTCTCAGCGGATGGGCCAAGGTGACCGTGGCCGGCTATGCCGCCGGTGGATTGGCCGCGTTGGACGCCATTGTCGGCGCCGAGCACGACGTGCTGAGAAAGCTGCGGACCCCGTCGAAAGCCCGCACCGCATTCCATCTGACCCGCCTCGTCACGCCCCGCCAGGTGACCGAGGCCCCCGCGGTCCGCGCGGCGCAGGGCGTCGTGGCCCGCTGGAGGCGTCGATGAGGACGGCCGAAGCGCTCCAGCGATGCGAGGAGATCACCCGGACCGAGGCCCGCAACTTCTCCTACGGGATACGGCTGCTGCCAAAGTCGAAGCGACAGGCCATGTCGGCGCTGTATGCCATGGCCCGACGCATCGACGATGTGGGCGACGGCCCGCTGCCCCAGGATGAGAAGCTGGCCGAGCTGGCGGAGATAAGGACCGACATTGACACCTTGGCCGACGGCGGTCTCAGCGACCCCGACGATCCGGTGCTGGTGGGCCTGCGCCATGCCATCGACCGCTTCCCGATCCCCGCCGCGGCGCTTAACGAGATCGTCGCCGGGTGCGAGCAGGACGCGGTCGGCAAGGAATACGCCACCATCGACGAAACCGAGGAGTACTGCCGGCTGGTGGCCGGATCGGTGGGCCGCCTCTCGCTGGGGGTGTTCGGCGCCCGCGGCGATCCCGACAGGGCCGCCGAGCTGGCCGACGTGCTGGGCGTGGCCCTTCAGCTCACCAATATTCTGCGCGACATCGTGGAAGACCGGGGAATGGGCCGGGTGTATTTGCCCACCGCCGACATCGAGCGGTTCGGCTGCGCTCCCGACCTGACCGGCCCCGCCGACGCGGTGGGCGAGCTGGTGGCGTTCGAAGCCGAGCGAGCCGAAAGGCACTTCGCCGAAGGTCTGAAGCTGCTCGACGTGTTGGATCACCGCAGCCGGGCCTGCACCGGGGCGATGGCCGGGATCTACCACCGCCTGCTGGCTCGCATCGCGGAGACGCCCACCGCGGTTCTGGAGAGGCGGATGTCGCTGTCCACCGGGGAGAAGCTCAGGGTGGCTCTTCGCAGCCTGGCTGGGGTCACTACGTGAGCCCGGCCCCTTCCCCAGTGCGGAGCGATCAGGGCGCCAAGCCCCAGATCGCAGTGATCGGAGGCGGACTGGCCGGTCTGGCCGCGGCGGTTGCCGCGTCAGACGGCGGTGCACAGGTGACGCTTTATGAGCGGGGTCCCCGCCTGGGCGGGGCCACCTGGTCGTTTCAGCGCGACGGCCGCTGGTACGACAACGGCCAGCACGTCTTCATGCGGTGCTGCACGGAGTATCGGGAATTCCTGGACCGGTTGGAGGTGACTGACCAGGTGACAGAGCAGACCCGGATGTCGGTGTCGGTTTTGCGCCCCG
>JAJEEH010000005.1 GCA_022821105.1 Acidimicrobiia bacterium
TGGAACAGTGGCCATGAGCGGCGGCACCGAGCACTGGTATGTCTATAAGGGAGCGTCGTTTGACCTATGGCAACCGGACACGGGCGTCTATTACGCCTCTACCAATTCCAAAGAGATCACTCAACACCTACAGGAAAAGCGACTTCGCCAGCACCGAACAGCAAGTTCACCGTTTGCTGAGTTTCCCGAAGAGAAGATTGAAGACCCTGAAACCCTTCCCTGCCTGAAACCGCGAATCGCGTTTCGTGACATCACCCGGTCCACTGATTCTCGGACGGTGATCGCTGCTCTAGTTCCTGGTCATGTCGCAATAACCAATCAAGCTCCGTACTTGCTGTGGTCTCGGGGCACACCACGCGACGAGGCATACTTGCTAGGGATTCTGTCGTCGATGATCCTCGATTGGTATGCCCGCTGCGTAGTAGAGCTCCATCTGAATTTTCACATCTTCAACAACCTTCCCATTCCGGATCCCGACGGAGATGACCCTGTACGAGACCGAATAGTTGAGATCGCAGGCCGACTGGCCGCGGTTGATGAGCGGTTTTCGGAGTGGGCTGCCGAAGTGGGAGTGGACGTTGGGTCTGCCAATGATGAGAAGGTCATGCAGGATCTCATCTGCGAGTTAGACGCATGCGTCGCTTACCTCTATGGCTTGGAGGAAGACAATTTGGCCGTGGTGTACGAGACCTTCAGTGAAACAGTCGACTATTCCGATCGCCACGCTGACGTGTTAGGCCATTTTAGGAATCTGAATGACCGGGGTTGAGAAGCCTGAGCTAGCCGTCAACAGGAGTGGGCAGACTGTTGCAGAGGCACTCACTGGATTCATTTCTCATGCGGCAACTGGGTTTGTAGGCGGGGCCTCCTTGGATGTCGCCACTGCATACTTCAATGTGGGGGGCTACTCACTCTTGGCGGATTCGCTGGATCACGCCACTGGTGTGCGGCTGCTATTGGGAACGGAGCCGACTCCCCCCGAAAACCGTCGGCGGGCTTTGCGGTCTGAGTCGGCCCATCCTCAGCGGGCGGCCCACGTTCGGTTGCGTCGAGCCCTTGACAACCATGAACAAAACCTCCTCATTGAGCGGGATCATCTCGGCTTCACTCTTGAGATTGATGCCGCGACTCGCCGACTGGTGGAGTGGCTGCGATCAGGGAAGGTCCAGGTGCGTCGCCTTGAGGGGAAGTTTCTTCACGGCAAGGCGTTCTTGGTAGGCGACCGTTCCCATGGAGTAGTGGCCGGTTCGTCAAACTTTACCTATGCAGGTCTAGCCACAAATTTAGAGCTGAACCTCGGCAACTACTCCCCTCATGTGGTGGGCCAAGTGCGGGAATGGTTCGATGAGCTGTGGGCTGAGGCTGTCGAATATGACTTGGCCTCTTTGTTCGAGGCCCGTTTTGAGCCGCATTCTCCCCAGCTCGTGTACTTGCGGATGCTATGGGAGTTCTACGGCGAGGAGCTGGAAGCAGAGGTTGCCTCCGAGGGTGCGCCTCAGATTCATCTCACGGCGTTCCAGTCCGATGGACTGTGGCGAGCTCGGCGCATCTTGGATGAGCGAAACGGGGTTCTGATTGCCGACGAGGTTGGTTTGGGCAAGACGTTCCTGGCCGGAGAGCTGATTCGGGAGGCGGCGCTTGATCGCCGCCAGCGTGTGCTGGTCATCACGCCTGCCACCCTGCGCGACGGGCCTTGGCGGGCGTTCAAGTCCGAGCACCTGTTGCCGATGGAGTTGGTGTCCTACGAGGAGATGATGGGCGATGGCCGTTTGAACCCCGAGCACACCACAGCCGTCAAGTTGGAGGCTGACATTAACGACTACGCCATGGTGGTGATCGACGAAGCCCACAACCTGCGCAATCCTGGCACCCAGCGTGCCCAGGCACTGCGGCGTCTGTTGGCAGGGTCGCCGCCCAAGAAGCTGGTGATGCTCACCGCCACTCCGGTGAATAACAGCTTGTGGGACCTGTACCACCTGCTGGGCTATTTCTTGCGCAACGACGCCGTTTTCGCCGACGCCGGCATTCGATCGCTTCGCGATCACTTCGCCAATGCAATGGCCCTTAATCCCGATGACCTCACTCCCGAGCACTTGTTCGACGTGCTCGATGCGGTGGCGGTGCGCCGCACCCGGTCGTTTGTCAAGCGCTTCTATCCCAACGACACCATCAGGGTTGGCGGGCAAGACCAGCTCATAGTCTTTCCGACTCCACGGGTTCACAAGGTGGACTACAAGCTCGACGATGTGATGCCCGGCTTCTTCGACAGGTTTGCCAGGGCGCTCAACCCCGAGGCCAACGTCGATGATCCCGTTGTGCTCAGCTTGGCCCGATACTCGCCGTCTCAATATCGGCTCGACCGCGAGGTAGATGCGTACGAGATGCAGCTTGCCGGGCTGTTGCGGTCGGGGTTGTTGAAGCGGTTCGAATCGTCGCCTTACGCGTTTGCCGAGACGTGCGAACGGATGGCTGTGAGCCACGACGCCTTCTTGTCATTGGTTGGCAACGGACGGGTGGCCACTGGCGATGCGCTGGCCGACTGGATTGCCACAGACTCAGATGAGATGGACGAGGAGCAACTCGACCTCTATTTGGATGGCATCGTCAGTGTGACCGACGACGCTGCCCGGTATGACGTCGACCGACTTCGGGAGCACGTGCGCTGTGACCGGGACTTGCTCCGGTCATTCGCCGCCGAAGCCCGTGCCGTCACCAGATCTAACGACCCCAACTTGGCCGCTCTGGTCGACGAACTGGCCGAGATCGCTGCAGCGGCTTCTGCGGAAGGAATCGGTCCAGACGATGTGCGGGACCGGCGCAAGGTGCTCATCTTCAGCTACTACGCCGACACCGTCGACTGGGTCTTTGAGCATCTGGTTGCCGCTACGGAGAGCGACGAGCGCCTGACCGCCTACCGAGACCGCATCGCTTCTTTGTCGGGCACAACCGGAACTGCGAGTAAAGAGTCAGTGCTATGGGGATTCGCCCCCCAAACCACCGATGCACCAGAGGGGTTCGACGAAGACCGATTCGACATAGTGGTCGCCACCGACGTGCTGGCCGAAGGAGTCAATCTCCAGCAAGCCCGCCACATCATCAACTACGACCTGCCGTGGAACCCGATGCGGCTCGTGCAGCGCCACGGGCGAATCGACCGCATCGGCTCGCACCACAAGGAGGTGTTCCTACGCTGCGTGTTCCCCGACGACCGCCTCGATGACCTGCTTGGTCTGGAAGAGCGGCTACACATCAAGATC
>JAJEEH010000196.1 GCA_022821105.1 Acidimicrobiia bacterium
CGCGATGCCGAAGTTCAACCTCTACCAGTCGCTGCACACCACCGTGGTAGGGCCGGGGGGCAAGTCGCTGGAGGTGCAGCTCCGCACCAATGAGATGCACGCCCGGGCCGAGCAAGGGGTGGCGGCCCACTGGGACTACAAGGAGGGGGCCACCACCGACGATCTGGCCTGGCTGAGCCGCATCATCGACTGGCAGCAGGAGACCTCCGACGCCGCCGAGTTCTTGAGCAATCTCAAGACCGACCTCGACCACGACGAGGTGCAGGTGTTCACCCCCAAAGGCGACGTGGTTTCGCTGCCCATGGGGGCGATCCCCATCGACTTCGCTTATTCCATCCACACCGAGGTGGGCCACGCCTGCATCGGCGCCCGGGTCAACGGCCAGCTCGTCCCGCTCGACCGCGAGCTGCGGCCGGGCGACATGGTGGAGATCTTCACCTCCAAGGTGGCCGACAAGGGGCCGTCACGCGACTGGCTCGGATTGGTGGCATCCCACCGGGCCCGCAACAAGATCCGCCAGTGGTTCGCCCAGGCCCGCCGGGACGACGCCATCAAGGCCGGCCGCGACGCCGTGGCCGCCGCCCTGCGACGCGAGCGGCTTCCCGTAGCCAAAATTCTGTCGGGCGATGAGCTGGTGCATGCCGCCCAAGACATGAACTACCGCGACCTCGACACCCTGTTCGCCGCAGTGGGCGAGCGCCACGTGTCGGCCAAGGCGGTGGCCGAACGGGTGGCCGGCCTGCGGGTGGAGCCAACCGCCGACGAGGAAATAGATGACAACGCGGTCGTGGCCCCGGCGCCGGCGGCGCTGCCGCGCCGCACCGATCAGCCGGTGGAGGTGGAGGGCCTCGACGATGTGCTGGTCAACCTGGCCCGCTGCTGCAAACCGGTTCCCCCCGATGAGATCATCGGCTTTGTCACCCGGGGCCGGGGGGTGTCGGTCCACCGGACGGAGTGCGCCAACGCTGCGTCGCTGTCGTTTGAGCAGGGCGACCGCCTCATCGAAGTGGACTGGAGCGCCGAACGCTCCGGTGCCTATTCGGTGACCATCGAGGTGAAGGCATTCGACCGCACCCGCCTGCTGCGAGACGTGGCCAACGCCCTGTCCACCGGCTCGGTGAACATACTGGCCTGCGAGACCCGCACCGGTGCCGACCAGATCTCCATCATGCGGTTCGACTTCGAGCTGATCGACAGCACCCACCTCGACGCCCTCCTCCGCACCATCCGCGGCATCGAGTCGGTCTACAGCGCCTACCGAGTCCTCCCCACCGCCACGGGCTAACCCGGTAGGCGTCGCTGGCTTTGCGAGGTCGGCATTTCCCTGGTGGCCGACGCGGGGGAAGCGCAATAGGTGCCAAAAGCAATATACGCTTACCGGCATGACACAACGGCGTCAGGTGGCTATGTCGCCACGGCGCCTGCTTTTGTCACCTGTGCTGCGAGTAGGCGTTCTCGCTCTCGTAGCTACATTGCTGTGCTTTACAGGGTTGGCCGTAGCCCAGGATCCCCCAGAGTCGCAAGACCCGCCCTCTCAGCCGAGGAATCTGGACGCTCAGATGAGCAATTCGGGCTTGCAGGTGGTTTTGAGTTGGGATGCGCCTGCGGGCGATGGGGCCACCACCTACCGGATCGAGCGGTTCAGCGCTGGCGATGGCACGGTGTCTTTGGCCACTGCCCAAACGGCTACCACCTACACCGACAGCAACCTTCAGCCCGATACCGAATATTGGTACGACGTGTGGGCCACCAGTAACTCGGTGGAAAGCGTGAAGGCCTCCGTGTCGATCACCACCGGCGCGGCGGTGGGCGCCCCCGACGCCCCGGGCAACCTGACCGCGAGCGAGGACACCCCGGGAACGGTGTCTGTGAGTTGGGATGCGCCTGCGGGAGACGGGGCCACGACCTACCGGGTCGAGCGGTTCAGCGCTGGCGATGGCACGGTGTCTTTGGCCACTGCCCAGTCGGGAACCACCTACACCGACAGCAACCTTTAGCCCGATACCACCTACTGGTACGACGTGTGGGCGACGAGGAACTCGGTGGAGAGCGTGAAAGCCTCCGTGTCCATCACAACCGGAGCAGCAGCCGGCGCTCCCGACCCGCCCGGCAATGTGACCGCGACCGAGGGCACGCCGGGAACGGTGTCTGTGAGTTGGGATGCGCCTGCGGGAGACGGGGCCACGACCTATCGAATTGCGCGGTTCAGCGCCGCTGATGGCACGGTGTCTTTGGCCACCGCCCAAACGGCTACCACCTACACCGACAGCAACCTTCAGCCCGATACCGAATATTGGTACGACGTGTGGGCCACCAGGAACTCGGTGGAAAGCGTGAAGGCCTCCGTGTCGATCAGAACCGGCGCAGCGGCAGGGGCCCCAGACCCTCCCGGCAACCTGCAGGCCCAAGTCGGAGGGCTCTAGCGAACTACAAGACGGGCATGAGCGGAGCGGCCTCCTGGGTGCGGGGAATGGTCGCAGTGCGCCGGTAGCATCGGGCTTTGTGGCCGAGATGTTCCAAGCGCCTAAGGGAACGCGCGATATTTTGCCTCCGGAGTCGGATCGGTGGCAGGCGCTGGTGGGGGTGTTTGCCGATGTGTTCGGGCGGGCCGGCTATGGGCTGGTTCAGAGCCCCATGTTCGAGGACATCGGTGTGTTCCAGCGCTTGGGCGAGGGCACCGAGGTGGTCCGCAAGGAGATGTACGACTTCTTCGACAAGGGCGACCGCCACATGGCCCTGCGCCCGGAGGGCACTGCGCCGGTGGTCCGGGCTTTCAACCAACACCGGCCCACGGTGCCGTGGAAGGTGTGGTACCTCACGCCCTGCTTCCGCTACGAGGAGCCCCAGGCCGGCCGGTTCCGCCAACACCACCAAGTGGGGGCCGAGGCCATTGGCTCGGCCGATCCCGACCTCGATGTGGAGGTCATCGCCCTCCAGCACGACTTCTACCGGGCGCTTGGACTGAGCAGCCTGACGCTGCGGCTCAACTCCATGGGCAGCCCCGGTGACCGGCAGGCCTTTTCCGGGCAGTTGGCCGCCTGGCTGGGTGAGCGGCTGGGGGAGTTGGACGAGGCTGATCGGGCCAACGCCGCCGACCATCCGCTGCGGGTGCTGGACTCCAAACGGGAGCGCACCATGGCCGTGGTGGCCGACGCCCCGCAGATCACCGATGGCCTCTCGGATGACGCCGCCGCCCACTTCGAGCGGGTGCAAGCTGGGCTGGACGCCCTCGGCGTGGCCTACGAGATCGACCCCCGCCTGGTACGGGGCTTGGACTACTACACCCACTCCACCTGGGAGTTCGCCGCCGGCGCTTTGACATCGGCCCAGAACGCGGTGGGCGGTGGGGGGCGCTATGACGGGCTGGCCGAGGCGCTGGGCGGCAAGGCCACACCGGGAGTGGGATTCGGCGCGGGCATCGAGCGCATCTTGCTGGCCGCCGACGCCGAAGGCGCCCTCACGGACGCTTCCGAAACGGTGGACGTGTTCGTGGTGGATGTGACCGGTGGCGACACCGGGAGGGATCTCACCTTCGAGCTTCGCCGCAACGGCATTTCCGCCGATCGGGCCTTTGACGCCCGCTCAATGAAGGCCCAGATGAAGGTGGCCGACCGCTCAGGAGCCCGGCTAGCCCTGCTGGTGGGAGAAGACGAGCTGGAGTCAGGCATCGTCACGCTGCGCGACCTACGCTCGGGCGGCGGTCAAACCGCACTGCCCCGGGCCGAAGTGGTAAATGAGGTGGCTCAGAGGCTGGCGAAGGAGTGAAATAGCCGCGATGCGAACTGACTATTGCGGCGAGTTGCGCGCCGGCGACATCGGCCGCGAGGTATCGGTGTGCGGATGGGTGGACCGTCGCCGGGAGCACGGTGAGAATCTGGCCTTCATCGACCTGCGGGACCGCACCGGGGTGATCCAGTGCGTGGTCGACGAGCGCCACGATCTGCGCTCTGAATATGTGGTCCGCATCAGCGGCACGGTGCGGCCTCGGCCCGAGGGCACCGTCAACCCCAAGCTGGACACCGGCGAGGTGGAGATCGGCGACTGCCAGGTAGAGGTTCTATCGGCCGCCGAGCCTCCGCCTTTCCCTCTGCACTCCCGCACCGAGGTGGACGAGAACGTGCGCCTGCGCTATCGCTACGTCGACCTGCGGGGAGAGCGCCTTCAGCGCAACTTGGAGCTGCGGGCCACGGTCAACAGCGCCATACGCCGCTCAATGGAGGCTCAACGTTTCACCGAGATAGAGACCCCCATGCTGGTGGCCTCCACCCCTGAGGGGGCTCGCGACTTCGTGGTGCCCTCTCGGTTGCATCCCGGACGGTTCTACGCCCTGCCCCAGTCACCCCAGATCTTCAAGCAGCTCTGCATGGTGGGGGGACTCGACCGCTACTACCAGATCGCCCGCTGCCTTCGCGACGAGGATCTCCGGGCCGACCGACAGTTCGAGTTCATGCAGCTCGACGCCGAGGCCAGCTTCGCAGGCCAAGACGAGGTGATGGCCTTCATCACCGAGGCAGTGGCCGCCGCAGTAGAGGCAGTCACCGGCACCCGCCCCGACGAACCCATCTTCATGACTTGGACCGATGCCATGGAGCGGTTCGGTTCCGACAAGCCCGACGTGCGCTTCGGGATGGAGCTGATCGAGCTGACCGGGCTGTTCGAGGGCACCGAGGCCAAGGTCTTCCAGGTGGAGTGCGTCAAGGGCATCAACTGCAAGGGAGGCAGTCAGAGCTTGGGGCGCAACGCCATCGATGAGCTCACCAAGAAGTGCCAGCAGTGGGGGGCCAAGGGCCTGGCCTGGTTCCGGGTGGGCGACGACGGTGCCCTCGGCGGCGCTCTGACCAAGTTCATGTCCGATGACGAGCAGGCGGCGCTGGGCCCGGCCATGGATGCGGAGCCCGGCGACCTGCTGCTGTTGATCGCCGACCGCCGCCCCAAGGTGCGCGACATACTCGGCCTGCTCCGCCTGGAGCTGGGCCGTCCGCCCGTCACAGAGGGCGGCCTGCACTTCGTGTGGGTTACCGAGTTTCCGCTGTTCGAGTCCATCGACGACCAGGGCCGGCCCATCGCCGCCCACCATCCGTTCACCATGCCCCATCCCGATGATGTGGGCCTGCTGGACGGCGAGGGTGAGGAGCTGCTGGCCGTGCGCTCCCAGGCGTACGACTTGGTGCTCAACGGCTGGGAGCTGGGTTCGGGCAGCGTGCGGATCCACCGGCCCGACATCCAGCGAGCGGTGTTCCGGGCCCTCGGTATCAGCGATGACGATGCCGAAAACCGATTCGGTTTCCTTCTCGACGCCTTCCGCTACGGTGCCCCGCCCCACGCCGGGTTCGCTTTCGGCATCGATCGGCTGGTGGCCATCTTGGCCGGGGAGGAGAACATCCGCGAGGTCATTGCCTTCCCCAAGACCCAGTCGGGCGCCGACCCGCTGTCCAATTCGCCCACCCCAATAGCCGACCGCCACCTCGACGAGCTCGGCCTGCGCGTACTCCCGCCGCCCGCCGCTGGGTAGTCAGATGAAGCGCGATAGCTGGGCGCGATGGCGATGAGCGACGACCTGTTCGCCGCCGCCGCAGCCGAGCGCCTGGCCAACACTGCGCCGCTGGCCGATCGGCTCCGACCCCGCAATTTGGATGATCTGGTGGGCCAGGAGCACCTGCTCGGCCGGGGCAAGCCCCTGCGAAGCCTCATCGAGTCGGACCGGCTGTCGTCGGCCATCTTGTGGGGGCCTCCGGGCACGGGCAAGACCACCATTGCCCGGCTGGTGGCCGGTACCACCGCCCAGGCCTATGTCCAGCTCTCCGCGGTCGCCGCCTCAGTCAAAGACGTGCGAGAGGTCATGGCCTCGTCCCGCGACCGCCTAGGCCAGCACAATCAGGGCACGATCTTGTTCCTCGACGAGGTTCACCGGTTCAATCGCGCTCAGCAAGACGCCCTACTGCCTGCGGTGGAGTCCGGGCTCATCACCCTGATCGGGGCGACCACCGAGAACCCGTACTTCGAGGTGAACCCGCCACTGCGGTCCCGCTCCACCCTGTTCCGCCTCGAACCCCTGGACACCAATGCGCTGGGCGAGCTTCTGCGCCGCGGGCTGCGAGCTGAGGGGGCCGAGGCCGATGAAGAGGCGCTGGACCACCTGGCGACTCAGGCCGCGGGAGACGGCCGCCAAGCCCTGACCAGCCTGGAGGTGGCCGTGGCCCTGGCCTCGGCCCGGGGCGACGACCCTCCCCGAGTCACCCTGGTTGATGCCGAGGACGCCCTGGGCGCCAGCGCGGTTCGCTACGGCCGCGACGAGCACTACGACATCATCAGCGCCTTCATCAAGAGCCTGCGGGGCTCCGATCCCGATGCCGGCCTGTACTGGCTGTCTCGAATGCTGGAGGCGGGGGAGGATCCCCGGTTCATCGTCCGGCGAATGGTGATACTGGCATCGGAGGACATCGGGATGGCCGACTCCCAAGCCCTGGTGGTGGCCGATGCTGCGGCCCGGGCGGTGGAGTTCGTCGGCCTGCCTGAAGCGCAGCTCAACTTGGCCCACGCGGTGGTGTATCTGGCCACCGCCCCCAAGTCGAACACCGTCACCACGGCTCTCGGGCGGGCTCGGGCCGACGCGGGCGACGGCAGCGGCGAGGTGCCGCCCCACCTTCGAGATGCCCACTATCAGGGGGCGGCCGGTCTAGGGCACGGCAAGGGCTACGTGTATCCTCATGATGATCCCCAAGGCTGGGTGAGCCAGCAATATCGCCCCGATCGCTTTGAAGATCAGCGTTACTACCATCCCTCGCAACACGGTGCCGAAAAGGAGATCTACCAGAGGATGATGGGGCAGAGAACTGAAGGCGACACTGAAACTGAAGATGACCAAATGGAGATACACCAGCGGATTATGGGCCGGAAAACAGACAGCAACGACAGCGAGGAGAGCTGATGGCCAAGCGACTCGTGTGGTTTGCCGCGGGGGCGGGTGCCGGCGCGGCCGGAGCGTCCTACGTTCGCCGCAAGCTGCGCCAGGCTGCCCAGCGAGCGGTGCCCATCAGACCAAGTTCTACCGCGAGCGCCCGCGTCAAGGCCGCGGCCTCCGAGGCTCGGGCCGCCCTTGCCGAGGGCACCGCCGCGGTCCGGCGCTATAGGGCTGAGATCGCGCGCCGGGCCCTCGACGACCCTCGAGGCCGATAGGACGGCATCTTGGCCCCCAAACGAGCCCAGGAGATCCGCAGCGCATTCACCTCCTTCTTCGGAGAGCGAGGCCACGCTGTGCTGCCGTCGGCCAGCCTCATTCCCCGCGACCCCACTGTGCTGTTCACCGTGGCCGGGATGGTGCCGTTCAAGCCCTATTTCACGGGCGAGGAAACCTCCCCCCACACTCGGGCGGTTACCGTGCAGAAGTGCGTGCGGGCCGGGGGCAAGCACAACGACCTTGATGAAATCGGGCGCACCCGCCGCCATCTCACATTCTTCGAGATGCTGGGCAATTTCAGCTTCGGCGACTACTTCAAGACCGAGGCCATCGACTGGGCCTGGGAATTCGTCACCGAGGGTCTGGGCTTCGACCCCGACCGGCTGTGGATCACCGTCCATCTCAGCGATGATGAGGCCGCGGAGATATGGCGGGACGTGGCCGGTGTGTCTCCCGACCGCATCCAGCGGATGGACGAGGACAACTACTGGCGCATGGCTGACACCGGGCCGTGCGGCCCCTGTTCGGAGATCTTCTTCGACAAGGGGCCGGAGTTCGGCCCCGACGGCGGTCCGGCCCATGGTGGGGACGAGCGGTTCTTGGAGTTTTGGAACCTGGTGTTCATGCAGTTCGACCAGCGTCCCGACGGCCAAGTCCAGCTGCCCAAGCCCAGCATCGACACCGGTGCCGGCCTGGAGCGGATCCTCACCCTGATCCAAGGGGTGGAGTCGGTGTTCGACATCGACGAGATGGCCGAGCTGGTGGGCGAGGCCTCAGCGGTGACCGGCGTCAAGCTGGGCGCGGCCGAGCACAGCGACGTCACCTTGCGGATACTGGCCGAGCACGCCCGCACGATGACCTTCCTCATCTCCGACGGGGTGTTTCCCTCCAACGAGGATCGGGGCTACGTGCTGCGCCGCATCATGCGAAGGGCCATTCGCCGGGCCTACCTGCTTGGGGTCACCGACGTGGTCACTCCCCAGCTGGTCGACAAGGTGGTCGACATCATGGGCCCCGACTATTCCGACCTGGAGGCCAACCACAGCTTCGTGCGCGACGTGGTAGCCCGAGAGGAGGAGAGCTTCCGGTCGACTCTGGCCCAAGGATCGCAGATCCTCGAGGACGCCATCGACCGCCTCGGCGACGGCCAGGCGCTATCGGGCGACTTGGCCTTTCTGCTGCACGACACCTACGGGTTCCCCTTCGAGGTGACCGAGGAGACCGCCCGAGAGAGGGAAGTGGCCGTGGACCGGGACGGCTTCGATCAGCTCATGGAGGGCCAGCGCACCCGAGCCCGCCAAGACTTCCAAGCCAGGCACGCAACTTCAGCCGACGTGTCGGCCTACACCGCGCTGGTGGCCGAACACGGTCCCACCGAGTTCATCGGCCGCGAATTCGACACCGCCGAGGCCGTGGTTCTGGCCGTCACCGACGACGGCATCGTCTTGGACCGGACCCCTTTCTATGCCGAGGCCGGCGGCCAAGTGGGCGACACCGGAGTCATAACCTCTCCCACCGGCCGAGCCGCGGTTACCGACACCACCTATGCAGTGCCCGAACTGCATCTGCATCACGCCGCGTCCCTCGACGGTGAGATAACTGTCGGCCAGACCGTGATCGCGGCCATCGACGCCGATCGCCGGGCGGCCATCCGGCGCAACCACACCGCCACCCACCTGCTGCACTGGGCGCTGAAGGAGGTTCTGGGCGACCACGTCAAACAGCAGGGCTCATTGGTGGCCGATGACCGGCTTCGCTTCGACTTCACCCACTTTGAGGCGCTGACCGCCGGTCAGATCACCGAGATTGAGCGTCTGGCCAACGCGGACATCCTGGACAACCCCGCCACCCGCAACTACGAGACGTCCATGGCCGAGGCCATGGAGGCCGGGGCCATCGCCTTTTTCGGCGACAAGTACGGGGACCGGGTGCGTGTGCTCGAGGCCGGACCGCACTCCACTGAGCTGTGCGGCGGTACCCATGTGCGGGCCTTGGGTGACATCGGCCCGGTAAAGGTGGTGTCGGAGGGTTCCATCGGGGCCAACATCCGCCGCATTGAGGCGGTCAGCGGCACCCGCCCGGTCGAATTGCTCACCGAACGGGAGTCGACCATGGCTCAGGCCGCCGAGCGATTGGGCGTTCCCGTCGAACAGCTGCTGGTGGGAGCCGACAAGCGCATGTCCGAGATCAAGAGCCTACGGGCGGAGCTGAACGAGCTGCGCAAAGCGGCCTCGGCCGATCAGTCCGGGGATTTGGCCCACCAGGCGGTAGACGGTGTCGTGGTGGCGCTGGTCGAAGGCCTGGACCGGGGCCAGTTGCGCGATCTGGCCATTGCCACCCGGGACCGGCCCGGAGTGGCCGCAGTGGTGCTGGGGGCGGCGCCCGACGGAGGCGGTGCGGCCTTGGTGGCCGCGGTGGCCGCCGACTGCGAGCTCAACGCCGGCGAGCTGATCGCCGAGGCGGCCGCCATGATCGGCGGCGGCGGCGGCCGGGACGCCAAGCTGGCCATTGCCGGAGGCCGGGATCCGTCGCGGTTGGAAGAAGCCCTCCAACAAGTGCGAGCCGCGGCTGGCATCGCGGGCTAGTGACGGCACGAGCGCTGGGAATCGACCTCGGCGAGCGCCGCATCGGCGTGGCCGTCTCCGACTCCGAAGGTCGCCTAGCCACTCCTCTGACCGTCATCAAGCGCACAGGCAGCCAGAACCGCGATCACCAGAAGATCGCGGAGTTGGTTGACGAGTACGAAGCCGGGGTCGTGATTGTGGGTCTGCCCCTGTCGCTGGACGGCGGCACCGGTCCCGCGGCCCTGGGCGCCGAGCGTGAGGCCCGGGAACTGGAGTCAGTGCTAGGGGTGCCGGTGTTGACCCACGACGAGCGGTTGACCACGGTTATCGCCGACCGGGCGCTGGCCGAGTCCGGCCTCAGCGGCAAGGCCCGCCGACGCCGGGTCGACATGGTGGCGGCATCGATCATTCTCCAAGGCTGGCTAGATAGCACTAACTCGGAAGCACAACCATGAGAAGCGACGCCGTCCAGGGCTGGCTGGACTCGCCATGAGCACAGATGAGGATTGGGACTGGTTGCCGCGGAGAACCTCAACCCTCACCCGGGTCGTGATATTGCTGGGCCTTATGGGCGTGGTCGTGTTGATCGCCACTCTGTTAATCAAGGGCTGGGTGGACGACCGCCTCGACCCTCCGGGTGACGAAGGCCCCGAACTCGTGGTCAACATCCCCCAGGGAGCGTCCATCAACGACATCGCCCGCATCCTCGAAGACGAGGGGGTGGTGGCCAACTCCACGGTGTTCCGCTACTACCTGCGCTACAAAGACGCCGGGGATTTCCAGGCCGGCAACTATGTCTTGAACGAGAACATGTCGGTATGGCAGGCCAAAGACGTGCTGCTGGCCGGTCCCGCCCCCGGTCCGGCGGTGGACGCCTTCAGGGTGGTGTTGCCCGAGGGCCTCACCCTGGCTCAGATCCAACGCGAGCTGCTGGCCCAGGTCTCCACCTTCAATGCCGACGACTTGGCTCGGGCCATCGCCTTTCCTCCGGTGCGGTCGGACTACCAACCGACCAACAGCACGCTGGAGGGGGTGCTGTTTCCCGACACCTATCTGCTCGACGGGGCCACCGCCGAGGATGAGGCCGCCCTCGTCGTCCGCCTGGTGGAGCAGTTCGATCAAGTTGCCTCCGATGTAGGCCTGGACGGTGCCTTCGACACGGTGGGGGTGAGTCCCTACGAGGCGGTCATTGTGGCGTCGCTCATCGAAAAGGAGGCCCTCAACGACGAAGACCGGGCCAAGATCGCCCGGGTGATCTACAACCGACTGGGCTTGGGCATGGAGCTCCAGATCGACGCCGCGGTGCGGTACGCGGTGAACAAGCCGTCTGAGCCGCTGACCCTCGCCGACCTGCGGGTGGACAACCCCTACAACGTGTACAACCGAACGGGCCTGCCTCCCGGCCCCATTGCCGCTCCCGGCCGGGCGTCGCTGGAGGCCGCGCTGAACCCCGAAGAGGGCTTCTGGCTGTTCTACGTGCGCACCGACGATCCGGTGCCCGGTGCCCACACATTCAGCAATACTTTCGAAGAACACGAGGCCGCGGTGGCCATTTGCCGCGAGAGAAACCTGGGTTGCTGATGCCCGCTGTGTGCCGAGAGAGGAAGCTGGATTGCTGATTCCCATCGGGTTGGATCCCGACTCTGAGGTCGCCGCCGGGGTGATCGGCTTTCCCGTTCGCCACTCACTGTCCCCGGTTATCTGCCAGGCCGCGTTCGACGATCTTGGCTTGGATTGGGTTTACGCCGCCTTTGAAGTTGCACCGGGAGAGGCGGGGAGGGCGCTGGAGGAAATGCGGAATCGGGGCATGGCCGGCCTGTCGGTGACCATGCCCCACAAAGCCGATGTTGCCGCCGCAGTCGACGAGATGAGCCCCGCCGCCGCGGCGCTGGGCGCGGTGAACTGCGTGGCCCGGGAGGGAGACCTTCTCATCGGCCACAACACCGACGGGGCTGGATTCTGCGATGCCCTGTTGGCCGAGGGAGTGGAGCTCGCCGGGATCGGATGTGCGGTCTTGGGCGCGGGAGGAGCCGCCCGTGCGGTAGTTGCCGAGTTGGCCCGCCGGGGGGCGAGCGAAGTGGCCGTGATTGCCCGCCGGCCGGAAGCAGCCGCATCGGCCTCGGAATTGGCCGGGCCGGTGGGAACCACCGCGAGCCCGGCTGATATCGGGAACTACCTGCTGGTGGTGAACGCCACCCCGGTGGGAATGGCCGAAACCGAGGGCGCCGGCAACCTGCCCCTCGATCCCAACCTCCTCCACGGCGGCCAGCATCTGGCCGAACTGGTCTACAACCCGCTTCAGACTCCGCTGCTGGCCGAGTGCCGACGCCGCGGCGTGCCGGCCTCCACCGGCGTGGGAATGCTGGTGTACCAGGCCGCCCACGCCGTTCGGATCTGGACCGGGGCTGATCCCCCGGTGGAGGCTATGACCGCCGCGGCCACCGCAGCGCTCCAGGGCAGATGAGACAGGCAGTCCAGGGCAGGTCGTGAGCACGGCAGCCATGGTCATTGCCGGGGCCGCCATCGGCACCGTGGCTGGCCGGCTCTTGCTGCCACTTGTGTGGAGCTTCGGCGTACGCAACAGCCGCTCTCTACGTGCAATAGTCCCGCTGTTCGCCGCCATTGCAATGGGGACGGCCGGAGGTCTGATGGGAACAACCTGGGACGTGGTCCCGGTCTGGGCGCTGTTCATCGCTCTGGTTGCCGTCACTACCGTGGATCTGTTCCACTACCGCATCCCCAACGCCATTGTGTTTCCAGCGGTTTTGGTACTGCTGGCGCTGATGACCCTCATCTCGCTGCTGCGCCACGAGCCTGGGGCCATCGGCCAAGCGGCCGCCGCCGCCGGGCTCTATGGCGCCATCATGGCCATTCTCCACTCGGCTTCCATGGGCAGCCTTGGGTGGGGCGATGTGAAGCTGTCGTTGCCGTTGGGCCTGGTTCTCGGCTGGGTGGGAGCAGGGTACGGGCAGTCCTTGCTGGCCGCGCTGCTGGCCTTGGGCCTGGCCTCCGTGCTGGGGGCGATCATGGGCCTATTCGTTTGGGGAATCAGGGCCCTGGGCATCGAGCTCCTGCCCGACCCCATGGCCGATCCCGACAACCCCCGCCCAACGGTGTTCCCATTCGCACCGTCGATGGCTGTCGCCGCCGCAGCTGTGGTGCTGGCTGCCTACGCAGTGGACTGACTCGGATGCCACCCATGGTGCGGTAGGCAATAAGTGCTCTCAGAGTGATGGCAGACCACTTGTAGTATCGCGTTGTGGAAAGTAGGCCCCATGTGGCCCTCATCGGGATGATGGGTTCGGGGAAATCGACAGTGGGCTTTTGGCTGGCCCGGTCAGAGGGACTTCGGTTCGTGGACCTCGACGCGGCCATCGAGGAGCGCCAAGATCGCTCGATCTCTGAGATTTTTGACGCTGACGGCGAGGGTCGCTTCCGCGATATAGAGCAGGAAGTGTTGGACCAGTGCCTGAAATCCTCGGAGCCGCTGGTGGTCTCCTGTGGCGGGGGGATTGTGCTGCGGCCCGAAAATCGGGCTCGGCTGAGAGACCGAGCGTGGGTTTGCTGGCTGCGGGCCAACATCGAAACGCTGGGCCATCGAGTCCGCTTCGGCGACAGCCGTCCGCTGCTGGGCGACGATCCAATCGCCGACCTGACGGCCATCAGCGCCGCCCGGTCGGAGTTCTACACCGAGACGGCTCACGGGATAGTCGATGTGGACGGTCTGGAGGCCGAGCAGGTAGCTGAGCAGATAAGACGAGTCTGGCCCCGGCCGGTGTCGACCCCATGACGGTCGAGACTGGCCCCACCGACGCGATCCGCGTCCCCGTCGAGTTGGGGGAGCGGTCCTATGACGTCTGGGTCGGCCCCGATGTCCGCCATCGCCTGCCCGAGGTGATTCCCCGCGACGTGAGCCGGGTGGCTGTGGTGACCCAGGCGGCGGTGGCTGATGCCGGCATCACTGTGGATCCCGGTATCGAGCACCGGGTGTTCATCACCGATAACGGCGAGCACATCAAAACGCTGGGCGCGGTGGAGGACCTGTGCCGGGAATTCGCCCAGTGGGGCCTCACCCGCCGCGACGCGGTGGTGGCCGTGGGCGGAGGTGCGGTCACCGATCTGGGCGGATTCGCCGCCGCGGTATACCACCGGGGCATCCGGGTGGTATTCGTGTCTACCACTTTGCTGGGCCAGATCGACGCCTCAGTCGGCGGCAAGACCGGCGTCAACCTCCCCGAGGGCAAGAACTTGGTGGGCGCCTTCTGGCAGCCCACCGCGGTGCTATGCGACACCGAGGCGCTCGACACCCTGCCCCCTGAGGAGATGCGATCGGGATTGGGGGAGATGGCCAAATACCACTTCATCGCCGACGCCGACCTGGATTCCCTGAACCTGCCCGAGCGCATCGCCCGCTGTGTGGAGATCAAGGCTGAGGTGGTGGCCGCCGACGAGCGCGAGTCTGGGCGCAGGGCGGTGCTCAACTACGGCCATACCCTGGCCCACGCCCTCGAAGCCCACGGGCAGTACGACCTCCGCCACGGTGAGGCGGTGGCGGTCGGCCTCGTCTACGCCGCCGAGCTGGCCCATCGCACAGGGCGCATCGACGCCCATCGAGTGGCCGAGCACCGCCAAGTGGTAGGCGGCTACGAACTGTCTGCCAGCCTGCCCGAAGGCGCCGATGCCGATGCCCTGGTCTCACTGTTCAACCGGGACAAGAAGGCAGTTGACGGGGTGACCTTCATGCTGGACGGCCCCGAGGGCATCCAGCCCGTTACCGGGCTGGAGTCTTCCCTGCTGCGCGAAACACTGGAGGCCATCCGATGAAACGCATCCCCGTTGACCGGGAGGTTCCAAAGTGAGCCAGTTGATCCTTCTCCTGTCGGGTCCGAACTTGAATTTGCTGGGCGATCGCGAGCCCGAGGTCTACGGCACCGACACCTTGGACGACCATGCGGCTACTGCGTCTGCCGCGGCCGATCGCCACGGGCTCTCCATAGAGCACCACCAGTCGAACGACGAGGCAGCCCTGATCGACCACATCCACCAGGCCAGGGGCAGGTGCGCGGCCATCATCATCAACCCCGGCGCATTCACCCATTACTCCTGGGCCATCCACGACGCCCTGGCCGCCTTCGAAGGCCCGGTGGTCGAGCTGCACCTGTCCAATCCCAACGCCCGGGAGCCGTGGCGACACACCTCGGTGGTCAGCCCGGTGGCAACCGGCACCATCGTGGGCTTCGGCGGCCATGGCTACGAACTGGCCGTCGAGGCAGTGGCCCGCCGGCTGGCATGACCGATTCTCCAGCCCTCGCCCCCATGGATGTCGCCGGGCGGGCCGATCGGGTTCGGGCTTCGGCGGCTGACGCAGGCTGCGACGCCCTGGTGATCACCAACCTGGTCAATGTCCGCTATCTCACCGGGTTCACCGGCTCGGCCGGCCTGGCCTGGTTGGGGCCCGACGAGCTGGTCCTGATAACCGACCGCCGCTACGCCGATCAGGCCGAGTCTGAAGCCGGCCGAGCCGGGGTGGACGCACGGATCGAGATCACCAATGACGCCCCCAAGGAGATGCTGGCCGCGGCGGGTGCCGGCGTGGATCGAATCGGCTTGGAGGCGGCCTCGGTGAGCTGGGCCGATCAGCGAAAGTACGCCGAATGGTTCAACTCCGAGCTGGTGCCGAACACCGGTGCGGTGGAGCAATGCCGCCAGATCAAGGACGATGGCGAGA
>JAJEEH010000070.1 GCA_022821105.1 Acidimicrobiia bacterium
GTCGGCCCATACGGCCACCGGCGACGAGCCCTCAGCCTCGCCCGGCCCAACCTCAACAAGCACCCCGAGCACCGCCCATGACCGCCCCTAGAGCTTCACTCGGGTGGGAGACCGCCTTGGAGGCTGCGGGACCGATTCTGACGGCAGCCACCGCCTTCAGCCTCATCCGGGTCTTCGAGGGCAACGAGTGGGTCTTGCCCGTGTTCATCGCGGCAGCCGCCGGACATCTGCTGGCGCTGATAGTTCGCCGCGTCGGCTGGGGAATGCTGGTTTCCTCTGTGGCGGCCGTTGTCGGCCTGGTGTTGACGGTTACCTGGACGCTCTATTGGAACACCGCCTTCTGGGGCCTTCCTGCCGCCGACACCCAAACGGCGTTGTCCGACGACCTGGAGCGGGCCTGGACCAACTTCGGCGAGCTCAGCCCCCCAGTGGAACCGGTCGACGGTTTTACCGTGAGCGCCGTGGCGGCAGTGTGGCTGCTGGCGTTCTTCTACGACTGGACGGCGTTGAGGATGCGGACCCTGTTCGAACCCATGGTGCTCCCGATCGTCGCCGTCGGCTTCACTGGCCTGGTAGGCACCGACGAGCGCCGTGTTCTCACCATCGGGCTGTTCACCGCGGCGCTGCTGCTGTTTGCCACAACCCACCGGGTGGTAGCCCGCACCGCCGGGGCCGTTTGGCTGGGGGGCGAAGGCCGGGCGGTGAGCGGCCGACGGGCGCTGTTGGGCGGAGGCGCGGCCATCGCCGCGGTGGCCTTGGCCGGGGCGCTGGCCGCAGGACCAGTCCTGGGCAGCAACGACGACCCAGTGATCGACTTGAGCGAGGCCGTCGAGCGGGGCCGGAGACCCTCGGGGAGAGTGGTGATCAGCCCGCTGGTGGACATCAGGGGCCGACTGGTGGGTCAGGCCGACACCGTGATGTTCCGGGTGAGAGCTGAGGAGAGGTCGTATTGGCGCCTCACCGCCCTTGACGAGTTCGACGGGCAAGTGTGGACGTCGCGGGCCGACTACGCCGCCCGTCCGACGCGGCTGCCGTCGCTGTTCCAGTCGGGGTCCAGCGTGGAGGAGTCGGTGCAGGAGTTCAGCATCGAACAGCTCGGCGCGGTCTGGCTGCCCGCGGCGTTCGAACCTCGGTCGGTGGTCTCGGAGACCATAGACATCAGCTATGAGCCCTCTTCCTCGACGCTGATCGTCGGCCGTTCCCTGGCCAGCTCCAACAACCTCTCCTACACCGTCACTTCCGCCCTGCCCCGATTCGACGCCGAGGCCCTCACGTCAATACCCCTCGATGCCCCCTTGGAACCGCCGGCCGACTCCTACACCTCGCTTCCGTCGGACTTCAGCTCCCGGGTGCGGGAACTGGCCGCCCAGCTGACCGAAGGAGCCGGATCAGGCTACGAACAGGCATTGGCCCTCCAGAGTTTCTTCCGCAGCGGGGGCTTCGTCTACGACGCCAACGTGACCCCCGGCCATTCCGGGAATCGGATCGAGGAGTTCCTGAGCAACCGAAGGGGCTACTGCGAGCAGTTCGCCGGGACCTTCGCGGCCATGGCCCGCTCGGTGGGCCTTCCGGCGCGGGTCGCAGTGGGCTTCACGGTGGGCGAGGCCGACCCCGACGATCCCAACCTCTATGTGGTTCAGGGGAAGCACGCCCATGCCTGGCCTGAGGTGCACCTGGCCGGTGTGGGATGGGTGGCCTTCGAGCCCACTCCCGGCCGAGGCGCCCCCGGCGCCCAGAACTACACCGGTTTGGCCGAGGCCCAAGCCGTCAGCGGACCCGATCTACTAGCCCCGGAGGAAGAACCGGCCACCGAGCCCTTCGGCCCCCTCGAACCCCAGACCGACTTCGAGAGCCTGTTCCCCCCCGACTTGCCGGAAACCGGCGACTTCCGGGGGGAGCCTTCCGGCGGCAAAGGCGGAATCACGTGGCAGACATGGATCGCCATTTTGGTCCCATCGCTGGCCGTACTGCTGATTCTGCTCATTCCCTGGCTGCGGAAGTTGCAGAATCAGCGGCGCTTCCTGAAGATCACCGGAAACCGGGGGAAGATCAGGCTGCTGTGGGCGGAGACCGTGGAGGCGTTGGCGCTCATCAGCATGAATCCCCGACCCGACGAGACCAATGCCGAATTCGCCCGGCGGGCCATCGAGCAAGTCCCGCTTCACAGCCCCGACCTGCGGCAACTGGGCGAGCTGGCCGCGGCCGCGACATTCGCCCCTTCAGAGCCCACCGACCACAACCAGTGGCTGGCCCGCACCTGGTCGCTGTCGGTTCGCTCCGAGGTCAACTTCAGGGTGAGGTGGTGGCAGAGGCTCGCCGCGGCGTTCAACCCCCGGCCCTTGTTCGGTACGCGGCGGCCGAAGCGCCGCCCCGGCTGGAAAGTCGGCCCTTGACCGCGGCGACGCGGCAAGCAGGTCGTTAAGGGCGCTCGGCGTCGCCCCGGCGCAAGCGGTTCATGATGCGGCGGCCCGGCGAGCGCAGATAGGCGCTCACGTCGCCCCTGTTGATGCTGTCGCTGATCTGCTGAAGCCCGAATCGCCCAAGTTGGCGCAGGTTGCTCCATCCCCACAGCGAGGCGGCCAGCATCACCAAAAATCCCAGGAATGACAGCCAGTACGACGTGGAAAGGGTCAAGATCATGAATATCAGCCCCGCGATACAGCCCATGATTGCGAGCCGGAGGTTGCGGGCGGGGTGGGTGAACACCGTGGTTCGGCCGACCTCGCGAGCCAGCGCGGGGTCGGTCTCATAGAGCTGTTCCTCTATTTCGCTAAGGATGCGTTGCTCGTCCTCGGAGAGTGGCACTTTCTAAGTGTCTCACAGGCCGACCTGCCAGACAATGCCAGCCACCGGTCACAAGCCGCCAGAGGTGTTCAATTGGGGCGAGTCCGGCCGGAACTCCAGAGGTGTTCAATTGGGGCGGATCCAGCCGCCGCCTCGGGGACCGGTGTCGGATGCGCCCCCGGTCTGGATGGCCTCAGACCCGAATCGGCCCCTTATGCGGTCGACGGCCCGGTCGACGTCGTGCCACGAGGTGGCCTGGACGTCTTCCAGGGAGAGCTGGCGCTGGCCGGGTTCCTCCAGTTCCGACACCCCCACCCCGATGAGCCGCACTCCGGCGGCAACGTCTACCTCCTCCAGAAGCCGCTTGGCCTCCCGGGCCAGCACCACTCCAGAGTCAACGGGGCCGGCCAGCGTATGGGACCGGGTGATGGTGGTGAAGTCTCCAAAGCGGACTTTGAGGGTGACCGTGCGTCCCGCCAATTCGGAGGACCGAAGGCGAGATGCCACCGAATCGCTAAGAGCCACCAACACCGCGCCGAGCTCTTCGTGGGTGTGCAGGTCGCGGGGAAAGGTCTGCTCTCGGCTCATCGACTTGGGCGCCGTATTGGGGATCACCGGGCGGGGGTCCACCGCGTTGGCCAGATCGTGAAGATGCTTGCCGTGGGCGTTGCCGACGACCGCGGCCAGCCGCTCGAAGGGAAACTCGGCCAATTCGCCGATGGTGGAGATTCCGATGCCATCGAGGCGGGCCAGCGTGGCCGGCCCCACCCCCCAGATGTCGCCCACCGGACGGGGGGACAAGAACGCCCGCTCTTCGCCGACGGGCACCTCGAACACGCCAACGCCGCCCGAGGGCCCTTGGGGGGTGGGCTCGGGTTTGGCCAGCTTGGAGCCCAGCTTGGCCAAGAACTTGACCGCGGCCACCCCCACCGCGCAGTTGATCCCCTCGTCATCCCGGACTTGCCGCCTGATCGAGTGGCCGATCTCCACCGGGGAACCACGGGCGCCGGATACATCTAGGAACGCCTCGTCCAGCGACAAGGGCTCCACCAACGGCGTGAACGACCGCAAGATGGCCATGATGCGCTCGCTCACCTCCTGGTAGAGCTGGTGGTCGCCGGGCAAGAACACAATCTCGGGACACAAGCGACGAGCCCGAACCGCCGGCATGGCCGAGTGAACCCCAAAAGCTCGGGCCTCGTACGAAGCCGACGCCACCACGCCCCGGCTGCCCGGACCTCCCACGGCTACCGGAAGGCCCTTCAGCTCAGGCCGTCGAAGCTGCTCCACCGAAACGAAGAAGGCGTCCATGTCGACATGCAGGATGGAGCCCGACCGGGTCTGCTCGCTGTCGCTGCGCGAACCCCCCATCGCCGCCGCTACAGCCTGGCGACCGCGAGGCCGTCGATCTCGGTGCCGGTCACCTGATACCGATAGCTCAGCATGTGATCTGGCCGCTCACGGCACCATTCCAGCAGCGGCTCGCG
>JAJEEH010000222.1 GCA_022821105.1 Acidimicrobiia bacterium
CCCCCCCGTGTTTGCCCCCGGGCAGTTCTTCGGTCTGCTGGTCGATTGGGTTGAGCGGGGCATCGAACCTCACGCCATCGAGGTCACCTCTCCCGGCCCCGACAGTCCGATTACTCAGCCGATGTACCCCTACCCGTCGCGGGCGGTATACGTCGAAGGCGACCCTCGCGCCGCCTCGAGCTACGCCGAGGGCTGAGGGGGGAACCGGTGGCCATCGACCGGCGAGCCGTGGTCGAAAGGCACGACGTTGTACTCACCGGTCCCGACGCCCAGTGTCCATTGACGGTGGGCAACGGCGACTTCGCCTGCACCGTCGACATCACCGGAATGCAGACCTTCACTGCATTTCACGATCCGGCCCAGGCCGGCGAGCGACTGGTGACGAACACGTGCACGCTCACCTCGTGGGGCTGGCACGAGATGCCGAACCCGCATGGCTACACGATGGCCGACGCCATGACCACCTACGAATCGGCGGCCGGTCCGGTCGAATACCCCGACCAATTCGACATGTTGACGATGTTCGGCCTCGAGGGCGACCCGGCGCTCGCGGCCGGAACGTGGCTTCACGTCAACCCGCAGCGCCTCGATCTGGGACGAATCGGTCTGGTGCTCCAGCCGGCCGCCGACGCAGCAGCCGAGGGTGATCCTGGCGCGCTATCGAGTATTTCGCAACGGCTGCACCTGTGGAGCGGAACCGTCTTCAGCACATTCGAGTACGCCGGCCAGCCAGTATCCGTCACCACCGCGGCTCATCCCGAAGAACCGCAGGTGGCGTTCCGGATCGCTTCACCGCTGCTCAAATCGGGGCTGCTCCGCGTTCGGCTCGCCTTCCCGTACGCCCACGACGGCTTCTTCGAAACGGCCGACTGGGAATCGCCCGGCCGACACCACACCCTCGTCGAGGCCGGGACGGATGGCGCCCGCATCGTGCGGACGCTCGACACCACCACCTACACAGTCGGGATCCACTGGAACCGGGCGACGCTGCATACCACGCCCGACCCGCACACCGCGGAGGTCATCGCGGCCGGAGACGTGCTCGAACTGTCCGTCCGCTTCTCCGACGGAAACCACTCACCGCCAATCGCCAGCGCGGCGCAGACTCTCGCGGCCGCCGAGATGTGGTGGGAATCCTTTTGGTCGACCGGCGCGGCAATCGATTTCAGCGGTTGCCGCGACCCTCGGGCACCCGAACTTGAGCGCCGCATCGTCTTGTCGCAGTACCTGACTGCCGTCAACTGCAGCGGACACCTCCCGCCGCAGGAGACCGGCCTCGTGCAGAACTCATGGAATGGCAAATTCCACCTCGAGATGCACTGGTGGCACGCGGCCCACTTCCCGGCTTGGGGTCGCCCGGAGCTCCTCGAGCGAAGCCTTGACTGGTACCGCCGCATCCTGTCCTCGGCCCAGGAGCGCGCCCGCCAACAGGGGTTCGAGGGCGCAAGGTGGCCCAAGCAAGTCGGACCCGACGGTCGTGACAGTCCCAACGAGATTGGTCCGTTACTTGTGTGGCAGCAACCGCACATCCTGTATTTTCTCGAACTGCTCCACCGCAACGAGGCCCGGCCCGGACTGGTCGAAGAATTCGCCGAGATTGTGGAGGAGACAGCCCGATTCATGGCGTCGTTCGTCACTGAGCAAGACGGTGCGTTCCACCTCTCTGCTCCCTTGATCCCGGCTCAGGAGAACTACGACCGACGTTCGGTCGTCGACCCGACCTTCGAACTGGCCTACTGGTGGTGGGGCTTAGAGATCGCCCAACGGTGGCGGGAGCGTCGAGGCCTAGATCGCGACGACCGATGGACGGAGGTACAGGCCGGTCTGGTCTGCCCCCATCAGACAGGTGGTCGCTACGACGCGATCGGCGTGGAGCCGTTCCTGTTGCGCCAGGACCATCCGTCGATGCTGGCGGCGCTCGGTTTCGTCCCGGCGACGCCGTTGGTCGACCCGGAGGTGATGGAGGCGACTCTCCGTGAGGTCGCCAGGACGTGGGATTGGGACTCCGCGTGGGGCTGGGACTTTCCGACCATGGCCATGACTGCCGCCCGCGTCGGTGCGCCTGCTCAGGCTATCGACGCCCTCCTGGTGGACTGCTCGAAGAACGTCTGTCTCCCGACTGGTCACAATCCGCAAAGAGGTAACCGACTCCCGCTATACCTCCCGGGCAACGGCGGTCTGCTGGCCGCGATCTCGCTTATGGCCGGTGGTTGGGACGGATCGGTGGGCGACGCCCCCGGTTTCCCGAAGGACGGGACCTGGGACGTCTCATGCGAGGGGTTCACGCCGTGGCCCTGAGGTCCCACAGATCGGCCCATATCGCATGTCGGCCGCAAGATTGGACCGCACCGCCATAGGGCCACATCAGCGCGGGATCACCGGGAGGATGATTCGGGACGGATGATCTCGATCATGGAAGACCTGCTGATGAGCGGTGGCTGTCTCCACATCGTGGGTTATGCGGCCGCCCGTGCTCGGGTTGAGCTCGAAGGTCGGGTACATGCTGCACGAGACGTCGAGCCGTAGGCGGTGACCGGTCCGGACCAAAAGCGATGTTGCGACCAGGTCGATCTCGACTGAGTGCGGCCCCGGCGCGCTGAGTGCAGTACGGGTAATGCCCTGGCAGACCGCGACCGCTGATCCGTCCGGGAACTCCTCGACGAGTTTGGCGACGAAGTCGGCCGAAGAGGCCGACGACTCCACCCACAGCTCGACCCGGACGGGTCCGGTGATCTCCGTGTCGGCGTTCAGGGGATCGGTTCGGTACACGAGTACATCAGGGCGCAATGCCACCGCCCCGAGGTCGACTGGGTCGAAGAAGGTATCACCGATGGCAATTGGGCCAGGGACCGGATCGTTCGGGTCGTGGACAAAGCGATCGGGATCTTCCAGGGTTGGAGCCTCGGCGGCAAGGCGTCCGTTTGCGCGAAGGTGCAGGGGGGTCCATTCGGTTCGCGCCAGCGGCCATTCGAGCTCGTCTCGCCATGCGTTCTCGCCCATGACGTAGATGCGAACCGGCGCCTCGGTGGCGAAGTCGGGGTGCTCGTCCTTGAGGTGGTGCTCGTAGAAGCGGACGATCGGGGTGCCGGGGCCGTAGTTGAAGAACATCCAGGCGTCTGGGTCGGCGTCAGGGCGGTACGGCTGGGCGTTGTGGTTCCACGGGCCGACGATCAGTCGCTGTCCGGGTTTCGCGTTCATCCGGACAAAGGCGTCGAGGCTGCCCTTGGTGAAGTAGTCGTGCCAGCTGGTCACGTGCAGGACGGGGAGGTCAATCTCGTCGGCGTGGGCGGCACCGCTGATCCGGCGCCAGTAGTCGCTGTCGGGGTCGTCCTCGTCGCACATGTCTCGAAACCACGGCGCCAACTCCCGCAGCCCGACGACGTCTCGCAGCGGTCGCTGGTTGCACAGGTCGTGTGTGGTCTCCTGCTGCATTTCAAACAGGCGCGCCATGTCCTGAAAACCGCCTAGTCCGCCCTCGTCTATTAGCCGCGCCACCTCATCGAATACCGGGAGAGGAGCAGCCATGTTGCGCCGCTCAGCTTCGTAGGCCGTCATCTGCGCGCTCCACGCTACGGAGAGCCCGAGCGTGAGCACACTGGGACTGAAGTACCAGCCCGAGATCGTCCAGTCCCACGTGCATATCGCCGGCGCGATGCAGACGAGATGAGGGGGCCTGGCGATAGCGGCAGTCCACTGGGTCATGCCGCTGTAGCTCATCCCGTACATGCCGACTTTGCCGCTTGACCACGGCTGGGCTGCGGCCCACTCGACTGTGTCATAGCTGTCGTCGACGTCGGGGTGGAACGGGTAGAAGTCTCCCTCGGATCCGAAGCGACCCCGACAGCTCTGCACTACCACCGCAAAGCCCTGCTCCGCGAGTTGGCGCCCGAAGATTGCCATGAACCCGTCCCGCGTGCTGTACGGGTACCGCTGCACGAGTACTGGAAACGGACCTCCGGTCGAAGGCCGAAAGACATCGGTGCGGAGCCGGACGCCGTCTCGCATCGGCACCATGACATCGTTCTCGGTGATCAGTTCATCACTCATCGAGAGCTCCTGTATCGCCGCAAAGAATATCCGCGTAACCGGCTACCCGAAACAGCCAGGAATCTGGACTTCGGCCGGCTGAGTCAAGCTTTGTCGATGCGGTCGATGAGGATCTCAATCAGGGCTGCGCCCTCATCGTGCCCGTAGACCATGCCGATCGAGCGCTCAAGCACCATTTCGTAGGCCACCGCGTTCATGAGGGTGATGGTGGCGGCAGGGGTAAACGCATCGCCGAGACCGGCGGCCTCGATGCGGGGACCCAGCAGCTCTACCTGGGTCGACCGAATGCGTTGGGCGGTTTCGGCGAGTTGGTGCTGAATCGCCTTTCGGTGGTTGGCCGCGGACACGAATTCCAAAAGCAACCCGGTGTTCCTAGGGTCACGGAGGGCATTCCACGTCGCCCGCATCGGACGGTCGCACTGCTCGACCAACCGTTGGAGATGCTCCAAGAGCGACTTGGATCGGCGGTGGAGGATCGCCAGAAACAGGTCGTCGAGCGTGCTGAAGTAGTAGTGAACCAATGCGGGTGTCACGCCAGCGGCCTTCGCTACCTGCCGCGAGCTGACGGCAGCGTGTCCTTTTTCAACCATCAAGCGCTCGGTTACGTCAAGCAGAGTCGTACGGGTCTCGGATTGCTCGGCACCGACGCGGCGAGGTTTGGCCATGGAGCCATCCTGTCGCGCGTTCGGCCCGAACGCCACCTGACCCATATCCGGTCTTCTGCTATCAAAGTGGGCAAATGCTGTGAACGTCGGGCCCTGGATTTGGAATACTCGGGGCGTGTTTCGCGTCACCCAGTTTTCAGACACGCATTTCAGCACCGAGCCGGATGGGGAGCCGCGCAACACAGATGACACGTGGGATGTGGTGTTCGCCGACGTGTTCAGGGCAGGTCGGCCGAGTCCCGATCTGGTGGTGGTAACCGGGGATATTGCCAACAACGGCACCGAGGCTGAGTATGAGAAGGTTGCCGACAAGCTGTCACGCCTCCCGGTTCCCGCGGTGGTGTGTCCGGGAAATCACGATCGCCAGGTGCCTTTCGAAGCCATACTGCCTCGACCGGGGCTGAGCAGCGGGCGCACCTTGCGGGTCGACAACTGGCTGTTCCTGTTTGCCGACTCCAATGCTGATGGGCGGGACCGGCGCTCGGACGGCTCGTTCGTGGACCGCGAGGATCGAACACATCAGCACGGGCGCTTCGGGGATGCTGAGGTGGCCTGGGTGGGCGAAACCGTCAACCAGAGCGACGCTGACCACGCCTTTGTGTGGACCCACCATCCGCCGGGAGCGGTTGGCTTTTTCGGCAAGCCGGAACACGACGCGGAGTTCGCACGGCTGATCGACATGGCTCCCTCCATCCGCGGGGTTGGAGCCGGCCACACCCATACAAATGCGACCCTGGAATGCGCGGGGCGCCCCGTCCACCAATGCCCGTCGCTCTCTGTCAACCTCGACATGGAGAAGTACACCACGCTTCCTCCCGGATACCGCACCTACGAATTTGGCGATGACGGATCGATCAAGACCGAGGCGCACCTGGTGGGGGAGGACCGGTGGCCGAGGAGCTCGCTATCTGAAGCCACCCGGCGCATGCTCCGAGGGGAGATCAGCTTTGAGGAGATGAGGGCCGAACTGGCCGCTGAGCGATCCTGAAAATATATGGGCTATAATTTTTGAATTAGTCCAGACTTGGGGATAGAGTGTCCCCATGGGATCGAGCGACACTCCCGCTCCCGCCGATCTGTTGCGGCAGCACGGCTTGCAGGTCACTGCTCAACGTATTGCCGTAATCCGTGCCGTTTCGGCCTGCCCTCACGGTACCGTTGAGGATGTGGCCGAGGCGGTCCACAACGAGATTGGCGCTATATCTCGACAGTCGGTTTACGACTCGTTGGGGATGCTCTAAGAAAGGGGCCTGATCCGCCGTTTCCAGCCCGCGGGATGGGCGTCTCGTTACGAAGACCGGGTGGGCGACAA
>JAJEEH010000204.1 GCA_022821105.1 Acidimicrobiia bacterium
CGCCTGGATCGGCCGCTACAACAACCGGCGAATCCACTCCACACTCGAATACCTGACCCCCACAGAATGGGAGGACCACCACCGACAACCACTAGAACAAGCCGCATAAACCAAGTGACCGGACAACGGGGGGAACCTCAAGGTGCTTTTCAGCTCTTCGGGGTGTTTTTGGGTTTTGAGGTGTTGGGCGGCGGGGGTGTGTTGGGCGGCGAGGTCTTGGATGTAGCGGGCGACGATTGCGATGGTGTGCCGGCGGCCCGCCAAGAGGAGTCCGGGCATGTCGATGCCTGCGGCGGCGAGGTCTTGGGCCATGCCCACGCGCGGCGAGTGGGTGGTGATGTTGGCGGGGTCGATCCCGGCGGCTTTGGCGGCGGCTTTGAATCGGCGTGCGACGGTGCTGGGCGAGAGGTCGAATACCAGGTCGCCGGGTTCGGCATCGGCGGGCTTGATGCGGGCGAGCGCTTGGGTGGTGTATTCGGATAGGGCTGCGACGGCTCCTTTGGCGTGCTGGTCGGTCTTGGATCTGCGGATCCGCACGAGGCCGCATCCGTTGTCGTTTGTCAGGTCGACGTCGCCCCAGGTGATGGCGAGGAGTTCGCCGCAGCGCAGGGCGGCGTCGTGGGCGGCAACTACCAAAGCGATGTCGATCTCGGCGCGGCGTCGGGCCTGCTGGGGGGTTTCTAGGCGACCGCCGGGCTGGTTGCGCCGGGGCCGGTGGGCGGTGTCGGCGATTCTCATTGCGTGCTCCCAGCGCAGCGGCGCTGCTTGTTTGGTTGTGGTGCCTTCTCCGGCAGCAAGGCTCTTGATGCCCGACAGCAGAAGCCGGACCTGGGGGTCATGGCCCGGGTTGGGACCAGGGCGGTCGCGATGCTCGTGGGTCACCGCGGCGAGATAGGTGCTCAAGGTGGTGTGCTTCTTTCCCTCCAACCACAAAGTGGCGAGCCAGCCCTCTAGATCGCCGGGCGCGGCAGGTAAAACGGGGAGGGCGCGCTCTGTCGCCCACTTGGCCCAGCTTCTGCATCCGGTTCGATAGGTCTTTCGGGTGTTGGCCGAGAGCGCATGTGCCTTTGCCTCGGCGATCAACCGGTCAATGGCTGCTGGGCTCGGCCCGTAATCGCATTCGCGCGTTGCGGGGTCGTATTCGAACCATTCGCCTCCGGTTGTGGTCGTGAAATTGCCTGTTTGTTTGTACATGCCCGCGGGTCTAGCGGGATATCAGCACATGCAACGAATAATGGTGTCAATCAACCAAAGGGACTTACCATATTCATTTTGACAGATAATTGCCTTTATTGGCTAGTTGGGATCAGGGGTGCTTGTCAACCCAATCCTGGAAATTCCCCAGGGGCGAGGCCGGATACAGAAGGCCGATCAACGGGTTAACCTGGGCAAACAGAAGCCAACCCTATCCGCATGATTCACCACGGCAACCGGCCTCGCGCCCGTGCCACGGCTCTGGCAGCCACCGCCATGTGCCAGGCCGAGCGCCCACTGCACCGCCAAATCCCATCTGAAAGCTGGCGCTGAAGCTGCTCACTGTGAACATCGGAATTCCCTGCTCTAGCGCGGTTCTCGAGGCCGCGCCCACTGCGCACTAGGGCCGCAGATCGGGGTTTGAACGCGGCGGATAAAGGCAAATGTCCGCCGCGTATCAGATCGGGGAACCAACCTCATGAGAAAACGCACAGCTCTTATCGCCGAGTTCTCTCGCTCCATGGCCGCCAGAATGGGCCTCGGCCGGGGCATTCGAAAGGCCGCAGTGCCAGCGCTCGGGGCGGCGAGACGTCGGTCTTTGCCGGTGGTTATCGTGGCCCTGTTGGCGTCGTCGCTGGTGTTTGCGGGCACGTCTTCGGCCCACGATGTGCCCCCGGAATATTCGTGCACCTCGGGGACGCCCACGGGCGACCAGTGTGTGGAGACCGCTAATCCCATTTACAGCTGCTCGGCGGGGATGGTAGATGGCACCATGTGCAAGGAGAGCGCCGATCCCTCCTACACCTGCGAGGAAGGGACGCCCACGGGCGACCAGTGCGTGGAGAGCGCCGATCCCTCCTACAGCTGCTCGGCGGGGATGGTAGATGGCACCATGTGCAAGGAGGTGGCCGATCCCTCCTACACCTGCGAGGAGGGGACGCTGGAAGACCAGTTGTGCCAGCACACCGCGGCGCCCACCTGGAGCTGCGAGTCGGGGACGGTCAGCGGCACCCAGTGCCTGCACACCGCGGTGCCCACCTACACCTGCGAGGAGGGGACACCCACCGGCACCCAGTGCCTGGAGAGCGCCGATCTCGTCTACAGCTGCGAGTCGGGGACACCCACCGGCACCCAGTGCGAGCACACCGCGGTGCCTACCTACACCTGCGAGTCGGGCACGCTCAGCGGCACCCAGTGCCTGCACACCGCGGTGCCCACCTGGAGCTGCGAGGAGGGGACACCCACCGGCACCCAGTGCGAGCACACCGCGGTGCCTACCTACACCTGCGAGTCGGGCACGCTCAGCGGCACCAACTGCGTCACGACCACGACCACTCCAGCTACTGCCAGTTGCTCGTCGGGCACGCTCAGCAACGGCCAGTGCCTGCACGTAACCACGGCCAATCCCGGCTGCCCTGTGGGATACACCCCCGGCCCCTTCGACTCCTGCTACAAGTACACCACGCCTGACTACGACTGCTCTACGGGGACCTTGTCGGGCACCAACTGCGTTACGACCACGACAACGGCCGCCGTCTCCAGCTGCCCCTCCGGATACCTGGTCGGAGCGTTCGGCATCTGCTACCAGTACACCGCGGCAAGCTCAGACTGCCCCGCTGGGTACCCGCCCCCGAACCAGGGACTGTGCCTCAAATTCACCGACGCCACCCCAGGCTGCGACACCGGATACGCCCTGTCCTCGGGCGAGTGCCGCAAGTACACCGACGCCGACGCCAGCTGCATAACCGGATACAGCCTCGATTCATTCGACCTCGGGGGCACCACCATCACCTACTGCGCCAAATACACCGACGCCGACGCCGATTGCGACACCGGATACGAACTCTCCGGGGGCAAGTGCACCAAATACACCGACGCCAGTTCAGACTGCCCCGCTGGGTACCCGCCCCCGAACCAGGGACTGTGCCTCAAATACACCGACGCCACCCCAGGCTGCGACACCGGATACGCCCTGTCCGCGGGCGAGTGCCGCAAGTACACCGACGCCGATGCCGACTGCAAAACCGGATACCAACTGGAGTCATTCGAGCTCGAGGGCACCACCGTCACCTACTGCACAAAAGACACCCCTGCCACCCCCGGCTGCGACACCGACTACGAACTCTCAGCAGCAAAAGACAAATGCACCAGGACCACCCCCGCCAGCTCCGAGTGCCCCGCTGGGTACCCGCCCCCGAATCAGGGACTGTGCATTAAATACACCCCCGCCACCCCCGGCTGTCCCACAGGGACCTGGAACGGCACCACCTGCGACCATCCTCACAACCCAACCGACCCGACAATCAATGACCTGCCAACCACAGCAACCACCATCCACGGCACCGACTACACCGCCAACTTCACCGTCACCCCATCATCAGTGATGCCGTCTGTGTCTGAGACGGGCTGCTCATTGTCGGGCAGTTCCGGCAACTACACCCTCACCGTCCAAAGCCCTCAAGCCGGGATCACCAAGCGCTCCTGCACCGTCACCGCCGGCACCGCCACCCGCACAGTTACCATCACATTCACTACCGCCGCCCCTACTGCCCCGCCGGCGCCTTCTGGGGTTGCGGTTGAGTGCACCTCTGGCAACCAGGTAATTATGAGGTGGAGCCCCGCGGTCGGCGCCGACAAGTACAACGTGATAGTCGCCGAACGCCCGCCCGCACCCGGCAAATCTTCGACGGAAACTCACTCAGTGCTGCATTATGATCCGCCCGCTGGCCAGAAGTTGAGCCTTTCTGTGCCCGGGACTGTCGGCTGGGACTATTCCGCGGCGGTCACAAGCGTCATCACCGGGCCGGCACCCGATTTGGAGTCGGCTCCGGCATCGGCGACCGCCAATGCCAGGTGCACAGGCGTCGAGGTGCAATGCCAGGCAGACGGGCGGATCAAGACGACCTGGGTGCGAGTCGCCGGCGCCTCTCGGTACCGGCTCCGCATCAGCGTCACCACGACCACCTCGACCCAGGCTGTCACGCTGCCCGACACCTTTGTTGCCCAGCCCGCCCAAGCCACCAGGACCGTTTTCCGCTACTGGGTCGCACGGCCAGGCGAGCGCCACGAGGTCAGCGTCGCAGCCCTGACCGGCGGCACCTGGTCCGATGTCTCAGCGCCGGCCGCCACCACCTGCAACGGCAACCGCCCGCCTGCCCCCACCGGGGTTACGGCTTCTTGCAGCAACCGGGTGCTGACCGTAACGTGGAATTCAGCAGGAGAGGGCCAGAGGAAAGCCACCTCCTACCAACTCCGATTCTTTACTGGGAACCCCATGACAGAGTCAGCCAACTGGACTGTCGACACCACAGCGACCACTGCCACCATCCTCGTGAGGGACGAGCCCAGACTGCCAGATACCGGCATTTTCCAGGTCGAGGTCAAAGCCACCAACACCGCCGGTGACAGCCCCTACAGCCGCCCCATCGAGGCCACCTGCGGATCGCCTGGTCCCATCACCGGCCTCAAATGCACCGCCATCACCAAAGACCAGATCACCATCGAATGGAACAAAGCAGTCGGAGCACAGAATTACAGCCTGATCATTGAGCCTTCACCGACTGGCGTATCTCAGCCACCATTGAGTATTACAGCGCTTGAACAGGCAAAGCAGTCCCATACCTTCGATGGCCTGTACTCGGGCCATCTTCACCGGATGGCAGTCCAGCCGACCAACGCCAAGCTCGGACCGACCGCCACCCTGGAATGCACCACCCTGGACAACGACTGGCTCCAAGCAGACTGCTCCGGCTCGGGCATCCTCCGGGTCCGCTGGGACGACCCGTCAGGCCCCCAGGCCGCCCCGTCCGGGTACGCTGGCACAATCACCTTGGCATCGCCTTTGCTTGACGGCTTGGTGGCTTCCTATGACGAGGCCTACGACAACAGCGATTCGAGCGTGGAGTGGGGTGTGATCGGTGCTCCGGGGGCCGAGTACGAAGCGTATGTGAAGTCTAAGAACGCCAACGGTGGTCCCGTCTACTCTCAGACAAAAGCCCTCACTTGCCCACCCCTGTCTGGCCCCGATTACAGCGGTCCCAATGTGCCGGAAGATCCGTCATGGTTGGAGAGAATCGCTGCCAGGATCGCGATTGGCGTCCTCAGCCAACATTCGGGGTATGGGGCTGTTATCGCCACAAAGCTGTTTTTTGGTGGTGCCGATTACGTCCTAGACCAAGTTAGCAGCAGCTGCTCCACAGCACACGACATTGCTACTGGGATAACCACAAAAACATGCGACGAAGTATGGAACGAGTACATAACGGTCAGACTGGACGAATCCAGTCTCGACGAAACAATATCAACAGTGGCAGATGCAATTGTGCCGGCCGATGAAGTGGAACTATTGGCTTCACTAGTGGGTGGCACATTTTCTTTGAGATTGCTTTGGAGTACAATCAAAAAGAAAGGAGCCAAGAAAGTGGCGGCAAAGGTTGTTTCTACATCTGGAGCCGGAGTCGCTCTCGAAACGTATGCTATCTGGTTGTACTATGAGGGTACTGCTCCGTATGCGGAAATAAACGGCCAAGATAACTGCGTCTTTGAGCAGCCAGAGAATCGATGCGACGACATTAAGAATTGGACCGCGGTCAAGGTTAAGGTATCTGCTACTGAGACTGTCGGAAAGATCAAGAGTGTACGGAACGCGGTCGTCCACTACTGCAAAGAGACTGAATGAGTTATATCAATCAGTCTATGTGAAGAGAACAGCTATTGTATGAATATTAAGCCAGAATTATCAATGTCAAGAGACAAGATTACATTTCGGAGTGTGTTGAGGACGGTTGTGCAGTATTTCTTCCGTCTGCTGGCCCTTCTTGCAATAGTTTTATATGGTCTAGCCATGTCGAATGTATGGCCATATGAAGATTCTAGTATTCCAGACAAAATACATTACACAATATGGTTAGTTGTTATCCTTAGTTTGTTCGACTCAACAGATCTCCGGAAAATTCTAGACTATTGCAAGAAAAGGAAGGCTGCTGAACCACCCATAAGGTCTAGGACTGAAGCTGCAGAGACTGTGAGGAGTACTGAGACTTGAAGATAGCAGTAGACTGCTATCTTCAAGGCGACTGAATGATGTAGCTGTCCCTTTGGGTTCCAAGATCCCCCGATTTGCCCCTGACACGAATTCAACTTGTCGACCATTCGCGGCGCAGATCCCCTACATTCCGGGTGCTATTGAACGCTTCGGCGTCAGCTAGTGGCTGGCGATTAGGTCCACAGCGATCATCTGGCCGGACATCTCGGGTGGGATGGCGCGGGTTAGGCGGGTGTCGAGGGTTACTAGGGGGGCGTTGAGGGTGGCGGCTAGGGCTGCGAACGCGGCGTCGTATGCGGTGAGGTTGTCGCGCAGTCTCCAGATCACCGGGAGTAGCAGCTCGTGGGTGTAGCGCACGGCGTCGAGCTCGGCGAGTGTTTTGAGGGCCCGCTCTCCGGTTTGGGCGGTGATCTGGTCTGAGGCGGCGTAGCGGCGGACCACTTGGGCCACTTCCACGTCTAACAGCGCGGGCACGTGGAGGGAGTCGGCCGCGATAATCCGGTCGGCCACTTCGTCGGCGAGGGGAAGGCCCAGAAGCCACTCCACCACCGCGGAGGAGTCGAGGACGATCACCTCGCGTCGCGCTCAGCGCGCACCGCGTCGGCGGACGACTCGGTGAGGGTGGTGCGCTCGAATGCGGCCACCCGCTCCACCAGTTCGCGCCTTGTGGGCCGCTGCATAGCCCGGCGCAGTTCGGCCAGCGCATACTCCGACAGCGATCGCCCCTCGAGGGCGGCGCGGGCCTTCAGGCGGCGGTGCAGGTCGTCGGGAACGTTGCGGATCTGAAGCGAAGCCATGCATTAAGCATACTTGCATGCAACCTGCATGGCCACTGCCGTCCGGTTACAGGTGACGGATGTCCACGTCGTGCCAGGTGCTTTTCAGCTCTTCGGGGGGTTTGGGGAAGGCGCCGCGGGCCCATTGGGGGCGGGCGGTGCGGGCGGTGATGAGCCAGCCGTCGTCGAAGCGGGCCACGTCGTCGCAGTAGTGCAGGCCCAAGATGAGGTCGCCGTCATCCGAGTCCTCCGAGCGCATGTGGTAGGCCACCGCCCAGGTCTCGATGTGGCCCTCGTCGGCGCCCTCCTCCAAGTCGATGTACTGGTTGCCCATGAAGTGCAGTGTGGCCTCGAACTTGTGCAGCTCTTTCTCGGTCCAGTCGAGGTAGGGGTCGAGATCTCCGGAGATCACCGTCCCGGAGATCTGGCAGTCGGGGTGGAATGCAGATCGCACCAGGTCGAAGTCGATGCGGTCGATGCCCCGGGCGTACCGCTGGGGAACCTCCTTGATCAGCTCCCGATCCTTCAGCCATCGCACTGTGGTTTCGACGTCCATCTCGCCTCCTTCGACCCGCTCCGGTCCACTCGGCGTCGCGCTACGGTTGCGCCCATGAAAGAGCTGATCTATCACCGGCTGTTCTACCCGGCAGTGGAGAGGTACGCCAACAAAGAGGCGATCGTCGACGGGGCCTACCGGGCCGACTTCGCCACCCACGGCGAGCGGGTCACCCGGCTGGCCAACGCCATGGGAACCGAGCTGGGCGTGGGCAAGGGCGACCGGGTGGCCATCATGGCCCTCAACAGCGCGTCATACCTGGAGCTGTACCACGCCTGCTATCTGGGCGGAGGAGTGGTCAACCCGCTGAACCTGCGGCTGGCCGGCCCCGAGCTGGACTACATCGTGCGGGACTCGGGCACCGAGGTGGCCTTTGTCGACGGCTTCTTCGCCGAGGCGTTTGTGAAGGCCATGGAGGCCGCGGGCGACAGCCCCATCCGCACGGTGGTGCTCATCGGCCCCGGCGACGTGCCCCACGACGTGGCCTTTGAAGATCTGGTGGCCGCCGGCAACACCGCCACCCCGCCCGAGCCCGATGAGGACGACCCGGTGGTGCTCATGTACACCGGCGGCACCACTGGTCTGCCCAAGGGAGTGCTGTTGCAGCAGCGGGCCGAGATGTTGAACGTGTACCACGTGGTCATCGGGCTGGGCGGCATGTCCGACGACGAGGTGTTCTTGAGCCAGACCCCGCTGTTCCACGCCGCATCCATGGCCAGCCTGCTGGCCATTCCCGCCACCGGCTCCAAGATGGTGACCATTCCTGCCTTCGATCCGGGCGGGGTGATGAACCTGTTCGAGGCCGAGGGCATCACCCAGACGGTGATGGTGCCCACCATGATCGGGCTGTGCATCCAGCACCCGGAGTACAAGCCCGAGCGGCTGGCCTCGCTGCGCGACCTCATCTACGGCGCCTCGCCCATGCCCGAGGCCATCTTGAACCATCTGCTGGAGCACGTGCCCGACGTGAACCTGCTCCAGGGCTACGGGATGACCGAGTGCTCGTCGGTGCTCACCCTTTTGCAACCCGAGGACCACGTGGCCGGCAATCCCCGGCTGCGGTCGGTGGGCCAGCCGGTGTTCGGGGTGAACCTGTGCATCCAAGACGAAAGCGGGAACAAGCTGCCCACTGGCGAGATCGGCGAGGTGTGCGCCCGGGGCGGCAACTACATGAGGGAGTACTGGAACAAGCCCTAGGCCACCGCCGAGGCGTTCCAGGACGGCTGGTACCACACCGGCGACGCCGGATACCTCGACGAGGACGGCTATCTGTTCTTGGTGGATCGGGTGAAGGACATGATCGTTTCGGGCGGCGAGAACGTGTACTCCTCGGAGGTGGAGAGCGCCATCTCCACCCATCCCGGGGTGGCCCAGGTGGCGGTGATCGGCATACCCGACCCCACATGGGGAGAGGCCGTACACGCCGTGGTGGTGCCCACACCGGGCCATGAGCTCACCGAAGACGAGGTGTGCGAGCACGCCCGCCAGACCATCGCCGGCTACAAGGTGCCCAAGTCGGTTGAGTTCCGAGCAGAGCCGCTGCCCCTGTCGGGGGCCATGAAGGTGCTCAAGCGGGAGCTGCGGGCGCCCTACTGGGAAGGCCAGGACAAGAGCATCGGCTAGCGCCCCAGATCACCGGCTAAGGCCGCCACCAATTCACGGGTGGTGCTGGGTAGGCTGCCCATCATGCAGGTAGATATCCGTCATGCCCCCAGTTTTGCGGTCGCCCGGTGCACCCTCGGCGGGGGCGAACAGGTCAAAGTCGAGGCCGGCGCAATGTCGGCCCACTCCTCGGGGATGTCGCTCGAGGCCAAGATGGAGGGCGGCGTGCTCAAGGGCCTGAAGCGCAGCGTTTTGGGCGGCGAGTTGCTGTTCGTGTCCACCTACACCGCTCCGGCAGAAGGCGGCTGGGTGGATGTGGCCGCCAAGCTGCCCGGCGACCTCCGGGTGATCGAGTTGGACGGCTCGCAGGCCTGGATCATCGAGCGGGGAAACTGGCTGGCCTCCGACGCCTCGGTGGTGATGGACACCAAGTGGGGCGGCTTCAAGTCGCTGGTCGGCGGCGAGGGCGGCTTCATGGCCCACGCCGAGGGCACCGGCAACGTGGTGGTGGCCTCCTACGGGGCCATCGACGTGATCTCGCTGGCCGCCGGCGAGACGGTGGTGGTGGACACCAGCCACATGCTGGCCTTTCCCGACTCGGTGAGCTACGAGCTGCGCCGGGCCGTGGAGGGCCGCTCGATCCAGTCGATGAAGTCGGGCGAGGGCTTCGTGTTCCACTTCACCGGCCCCGGCGACATATTGACCCAGACCCGCAACCAGGCGCAGCTCATCGCCTGGATCAACACCGAGATCGGCTCTCGCGAATAGCGGGGTCTCGTCCGGCGAGCCGTCGGCTCTCGCGAATGGCGCCGGTTAGCGGGTTGCCGGTACTCCCGAGAAATTCCTGCTAGCGCAGACAGCAGTCGGCTGGACAGGGTGCCGACGGGGGGCCCAGAACCAGGTCGGCGATCATTGTGACGAACGCCGGGTGGGTGCCGACGGTGGGGACTCGGACCAGCCGAAGTCCCAGCATGTCGGCCCGCTGGCGGGCCTCGGTATCGAGGTCGTAGACCACCTCCATGTGGTCGGCCACGAAGCCGATGGGCACAACGATCACCGCGTCGGCCCCGCTTTGGGCCTGCCGATCGAGCTCGTCGCCGACGTCGGGCTCCAGCCACGGCACCTGGGGCGGGCCGCTGCGGCTTTGGTAGGCCAGCGACCACTGGCCCGTAGCGGTGCGCTCCGCCACCCGGCGGCAAGCCTCGTGCAGCTGGGCCGCATAGGGGGCGGTGGCCGCCATCGACTCGGGGATGCTGTGGGCGGTGAACACCACCGGGGCGCCGGGCTCAGTTTGGCGGGCGGTTGCCAGGTTGTTCGCCATGGCCGACAAGAAGCCCTCCTGATCCCAGAACGGCGGCACCTTGTGGATCACCGGGGCGTCGGGGCCGACCGCGGCCCGGGCCCTCTCGATGTCCTCGGCGTACTGGCGGCAGCCGGAGTAGGAACCGAAGGCCGAGGTGGCGAACCCGACCGCTCGGGACACCCCGTCGTCGCGCATCCGGGCCACGGTGTCGGCCAGCATCGGCCGCCAGTTCCGGTTGCCCCAATACACCGGCAGATCCACCCCCCGGGAATCCAGTTCGGCGGCCAGGGCGGCCACCAGATCGCGGTTGCACTGGTTGATGGGGCTGACCCCGCCGAACAGGTGGTAGTGCTCGGCCACCTGGGCCAAGCGCTCGTCGCCGATGCCCCGTCCGGCGGTCACGTTGCGCAGAAACGGCATCACCTCGTCGGGACCCTCCGGCCCGCCGAACGACACGATCAGGATCGCGTCGACCTCGTGTTCCGCGGGGGGTCGGGCAGGATCGGTTGAAGGGATAGTGGGCATAGTCGGTAGATTTGTAACAGCCGGTAGGGGCTTTGCTGCCCTGAAAGGCGTTGCGGTAAACCCGTTTCGAGGGTAGCCGAACTGGGGAGAGAGTTTGCGGGCTCAAGAACGCAGCCGCTTGGCGGTTCTATTCGTTGCGGTGGCCGTAACGGTGGCGGCAGCCGGCGGAGTCGCCTTCGGCCAGGACGACGAGGCCGACGAGGTAGAGCCGGTGGCGGTTGAGGCGGCTGTGCCCCCGTGGCGCGATCTCGAGCGGGCGCAACAGGACCTGGAGGTGGCCATTGCCGCCCGCGAGAGCCTGCAAAGGGCCCTCGACCGCACAGTGGACGAGCTGCACCACCAGCTGGGACGGCTGGATCAGCTGAACGACACCGACACCGGCAAGCAGCTGCTGTTGGACGAGGCTGAGCAGCTCGTGGTGCAGGAGTACATGGCAGGCGGCTATATCGAAGACCTGGTCTTCATCTTGGGCGTGACCGAGGCCACCGACGCGATCTGGAGAGATGCCCTGTTGTCGGAGGTGTCGGAGGTGCTGGAGGAGGCCCTGGCGGCTAGGGAGAACGTGCCGGGGGAGCGGGAGCGAACCGTGGCTCGGATCAAGCGCCTGGACGAGGCTGTTCCCTACCTGAACAGCCGCCTGAGGGACACCGTGTTGGCGATAGAGGCGGCCGAATGGGTGGTGTACATCGCGGGGATCAACGACATGGCCGAACGGGAGCGGGTGCAGAACGGGTTTATCGAGCCCACCGAGCAGCACTGGTACAACCTGCGATTCTGCGAGTCCACCAACAACTACACCGCCGAGAGCTCAAACGGCCTGTTCTACGGGGCCTACCAGTTTGAGCCCCGAACGTGGAGAACGGTGGGCGGCACCGGAAACCCGGCCCACGCCCCGCCCGAGGAGCAGGACGCCCGCGCCCGCCTGCTCTACGCCCGGAGGGGGGACCAGCCCTGGCCTCGGGACTTCTGCGGTCGGTGGTTGCCCGCCAACTAGTGGGGTGAGTCGATGAAGCTGTGGGTGGTGCTGCTGCTGGCCGACTGCGTGCTGGTGGGCATCGGGTTCACTTATCTGACCGGGCTGAAGCTCCGCATCGAGGAGCGGGTGGCCTATGGCGCGGTGGTGGGGTTCATGGCGGTGACCCTGGTGGGCTATGCCGCGGGCTGGGCTGTCGGCGCGTTGAGCGGGCCGGTGGTGGCCGGGGCGGCCCTGGTGGCCACCGCGCTCTCGGCGGTGGGCTGGCGCACCGGCATCGGCCAGATCGGCGCCGAGTGCCGGGACTTCTGGCGCCGCCTCATGCGGCCCATCTCCCGCCCCGACAACCCGGCCCCCCTGTTGATACTCACCGCGCCGGCCTGGGCGCTCACCGTGTGGATCTTGAACCGGGCCTATCTGCCCGACGGGTCGGGGGGCGTGCTGGCCGGTCACCTGTCGTCGTGGACCGACTGGCAGGCCCACCTCACCTACGCCTCCTCGTTCGCCCACGCCGAGAACTTCCCCCCCGAACTTCCCACCGCTTTCGGCGTCGACCGGCTGCCCTACCACTTCGGCATCGACTTCTTCGCCGCCATGCTGGATCGGGCCGGGCTGAGCGCCTTCGGCGGGCTGGAGGTGTCGTCGGGCTATCTGGCCTTCGCCTTCGTGCCGGTGCTGTATCTGGTGGGGGTGAGGCTGTTCTCCAGCCGAGCCGTGGGGGTGTGCGCCGTGCTGGTGTTCACCCTGTTCGGCGGGCTGGGCTGGCTCCGCTTCTTCCACGACCGGGCCGAGGGCGGCTGGAGCATCATCTGGGACCTGCCCACCGACTACACCCGGCACCACGCGGGCAACATTCTGATGGAGAACGCGGTCACCGGGAACCTCTTCCCCCAGCGCCCGACCCTGGCCGGGTTCTCTTTGCTGCTGATCGCAGTGGTGCTCATGCGAGAGGCCCACAAGTCGGGATCGCGCCGACTGTTTGCCGCCGCCGGGGTGATGGTGGGGCTGATGCCGCTGTTCCACGTTTACTCCTTCGGCGTGGCGCTGGGCCTGGGCCTGATCTGGGCGGTGCTGGACCGCCGCTGGCAGTGGCTCCTGTTCGCTTTGCCCGCGCTGGCGTTCTCGCTGCCCGCCGCAATCTGGATCGAGCCGCTCAATACCGAGATCGTGTACGAGACCTGGGTGAACGGACCCTGGATGCAGCCCCCTGGCTATTCGCCCGAACAAGACGGCCTGCTCACGTTCTGGTGGCGAAACGCCGGGGTGTTCCTGCTCTTGATGCTGGCCGCCCAGCTTTGGAGGGGCACCCTGCCCCCGGTGCTGCTGTGGGGGTCGATCCCGGTGTGGCTGTGGTTCATCGTGCCCAATTTCGTGCGGGTGGCGCCATCGCACCCCTGGAACAACACCCACTGGTTCGTCCCGGTGATCCTGCTGGGGTCGCTGTTGGTGGCCGCCGTGCTGGTGAGGCTGGCCTCCATTGGCTGGCTCGGGGTGGCAGCGGCCGTGGTGCTGTTCTTCACCCTCACGTTTGCCGGCGCACTGGACATCTGGAAGGCGGTGGACCCCGAGGTGAACGTGTGGCCCCATCCGATTGCCTCGGGCGATGGGGTGGCCGCGGGGGAGTGGGCCCGAGACGAGACCCCGCCCGACAGCGTGTTTCTGATCGGCTTCGAACAAACCCATCCGGTGCCCGCGCTCAGCGGCCGCCAGACGGTGGTGGGGTTCGCCGGGTGGATCAACGACCTCGGGGTCACCGACTGGCACCGCCGCCAGCACCAGGCCCGCACCATGCTGGGCGGTTTAGAGGGGACCGAGGAGCTGTTGGATGCTTACGGGGTGGACTATGTGGTGGTCGGGCCGATAGAGCGCCGAGTGGGGGTCAGCGAGCAGTTCTGGGCGGCCCGGGGCACCCTGGCCTTTGCCCAGGGCACCTATACCGTCTACGAAGTGAACTGAGCCATGCGAGCCATAACCCGCGAGCGAGAAGTTCCCCTGGAGGGCTGGAGCCCGTTGGAGTTCTGGCGCCGCCGACCGGAGACGGCGCTGGCCGTGGCCGTGGGGGCGATGGCGGTGGCCGGTTTGGTGCTGCGGCTGGTGGAGTTGGCCGAGCGCCCCTTCCACCACGACGAGAGCATCGACGCCTGGTACTCCTGGCAGTTTTTGGAGGGCACCTTCGAGGGGTACGACCCGGTGTACCACGGGCCGCTGCGGTTCTATCTGACGGCGGGGTTCTTCTGGGTGTTCTGGGAGTCGCACGCCACCGCTCGCATGGTGGCCGTCTTGGCCGGGGTCGGGATGATCGTGCTGCCGTGGTTCCTGCGCCGGTCATTGGGCCCGGTGGCAACCCTGTGCGCCTCGGCCGTGCTGGCGTTCAGCCCCATCGCTTTGTACATGACCCGGCTGGGCCGGGAAGACTCGCTGACCGCGTTCATCACCCTGGCCATGGTGGTGGTGGCGGTGCGGTTCTTGGACCGCCCCCGGCTGCTTTTGCCCGCGGTGTTCGCGTTCCTTTTGGCCGCGGGCTTCGCGGTCAAAGAGACCACGTTCATCGTGGTGTTCATCTTCGGAGGCTTCCTGTTGGCCCTGCTGGGCGAACAGGCGGTCCGACAGGCCTACCCGGCCGATCCCGAGGGCGACCCCGGCGGGGCGGCGGGGTGGTCGTGGATGCTGCCGGCCGGGCTGGTTCCCATGGGCATCGCCTTCGGGGTCAGCGCCTACTACGACGCCGAGGTATTCGTCACCCTGGGCGTCTACGGCGTGCTGATGGCGATGGTCGTCCTCATTCTGGCCAGCCCGGCGCAGATTTGGGATCTGCCGGTGGTGCGGGCCGCCCGGGGCGTGCCGGGATGGGGGTGGGCGCTGGCCGCCGCGGTGTTCCTGTTCTTCTTCGCCCTTTGGTTCACGGTGTTCTTCACCAACTCAGAGGGCTTCATGGACGGCTTCACCGAGGGCATCACCTACTGGCGGGGCGAGCAGGACACCAACCGGGGCAGCGAGCCGTGGCACTACTACCTGTACACCATCGGGCTCTACGAGTACCTGGTGTGCATCCTGGCCGTGGTCGGCACCATTCACGTGTTCCGCAATCCCACCTTCGTCGGCAAGTTCATGGTGTGGACCGCAGTGGCCAGCTGGTTCTCGTACTCGTGGGCCAGCGAGCGGTTCCCGTGGCTGGCGCTCCACATCCTGGTGCCCATGGCCTTTTTGGCCGGCTACGGGGTGCATGTGCTGTGGCAGGCCCGCAACAGGGTGTGGATGCCCGCGGTGTGGGTGGTGCTGGCCGGTCTTTTGG
>JAJEEH010000092.1 GCA_022821105.1 Acidimicrobiia bacterium
TGGAGATTGCCGCCGAGGTCGGTGCCGACGCGGTATCCCACGGCGCTACCGGCAAGGGCAACGACCAAGTGCGTTTCGAGCTGGGTGCCTATGCCCTGAATCCCGACATATCGGTGGTGGCCCCCTGGCGCATCTGGGACCTGGGTTCCCGGGAGAAGCTGGTGGCCTACGCCGGGGAGCACGGCATCCCTATCGAAGCCGAGCGGGAGGGCGGCTCACCGTTCTCCATGGACGCCAACCTGCTCCACATCTCCTACGAGGGTGGACCGCTGGAGGATCCGTGGTTCGAGCCTCCCGAAGAGATGTGGCGCTGGTCGGTGTCACCGGAGAGCGCCCCTGACAGCCCCACCGAGATCGAACTCGCCTTCCAAGGCGGCGACATCACTGCCATCGATGGACAGCCCCTCAGCCCGGCCGCGGTGCTGGCCGAGCTGAACCGCATCGGCGGGGCCAACGGCATCGGCCGCCTCGACTTGGTGGAGAACCGCTACGTGGGCATGAAGTCGCGGGGCTGCTACGAGACCCCCGGCGGCACCATCATGCTCAAGGCCCGCCGGGCCATGGAGAGCCTCACCCTCGACCGGGAGGTGGCCCACCTCAAAGACGAGCTCATGCCCCGTTACGCCCAACTCATCTACAACGGCTACTGGTGGAGCCCCGAGCGTCTGATGCTCCAGACCGCCATCGACCATTCTCAGCAGCGGGTGAACGGCACCGTGCGGCTCAAGCTGTACCGGGGCAACGTGACCGTTACCGGCAGGCGCTCCGACGACAGCCTGTTCGACGAGGCGGTGGTGACCTTCGAAGAAGACCAGGGCGCCTATCAGCAGGCCGACGCCGAGGGCTTCATCAAGCTCCACGCCCTGCGGCTGCGCACTCTGGCCCAACGAGCAGGCCCGTCATGAGCACGCTTTGGCATGGCAGGTTCGACGGCGACCCCGCCGATGAGCTGATGGCCTACACCGCCAGCATCGGCTTCGACGCGAGGCTGGCATCCGACGACATTGCCGGGTCGCGGGCCCACGTCCGGATGCTAGGCCGCGTCGGTCTGCTCGCCGACACGGAGGTTGACGAAGTGCTGGCTGCGCTCGACCAAACAGAGCAGGAGCTGGCCGCCGGTGAGTTCGACTTCGCGCCCGGCGACGAGGACATCCACACCGCCATCGAGCGCCGGGTTACCGAGCTGGCCGGCCCCGCCGGAGCCAAGCTCCACACCGGTCGCAGCCGCAACGATCAGGTGGCCACTGACTTGCGCCTTTTCGCCAAACGGGAGCTGGCCGCCATCGCCGCCGACCTGATCGCCCTCCAGCAGGTGCTGCTAGAGCGGGCCGTCGACGCGGGTGACACCTACCTGCCGGGCTACACCCACCTCCAGCGGGCCCAGCCGGTGCTGCTAGCCCACCATCTGCTGGCCCACGGCTGGGCACTGGCCCGGGATGTGGACCGGTTGGCCGACGCCCGCGTACGACTAGACGTGAGCCCCTTGGGGGCGGGAGCGGTGGCCGGCTCGTCGCTGCCTTTGGATCCCGATATGGCCGCGGCCGAGTTGGGCTTCGCCGCCCGGTTCGACAACTCCATGGACGCGGTGTCCGACCGGGACTTCGCGGCCGAGAGCCTGTTCTCGCTGACCATGGTGGCCATCCACCTGTCCCGGCTCGGCGAGGAGATCGTGTTCTGGACCTCTGAGGAGGCCGGTTTCGCCACCCTCGACGATGCCTACGCCACGGGCAGCTCCATGCTGCCCCAGAAGAAGAATCCCGATATTGCCGAGCTGGCCCGAGCCAAGGCCGGCCGGCTCATCGGCAACCTCACCGGCTTCCTTGCCACCCTCAAGGGCCTGCCCTTGGCCTACAACCGCGACCTCCAAGAGGACAAGGAGCCTCTGTTCGACTCGTTCGACCAGGTGCGCCTCGGTGTGCGGGCCATGACCGGGCTGATGTCTTCCATCGCCTTCAATGCCGACACCATGGCCGACGCCGCGGATGCCCCCACATCAGCGGCCACCGACCTGGCCGAGTACCTAGTAGCCCATGGCATGCCATTTCGCGAGGCCCACGCAGTGGTCGGCGACCTCGTGCGCCGCAGCCTGGACGGCGAGGCGTCCCTGACCGATCTGGTACAGGCCGACCCCCGCCTAGGCGCCGCCGCCGAGCTGCTCACACCCGGCGTCCCCGTAACCCGCCGCACCACCCCCGGCGGCGCCGGCCCCGAGCCGGTTGCCGCGCAGCTCGAAAAATTCCGCGCCCGCCTCAATGCCGACGCCAACCGCTTCGCCTAAGGCAGCCGGCATCTAGTCGTCGGCCAGCTCCAGCATTCGGTCGTACATCTCTCGGGCAGGGAAGTGGGCGGCATGCCTGCCGACCCATCGGTCCACCACCGATTGGGTGGCGTCTCGCCAGGCGGCCAACTGGGCGTCATCGAGCACGACCTTGTTGATCCCTTCTTGGGGGTAGCGTTCGGCCACCGCGTTTGAGGCGGCGTCGTAGGCCTCCGCTGCGGCCAGGGAGACTTCTCGGCCTGACAACTGCTCGATGGCTCGCTGCTGAGACACCGACAGGCTGTCCCAGAGGTCTTGGTTCATGGCCAAGAAACTGGCCGACACGTAGCAGTTGCACCGCACACCACTGCCCAGCACGCCGTACAGGTCGTAGCTGGACAAACCGGAGTTGGCGATCATCACCCCGTCGATGGCGCCCTGCCTCAGCGCATCTCGAATCTCCTGCACAGATAGGTTCACCGGGTCTCCCCCCAGCGTTTCGATCACCTCGACCTGGATCTGCGTCGGCGCCCGCACCGTCAGCCCAGAGAGGTCGGGAGTCTCAGAGGCCCGGTCTCCGGCCAGCCACAGGTCGGCCACGTCGTGGGTCCACAGCCCGAGCAGCTTCACGTCGGCATACTCGTTGCGGATGGCCTCGAATTCGTCGTGGAGCGTCCACAGCACCTCGGTGGCCTCCACCGCGCTGTCGAACACGAACGGCAAGCCCACCACCTCAGCGGCCGGGAAGCGGCCCACGGAGTAGCCCTGAAGGGCCCAGCCGATGCCCTGGCCCCCATCATCAGTGTTTTGGTACACCTCACTGCGCGGGCTCAAAGCCTGGCTGGGATAGAACTCGATGGTTACGGTGCCGCCGGTGGCCAAGAGCACATCGTTGGCCCACGGCTCGAATACCTGTACATGAACCGGATGTGTCGGAGGGAAGGGGTGGCCGAAGCTGATCGTCACCGACTGCGGCTGTTCCACGTTGTCGCTGCATCCGGTGGTTCCTGCCAACAAGCCAAGAGCCAGCACTGCTCCTAACAATGAAGTCCACACGGTTCTTCTGGACATCAGCCTCTCCTTCTCCAGTTCCACTTAGGCCGTTCAAGTATGGGCAGGAATCCACTGCCGTTGCCTTATCCTGACGGCGATGAGCTTGGAGCGGGAGTTCTATGCCCGAGACCCTCGGGAGGTGGCTCCCGACCTGCTCAACAAGGTGTTGGTGTCGGGAGGATGCCGGGGCCGGATCGTGGAGGTAGAGGCTTACGCTGGCCCCGATGACCCGGGTAGCCACGGCTATCGGGGTATGACCCCCCGCACCGAGGTTATGTTCGGCCCCCCGGGCCGGTTGTATGTGTACTTCACCTACGGCATGCACTGGTGCGCCAACGTGGTATGCGGCGCCGATGGGGAGTGTGCCGCAGTGCTGTTGCGGGCGCTGACGCCACTGGCCGGTTTGGAGGACATGTGGGCGCGGCGACCGAAAGCCCGCCAGGGTCGTGACCTGTGCAGCGGGCCGGCCAAGCTCACCGCTGCACTGGGCATCGACGGCGCGGCCAACGGTGCCGATCTGATGGTCGCCGATTCGGGGATCGAGGTGCTCGACGACGGGACCGCACCCCCCGCTGAGCCGGGCCGCTCGGTTCGCATCGGCCTCAGCGCTGGGGTTGATCTCCCATGGCGCTGGTACGTTCCCGGTTGCCCCGACCTTTCTCGGAGAGGATGATGAGCGGCATTGAAGAGCTGGCCTGGCTGGGCTACGGGCACCCCCTGTTGTCATCCACCGAAGACCTGGCAGTGGCCCGTGAGCTGTTAGCCGGGTTCGACGACGATCTGGGCGATCGCTACCGGGCGCTGATCGACAGCCACCCCGACGCCAGTCTGCGAACGTGTCGGCCCGGACATCTCACCGGCTCGGCCCTGGTGGTGGACAGTGGCGGAACCAACACCCTGTTGATGCTCCACGCCAAGTTCGGCCGCTGGCTTCAGCCGGGGGGTCACGCCGACGGCGATGCCAACCTGACCGCAGTAGCGCTGCGGGAGGCAGCCGAGGAAACCGGCATCCAGAACTTGCTCATCTGGCCCCAGCCCCTGCACCTCGACATCCACGAAGTGGATCCCCCCGGTGAGGATCCCCATCTGCACTTCGACGTCCGGTTCCTGGTGCAGGCCCCAGCCGATGCCCAGCCTCAGGGCAACCACGAGTCCCGGGGTCTGCGCTGGGTGCCGCTTGACGGCTTGGCTGATTTCGGCTGCGACCCCGGCCTGGTGCACCTCGCTCATTTGGGATCGGAAGCCCTCGAAAGGCTGCCGCAGGCCTAGCGTGGTTCAGCCGATGTCCAGCGGGTCGCCGCACACTTAGCGTGGTTCAGCCGATGTCCAGCGGGTCGCCGCAGGAGGGCATGCGGTTGCGGTCGGCGAAGGCATCCAACAAGGCATCGACCCCATCGCCCCGCTCCGGGTCCACGGTCACCCGGAACTGGCGGTCCTCGCCGGCTCGGAGCGCGTCGGCGTGGGCTATGCGGTCGCCGAGGTACACCTCCCAGCTTCCCAGCCACAACTCCACTAGTTCGCCGTCGTCTCCTTCGGGCGCAGAGGCGGCCAAATCGGCCGTCATGGCGGCCAGCACCGCGGTTGAGGCTTCGATCTGGTCGGCTCGGTCGTCCATGTCCACCGCATCGCGGGCCTGGGGAAGCCGGTCCAGCTCGTCGCGGGTCTGGGCGCATCGGGCCTCGGCCCTGGCCACCCATTCCCGGTCTTGCAGCCGATCGGGGTTCTCATCGCCGAAGAACCAGACGGTGGCCCCTATCCAGAACAGGGCAAATAAAACCACGAGGACAGCACCGGCGATGACCCCTACTTGTCTGCCCGTCACGTATTCATTCTCTCTCTGCCCTCGGCTCTCGTAGCATTCGCATGGTGCTTGAAGAACTCGAATCCCGCGGCCTGGTGCAAGACACCACCGATCGGGATCTGCTGGCCCGAAGACTGAGCAGCGATCCGGTCAGCGTGTACCACGGCATCGACCCTACGGCCAGCTCCCTGCACTTGGGCAACCTGATCGGGGTTCTGGTGCTGCGGCGCTTCCAAGAAGCCGGTCACCGGCCCATCGCCCTGGTGGGCGGGGCCACCGGCATGGTGGGTGATCCCAGTGGACGCTCAGATGAGCGCAACTTGCTGGATGACGACACGCTGGTCGCCAACCTGTCGGGCATCCGGTCGCAGCTCGAGAAGCTGCTGGATCTCGATGGCGAAGCCCAGTTGGTGAACAACTACGACTGGACCCGCGACCTCACCCTCATCGAATTTCTCCGAGACACCGGCAAGCACGCCACGGTGAACCAGATGGCGGCCAAGCACTCGGTGCGCAGCCGGATGGAGAGCGAGACCGGCATCTCCTTCACCGAGTTCACCTACATGCTGTTGCAGGCTTACGACTTCTGGTGGCTGCATTCCCATCTCGACTGCGAGCTTCAAATCGGCGGCTCCGATCAGTGGGGCAACATCACCGCCGGGGTCGACCTCATTCGCCGCCGATCTGGCGCCCAGGTCCACGGACTCACCTGGCCGCTGCTCACCCGGTCTGACGGGGCCAAATTCGGCAAGACCGCCGAGGGGGCGGTGTGGCTGGATCCCGAGCTCACCAGTCCCTATCGCTTCCACCAGTACTTCATCCAGATACCCGACGAAGACGTCGAGCGCAGCCTGCTTCAGTTCACCCTGCTCCCGGTGGCCGAGATCGCCGAGCTGGTGGCAGCCCACCAAGGCGACCCTGGACGACGGGAGGCTCAGCACAGGCTGGCCAACGAGGTCACGTCACTGGTGCACGGATCGGCGGCGGCCGCCGCGGCCGAAGAGGCGGGGCGTATCCTGTTCGGTTCCCCGGTGGGGGAAATGGACGAGTCGGCTTTTGAGGCAGTCGGGGCCGAAGTGCCCACAACGGAGCTCTCCCTCACCGTTGAATGCGGCTTTGACGCTGCTTCCAACAGCTTCGATTTGGTGGAATTGCTGGTTGCCACCGGCCTGGCTGGCTCCAAAGGCGACGCTCGCCGAGGGCTGTCGGAGGGGTCGGTGTACGTGAACAACGAGCGGGTTTCCCCCGAGGAATCTGCTGTGGCTGCGGATCGCCTGCTACACGGCCGCTACCTGCTGCTTCGCCGGGGCAAGCGCCGCTATCACCTGCTGCGGATGCCGGCGTCCTAAAACCCCTGATTGAGTTGACGCTGTTGGCCGGGGCCGGTAGCGTTACAACTCGCCTCTAAAACGGGTGGCTCTCGGGCTGCCCGCAGGGGCAGAGCACGGTTTGGCTGGTCCAGACCAATGCGGTTCTCCCGTCAGGGTTACCGCCTCACGCTCCTTGAAAACGGAAGAGAGGACGGAAAAGCCAGTGCGGGCGACGGCACGGCGCACCTCGCGTCGATGGCGTCGACCTACACAATTCCAAGGAAACCAAGTCAGGAAGGGCTTCGGCTCTTTTGACTTTCCGGAATCGCTTCGTCTTGCCGAGGCAAATTAGTAAGACGAGCACTTGATCGAAGGCGGCGAGTCCCCTAGGGGAGGAACTGCCGGAGATGTTGACGGAGAGTTTGATCCTGGCTCAGGACGAACGCTGGCGGCGTGCCTAACACATGCAAGTCGAACGAGGTCGCCTTCGGGCAATGACCAAGTGGCGAACGGGTGCGTAACACGTGAGAAACCTGCCCCGAAGACTGGGACAACCACGGGAAACTGTGGCTAATACCAGATGCCCTCCGCTGATCGCATGATCGGCAGAGGAAATGCTCCGGCGCTTTGGGAGGGTCTCGCGGCCTATCAGCTTGTTGGTGAGGTAACGGCTCACCAAGGCATCGACGGGTAGCTGGTCTGAGAGGACGATCAGCCACACTGGGACTGAGACACGGCCCAGACTCCTGCGGGAGGCAGCAGTGGGGAATCTTGCGCAATGGGCGAAAGCCTGACGCAGCAACGCCGCGTGGGGGATGAAGGCTCTCGGGTTGTAAACCCCTTTCAGCAGGGACGAAATTGACGGTACCTGCAGAAGAAGCCCCGGCCAACTACGTGCCAGCAGCCGCGGTGACACGTAGGGGGCGAGCGTTGTCCGGAATTATTGGGCGTAAAGAGCTCGTAGGCGGTTTGGTAAGTCAGATGTGAAAGGTTGGGGCTCAACCCTAAGACTGCATCCGATACTGCTATGACTAGAGTCCGGTAGAGGAGTGTGGAATTCCTGGTGTAGCGGTGAAATGCGCAGATATCAGGAGGAACACCGACGGCGAAGGCAGCACTCTGGGCCGGTACTGACGCTCAGGAGCGAAAGCGTGGGTAGCAAACAGGATTAGATACCCTGGTAGTCCACGCCGTAAACGTTGGGCACTAGGTGTGGGGCCTTATCAACGGGTTCCGTGCCGTAGCTAACGCATTAAGTGCCCCGCCTGGGGAGTACGGCCGCAAGGCTAAAACTCAAAGGAATTGACGGGGGCCCGCACAAGCGGCGGAGCATGTTGCTTAATTCGAGGCAACGCGAAGAACCTTA
>JAJEEH010000253.1 GCA_022821105.1 Acidimicrobiia bacterium
GAGTCGAGCCGCTCGGCGACAACGACTTCTACGGCACGTCGTATTTCGCCAACCCGCGCGGCCAGTTCGTGGAGGATCCGGCATCAGACCAGGAGCAAGAACTGCTGATCCGCGACCTGGACTTCGACATGATCGACGAGATCCGCTCCCTGTGGGCCTTCTACCGCGATCGCCGTCCCGACATGTACGGGCCCCTCACCGAGGCCTAGGCCGAATCCCGTGAAGACCGCCGCTGAGTACCTCGTGGACCAACAGCCGTGACCACCAACGCCGACCTACACCTGCGCTACCAGGCGATTCTCCCCTCATACGTAAAGCCGCTCTACGCCGAGCCCATCAGCATCGAGCGCGGCCAGGGGAGCTATGTGTGGGATGTGGAGGGCAACCGGTACCTCGACTTCTTCGGAGGCGTCCTCACCACGATGGTGGGGCACAACAATCCCGCGGTCACTGCGGCCATCGGTGAGCAGGCGTCCAAGGTGCTGCACACCTCCACGCTGTACCTCTGCGAGCCGATGATCCAACTGGCTGAGGAGATAGCGGCCATCAGCGGCATCCCCGACGCCCGGGTGTTCTTCACCACCTCCGGCAGCGAGGCCAACGACACCGCCATCCTGCTGGCCACCAGCTACCGAAAGTCCAACGAAGTGCTGGCCATGCGCAACAGCTACCACGGGCGCTCGTTCACCGCTCAGGCCATCACTTCGCACTCATCCTGGTCGTCGACCGCGCTGTCGGGCCTGTCGGTGAATTTCGTCCACGGGGCGTACCAGCTGCGCAGCCCCTTCCGGCATCTGGACGACGACGAGTTCACCGAGGCCTGCACCGACGATCTACGTCAGGTGATCGACATGATGACCACCGGAGAGGCGGCCTGCCTCATCGCCGAGCCCATTCAGGGTGTCGGCGGGTTCGCCACCCCTCCCGATGGGTTTTTCGGGTCGATGCACAAGGTGCTGGCCAACCGGGGGATCCTGTTCGTGACCGACGAGGTGCAAACCGGCTGGGGGCGCACCGGCGAGCACTTCTGGGGCTACCAGGCCCACGACATCGTCCCCGACATGCTCACCTTCGCCAAGGGCGTGGGCAACGGAATCACGCTGGCGGGCATCGTGGCCCGAGCCGAGATCATGGACACGATCAAGGCCCTGAGCTTCTCCACATTCGGCGGAAACCCGCTGTCGACGGCGGCGGGGCTGGCCACCTTGAACTACGTGCGGGAAAACGACCTCCAAGGCAACGCCCTGCGCATGGGCAAACGGCTGGCTGACGCGCTGGGGCCGGTGGCCGAGCAGACGCCGTGGATCGTCGAGCTGCGGGGCAAGGGCCTCATGCAGGCCATAGAGATCGTGGAGCCGGGCACGATCCAGCCCGACGCCAGCCGGGCCGGTGACCTGCTGGAGGGTTGCAAGCGGCGGGGGCTTCTGGTGGGCAAAGGCGGACTGTACGGAAACGCCCTGCGGATCACCCCGATGCTGGACGTGACCGAGGAGGAGATCGACGAGGGCGTGACCGCCATTCTCGAGACCATTGAGGAAATCGACACGCAGGTTTGAAGCATGACCACTCTCATCAAGGACGAATAGGGGGCAGAAACCATGACCATCTTGATCAAGAACGGCACGGTGGTGAGCTCGACCGGAGCTGATCCGGCCGAAGTCCTGATCGACGGCGAGGTCATCGTCGCCGTGCTGCAACCGGGATCGGAGCTGGCCACCTCAGCCGAGAACGGGGCCGAACGGGTGATCGACGCCACCGGCAAGCTGGTCGTGCCCGGCGGGGTGGACGTGCACACCCACATGGAGCTGCCCTTCGGCGGGACCATCGCGTCCGACGACTTCGAAACCGGTACCCGGGCCGCGGCCTGGGGCGGCACCACCACCATCGTGGACTTTGCCACCCAGAGCTACGGGCTCGACGTGCGCGAGTGCTTCGACGCCCGCATGGAGCAGGCCGAGGGCCGCTGTGCCATCGACTACGGCTTCCACATGATCATCGGCGACGTCACCGACGCCGCCCTCAAAGAGATGGACCTGCTGGTGAACGAGGGCGTAACCAGCTTCAAGCTCTTCATGGCCTATCCCGGCGTGTTCTACAGCGACGACGGCCAGATCCTGCGGGCCATGCAGCAGTGTGCCGGCAACGGCGGGCTCATGATGATGCACGCTGAGAACGGGATCGCCATCGACGTGCTGGCCGAGCAGGCCTTTGAGCGGGGCGAGACCGACCCGGTGAACCACGGGTACGTGCGCCGGGCCGAGTTCGAGTCGGAGGCCACCCATCGGGCCATCCAACTGGCCAAGGTGGGCGCCGCCCCCCTCTACATCGTGCACCTCTCGGCCAAGCAGGCGCTGGAGCAGGTGGCCATCGCCCGCAACAACGGCGCCAACGTGTTCGCCGAGACCTGCCCGCAATACCTGTACTTCAGCCTCGAAGAGCACCTCGACCAAGGCTGGGACGGTGCGGCCTATGTGTGCTCCACTCCGATCCGCGCCCGCCACGACCACCACCAGGACGAGCTGTGGAAGGGGCTGCGCACCAATGACCTGGCCGTGGTGTCCACCGACCACTGCCCGTTCTGCATGAAAGAGCAGAAGGAACTGGGCGTGGGCGACTTCCGGGCCATACCCAACGGCCTGGGCACCGTCGAACACCGGATGGACCTGATCTATCAGGGGGTGGCCACCGGGGAAATCACCTTGCCCCGCTGGGTGGAGCTGTGCTCCACCACCCCGGCCCGCATGATGGGCCTCTATCCCCGCAAGGGCATCATCCAGCCCGGTTCCGATGCCGACGTGGTGATCTACGACCCCCAGGCAACCTGGACCATCAGCGTGGAGAACCACCACATGAACATCGACCACTCGGCCTATGAGGGGATCGAGGTCGGCGGCCACGTGGACACCGTCTTGTCGAGGGGCCGGGTCATCATCGACAACAACCAATACCTGGGCTCCATGGGCGACGGGCAATATCTGCGCCGCGGCCTCAGCTCATATCTGATCTAGAACCTGGATTTTCGGAGGGGGAATGCGTCTAATCCATCATTTAATCGACGGCCAGCAGGTGGCCGGCACATCGGGCCGGACATCCCCGGTCTTCAACCCGGCGACCGGTGAGCAGTCGGGTCTTCTCTCGCTGGCATCAGCCGACGAGGTGGACGCCGCGGTGGCATCAGCCCAGGCCGCCTTCGAAGAATGGTCGAACGTGTCGGTTGCCCGGCGGACCACACTGATGTTCGCCTTCCGGAATTTGGTGGTGGACAACGCCGAAGAGGTTGCCAAGCGCCTTACCGCCGAGCACGGCAAAGTTCACAGTGATGCGTTGGGCGAGGTGGCTCGGGCCATCGACAACATCGAGTTCGCCTGCGGCCTCGCCGAGCACCTCAAGGGAAGCCACAACGAGGCGGCATCCACCGGGATCGACGTCTACACCGTGCGTCGCCCGCTCGGGGTGGTAGCCGGCATCACGCCGTTCAACTTCCCGGCCATGGTTCCGATGTGGATGGCACCCAACGCCATCGCCTGCGGCAACACATTCGTGCTCAAGCCATCGGAGCGCGACCCGTCTGCCCCCCTGTTCATCGCCGAACTGTTCCAAGAAGCGGGGTTCCCGCCCGGGGTGCTCAATCTGGTGAACGGCGACAAGGTGGCGGTAGACCGGCTGCTGGAGCACCCCGATGTGAAGGCGGCCAGCTTCGTGGGCTCCACTCCCATTGCCCGCTACGTGTACGCCACCGGCACTTCGCACGGCAAGCGGGTTCAGGCGCTGGGCGGGGCCAAGAACCACATGGTGGTTCTGCCCGATGCCGACATCGAACTGGCCGCCGACTCGGCGGTATCGGCGGCCTACGGGTCCGCCGGGGAGCGCTGTTTGGCCATCTCGGTGGTGGCCGCGGTGGGCGAGGTGGCCGATCCCTTGGTGGAGGCC
>JAJEEH010000257.1 GCA_022821105.1 Acidimicrobiia bacterium
GATCTCGATGCCGTCCACCACCGCGTCGGCTGTCGCGGTGCGGGAGATCCCGGTCAGCGGCGCCTCCCACCGCAGCGCCTCCTCCACCGCGGCGGTCACCAGCGACCGGTCGGCCCGTACCGCCTCCAACTGTGCCGGATCCGACAGCAGCCCCACCATCATGTTGCTGGCCGCCCGATAGGTGGTCTCGGCTCCCGCGGGCAACAGCAGCCGGCAAAAGGCGATGATCTCATCGTTGGTCAGCCGCTGCCCGTCGAGCTCGGCATGGGCCAAGATGCTGATCAAGTCCTCTTGAGGGTCGGCCCGCCGAACCTCCACCACCGGCTCCAGGTACTCGTACAGCCATTGCGATGCTGCGAATCCCCTCTCGATCTGAGAGGCCATGTTGGTGATCTCCACCGCCCGGCGGTAGAAGGCGGGCAGGTCGGCCTCCGGCAGGCCTAGGGCAATGGCAATCACGTGGACCGGGAACACGAACATCAGCTCGTGGACCAGATCGGCCCGACCCCGGTGCACGAAGGCGCCGATGTAGTGGTCGAGCACCGGGTTCACAATGTCGTGCTCCCACCGCTCCATCTCCCGGCGGGTGAACGCCTGTTGGATCAGCTTGCGGTACTGCCCGTGCTCGGGCTCGTCCATCTCCAAGATGGTGTGCCCCATCACCAAACCCATCGATTCGGCGTAGCCCGCCGACGAGAAAGTGGCCCCGTCCCGCAGCACCGCCTCCACACCGTCGTACGACAGCACGTTAACGATCTGCCGCTCCCCGGCCATAAGGTCGCTCACGCTCACCGCCCCCAGCATCTCCGACACGCTGCCCCGGTGAACCGGGCACTGGTCCAACAGCTCGGTGTACACCTCATAGGGGTTGATGGCGTGCTCGGCCCCCTGGGCTTGGTCGAAGGCGTCAAACGGGTCGTAGCCTTCGTCACCGTGTTCGGGGGCTCGGGCGGCGGCTAAAATCTCGCCCGGAGTCATCTCGAACTTCATGTCAAGTCGCTGCTATACCGAGTCTCGAACTTCATAGTCAGCCACTGTAAATCCAACCCAGAGAGTGCGGTAGTCCCATGGCCATCGATTTTTCCGTAGAGCCCGAATTCCAAGAGAAGCTCGACTGGATGGACACATTCGTCACCACCGAGATCGAGCCCATCGACCTCTATTTCCGGGGCGAGGTCAACCCCTTCGACCGCACCAATGAGACGGCCAACGCCCTGATCCGCCCGCTCCAGAAGCAGGTGCAGGACAACGGCCTGTGGGCCTGCCACATGGGCCCCCATCTCGGCGGCCTCGGCTACGGCCAGGTGAAGTTGGCCCTGATGAACGAGATCCTGGGCCGGGCGCTATGGGCCCAAGTGGTGTTTGGCTGCCAGGCCCCCGATTCCGGCAACGCCGAGATCATCGCCCACTACGGCACCGAAGAGCAGAAGGAGCTCTACCTCCAGCCCCTGCTCGACGGCAAGATCTCCTCCACCTACGCCATGACCGAGCCCCAGGGCGGGTCCGACCCCAACTACTTCACCTGCTCGGCTCACCGCGACGGCGAAGAGTGGGTGATCAACGGCGAGAAGTGGTTCGCCTCCAACTTCAAGTACGCCCGGTTCATGATCGTCATGCTCATCACCAACCCCGACGTGCCGGTATACCGGGGCTCGTCCATGATGCTGGTGCCCACCGACACCCCCGGCATCGAGGTGGTGGCCAACGTGGGCCTCGGCACCGAGGATCTGGAAGACGGCGACCACGCCTATCTCCGGTTCAACGACGTGCGGGTACCGGCCGAGAACCTGCTGGGCGACGAGGGCACGGGCTTCAAGATCGCCCAAACCCGCCTGGGCGGCGGCCGGGTCCACCACGGGATGCGCTCGGTGGGCGTGGCCCAGCGGGCCCTCGACATGATGTGCGAGCGGGTGCTGTCCCGGGAGACCAAGGGCTCGCTCATCGGCGAGAAGCAGTCCATCCAGCACTGGATCGCCGACTCCTGGATCCAGATCCAGCAGTTCCGCCTCCAAGTGCTCCACACCGCCTGGCTGATCGACAACGAAGGCGACTACGCCAAGGTCCGCCAGCACATTGCCGGCGTCAAGGTGGCCACCCCCAAGGTGCTGATCGACGTGGTGTACCGGGCCATGCACGCCCACGGCTCCCTCGGCGTGTCCAACCTCATGCCCCTCACCTCAATGTGGATGAGCGGCCCGGTCATGGGCATCGCCGACGGTCCCACCGAGGTCCACAAAGACACCATCGCCAAGCAGATCCTCAAGAGCTACAAGCCCTCCGACGGCCTGTTCCCCTCCATGCACCTCCCCACCCGAATAGCCAACGCCCGCCAATACATCGAATCCCGCATAGAACACGAAATCGCAAATCTCTAGCGAAAAGGCGTTTCCTTTTGGCGGGCACTGTGCCTACACTGGCCAATAGAAGCCGGGGCGGGTGGCAGAGCGGACGAATGGTGCTTGGAAACCCGCCTCGGCTATCGCTTTGTCGGAACCCGCCCGAAGATGTACGCCAGTCCCACAATTCCCAACCCGATCACCACGCCCCGCCAAGTCCACGAGCCAATCGCCAAGCCCGTGCTCAGCCCCACCGCCACCACAATCATGGTCCCGGCGATGACCTTGGCCCGCCACGGCATCCCCAATCCCGATCGATAGTCGGCCACCAGCTTGCCTACGCCAGGCAGGTTCAGCACCCAGCGCTCCATGCGCTCGCTCGACCGGCTGAACGCGGCGGCGGCCATGATGAAGAACACCGTCGACGGCAACCCCGGCACGATCACCCCGATGGCCCCCACCGCCACACACACCAGCCCTCCCAGAATCCACAGCCCTCGCACCAGCGGGTTTTGGGCCACTTTGGAGTGGCTCAGAGCAGCGGAATCGCCGGGCTCAGCCGGCGAGTTCGGCGATGTCACGCACAGTCAGGTAGCACAGCAGCCCGATCACCAGAACGTTCACCGTGCACACCGGCCACTTCAACCGGTGGTCGGCCCGCCAGAACCGCCGAAAACTCAGCCCGTTGAACACAATGGCCACCAAACCGATGGGCACGCTTATGGCGGGCCCCACCGAATCGGCCAACCCCAGCACCGGCAGGAGAAACGGGAACACCAAGTAGGTCAGCAGGCACCGCGTTCCCGACACCACCATCGACTGGCTGAACCGGCGCTCAGCCGTATTGGGAACCTCGACTTCGGCCGGAGCGGTGTCAACGGTCATTCCCTCCAAGTCTCCCACTCAATGCCGGTTCCCGTCTCACCGGATGGGAGGTTTCACTACCATCATCAATCCATGAGCCGGCTACCGCGTCTCGTCGCCCTCTGCCTGGCCCTCGCCCTCATCGCAGCAGCCTGCGGCGGTGACGACGACGACCAGCCTGCCGCCCCGAGCACCGCAGTTCCCACCGCCGCCGCCCCGTCCGCCGACCCGGCCCCCACACCCGTCTCTCCCGACGCCACCGACCCCGACACCACCCCCGTCGGCCCCACCTGCGACTGGCCCATGTGGGGCCACGGCATCGATCGCACCTTCTCCTACCCCTGCGACAGCGGCATCAACCCCGACACCGCCGCCAGCCTGCGCCGCATCTGGTACTTCAACACCAGCGACGTGGTCACCGCTGCCCCGGTGGTGGTGGATGGCGTGTTGTATGTGGGCGACTGGGCCGGGCGGTTCTACGCCCTGAACGCCGCCGACGGCACCGAGCTTTGGCACTACGACGCCGAGTACCACGACAACGTCTATGCCGGACAGATCACCTCGTCGGCCTCCTACACCCTCATCGGTGGCACCCCCGCGGTGGTGTTCAACGCCGGGCGCACCATCCACGCCCTCAACGCCGCCGACGGCACCGTGATCTGGACCCACGCCCTAGGCGAGCCCGGCTGGCCCACCGAGCTGGAGACCACCCCCATCGTGGTGGAAGACAGGGTGATCGCCACCTTCGACACCCATAACGCCCCCTTCCCCGCCGGGGTGGTGGCTGTGGGCCTGGCCACCGGCGAGCTGCTCTGGCACTTCGACCTCGAGGGCGGCAGCCACATGGGCTGCGGGGGAGTGTGGGGATCGCCCTCGGTCGACCTGGAGCGCCGTCTCATGTTCGCGGGCAGCGCCAACTGCCCCACCTCCCCCGACGGCTGGGGCCCCTACACCGAGGCCCTGTTCGCGGTGGACATCGACACCGGGGAGCCCGCCTGGAGCTTCCAGCCCCATCCCCCCAACAACGACGACTCCGATTTCTCGGGTGTCCCAGTGCTGTTCACCGCCAACGGCCAAGACTTAGTGGGCCTCGGCAACAAAGACGCCGTGTTCTACGTGGTCAACCGCGACACCGGCGAGCTGGTGTGGAGCACCCGGGCCACCGCCGACAACGTGATCCGCCCCAACTTCGCCAGCGGCGGCTTCATCGGCCCCGCCGCCTACGCAAACGGCATCATCGCCGGGGGCACCGGGGTGGCCGACTGCCCCTGCATGCACGCCTTCGACGCCGCCACCGGAGACATCGTCTGGCAGCAGCCCGCCGTCGGGCCCACCTACTCGCCCACCACCGAGGTGAACGGGGTGGTGTTCGTGGGCTCGCTCGATTTCACCCTGCGAGCCCTGCGCCTGGACAACGGCGAGGTGCTGTGGTCCGACGAGCTCACCGGGCTCATCTCCGGGGGAGTGGCCATCGTGGGAAACGACATGTGGGCCGTGGCCGGCTTCCGCGAGCCGGGATCAGCTGGCCCGTCGGAGACCTCCGGCGTGTTCCGCTACACCGTGACCGCAGATGTGGAGGCCGCCGCCCAGACCGCCCCCGAAACAACCCCCGAGCCCGAAGCGGGCCAGGTCCGCCTGGTGGGGGCGTCGGGCCGCTGCATCGACACCCCTTGCGACGTGGGCTTCGACTTCAAGACCCCGCCGCCGGGCACCAACCCCACGCTCACCCTGTCGATTGAAACCGACCCCTTCGAGCTCACCGTCACCTCCAGCGGATTGGGCGATCCCGCCGCCTGGCTCCGGGAGGGCAGCGACGCCGCCGCAGTGGGGGCGACGGCCTTCGGCGTGCTGGTTTCCGAGCGCGACGACCGCCCCTCAGGCGGCTACCTGTGCGTGCTCGAAGATGACGGCGGCTGCGTCGCCCGCACCGTGCCCCGCCCCGGCGCCTCCTACAACCGCATCAGCCTGCTGGCCCTGGCCGACACCACTGCCATCCCCGGCCCCGCCGACGGCTTCGACCGCCTGGTGGCCAGCATCGGCTTCAACCCGCCGCTGCAAACCGAACCCCTCGACCCACCCACCTACCTGGTGTTCAGCCCCCAGGGCAACAACCTGGTGGTGTACGGCGACAACGGCGGCACCCAGCGGCTCATCACCAACGCCCGAGAGGATCCCGACGGCCGCGACATCAACGGCCAGGTGTGCTTCACCGGCGACGGCCGCTTCATCGCCGGAGAGGACACCGGCCAGCCCGAGATCCCCGCCGGGTTCGGCATCTTCCAACTAGAGGGCGACACCCTCGGCAACCTCACCGCCACCCAAGTGGGCAAGCTCACCCCCGATTTCGAGTCGGCCGACAGCCAGCCCGAGCCCTACGGCTGCGCCTTCCTGCCCGACGGTCGCCTGCTCACCACCGACGTGGGCAACCAGGCGTCTGGCCCCGGCACCGGCCAGCTCACCGTGTGGTTCCCGCCGTACGACGGCGCCCGCTGTGTGGTGGCCGACGACATCGCCACCGCCCAGCAGCTGGCCGCCCACGGCGACGACGTGTTGGTGGCCTCGGCCCGCCCACCCACCATCGGAGTGCAGCGCTACTCCAACCTGCCCCGCACCGCTGACGAGTGCGACCCCGAGGCGGTGGCCGTCGAGCTGTTCATCGGCGTCGGCCACGGCCTCAGCCTCACCACCGGCGTCGCCGCCGGCCGCCAAGGCGGCTGGTACGTGTCCGACACCCTCGGCGGCGTCATCAACCAGTACGACGGCAACGGCAACTACGTCCGCACCGTGCTGGCCCCGCCCGAAGGCGAGACCCTGGCCCTCGAGCCGATGAGCACCGGATCACCGCTGGGCATTGCCGTGGGCCTCGACGGCACCCTCTACTACGCCGACTTGGCCCTGGTCTTCAACGACTCGGGTATCGGCCCGGCCTCGGCCCAGGGCACCGTGCGCCGCATCCGCTTCGACGAAGACAACCAGCCCCTGCCCCCCGAGACCATCGATTACGGCCTCTCCTTCCCCGACGGCCTCGGCGTCCTGCCCCTGCCGTGATCCCTGTCGTGAACCCCGTCGTGAGCCGCACCTGGGCCGCTTGGCCTACGATGCCCGCTGATGCGCATCCGGGTTGACACCGAGCTCTGCCAAGGGCACGGGCGCTGCTACATGCTGGCTCCCGACCTGTTCGAGGCCGACGACGACGGCTACTCCCAGCCCACCGCCGAGCGCCCCGTGCCCTCCGAGCTGGCCGACCAGGCCCGCCGGGCATTCATGAACTGCCCCGAAGACGCCGTCATTCTTACCGAGGAGACCTCATGACCGACGCCGCCCCCGACTCCCACTACACGCTGGAGCGCCCCGAAGAAGCCGTAGATCCACAGAGCATCTACCGGGACCTGCGCGACAACACCCCGGTCGTCCAGCTGTCCGGTCGGTCCACCACGGGCACGCTCACCATTTCCCGTCACGAAGACGTGATGACAGCCCTGCGCACCCCCGAGTTGTTCTCCTCCGACTCCTCCGCGGTCCAAATCGGCAACACTCGGCCCTTGGTGCCCTTGCAGGTCGACCCGCCCCACCACAGCAAGCACCGCAAGGCGCTCGACCCGCTGTTCGCCCCCAAACAGATGGTCAAGTACGAACCCCGGGTGCGGGAGCTGATCCGGGAGCTCATCGACGAGGTAGCCGACAACGGCCACTGCAACTTCCATAACGACATCGCCGAGCCCCTGCCCTCCACCATCTTTGTGGAGCTGCTGGGCCTGCCGGTCAGCCGGGTGGACGAGTTCCTGGCCCTCAAAGACGGCATCATTCGCCCGCCGGCCCGATCCCTGGAGGAGCGCTATGAGATGGTGAAGGCCACCGGCCAGAAGATCTATGCGGTGCTCGAAGAGGTGGTGGAGGCCCGCATGGCCGAGCGCCAAGACGACTTCTTGTCCACCATCATCGACGCCAAGGTCGACGGCCAGCCTCTCAGCCGCGACGACGTGGTGGACATCGGCTACCTGTTCTTCCTGGCCGGGCTCGACACCGTCTCAGCCTCGCTGGACTGCATCGTGGCCTACTTGGCCCAGAATCCCGACCACCGCCAGCGCGTGGCCGACGACCCGGCCATAATCCCCCACGCCATTGAGGAGCTGTTGCGCTACGAGAGCCCGGTGCCCATCGTGCCCCGCATCACCACAGCCGACACCGAGATGAGCGGATGCCCCATCGCGGAGGGCTCCCGCATCACCGTGCTGCTCGGCTCGGCCAACACCGACGAGCGGGTGTGGGACAACCCGCACCAGGTGGACTTCGACCGGGAGTCCAACAAGCACCTGGGCTTCGGCGGCGGTGTCCACCGCTGTTTGGGCTCGCATCTGGCCCGCATGGAGCTGCGGGTGGCGCTGGAAGAGTGGCACGACCGGGTGCCCGACTACCGCCTGGCCGACGGCCTCGAGCTGAGGTACAGCCCCGGCATCCGCCAGGTAGACAACCTGGAGCTGGTGTGGTGAACAAGAGCGCCCTCAACCTGGAGCCGGTCTGGTGAGCGAAGAAACCGCCCCGCCCAGCCGCCCCCTTGAGGGCGTCCGGGTAGTCGAGGTGGCTAGCTGGATGTTCATTCCCTCTGGCGGGTCGGTGCTGGTCGACTGGGGTGCCGACGTCATCAAGGTGGAGCACCCGGTGACCGGCGACCCCCAACGGGGCCTCATCACCTCCGGGCTCGTCCCCGGCGGCGCCGGCGGGGTCAACTTCATGATCGAGCAGCCCAACCGGGGCAAGCGCTCCATCGGCTTGAACCTGGCCCACCCCGACGGCCGGGAGATGCTGCTCAAGCTGGTGGAGTCCGCCGACGTGTTCCTCACCAACTACATGCCCCCGGTGCGCCGCAAGCTCCGCATCGACACCGAAGATCTCCGCGAGCGCAACCCCCAGATCATCATCGCCCGGGGCTCGGGCCAGGGCCCCCACGGCCCCGACGCCGAAAAAGGCGGCTACGACGGCGCCTCCTTCTGGGCCCGGGGCGGCATGGGCGCCACCCTGCCCGCCCGCCCCGACGGCTGGCCCATGAGCCAGCCCGCTCCCGCCTTCGGCGACGTCATGGGCGGCATGGCCACCGCCGGCGCCATCGCCGCGGCCCTCTATCAGCGCTCAGCCACCGGCGAGCCGTCGGTAATCGACGTGTCGCTGTTGGCCACCGCCATGTGGCAGCTCTCGCCCCTGGTGATCGCAGCCAAGCTCTTCGGCATGGACCGGCTCCCCGCCGGCGACCGCACCAAGATGGTCAACCCGGTGGTCAACGCCTACCGCACCTCCGACGATCGCTACCTCAGCTTCATCCTGCTCCAGGCCGACAAGCACTGGCCCCAGCTCTGTGAGTGCATCGGTCGCCCCGAGCTGGCCACCGATCCCCGATTCGTAGACATGGCCGCCCGAGCCGAGAACAACGAGGCCTGCATCGCCATCCTCGACGAGGTGTTCGAATCCCAGCCCCTGTCGTACTGGAAGGAGGCCCTGGCCGACTTCAAAGGCGTGTGGGTCCCGTTCCAAACCCTCAACGAGCTCTACGAAGACCCCCAGGTCATCGCCAACGGCTACCTCCCCGCCATGACCACCGGCAACGGCCAAGAAGTCCAGCTCGTGGCCAACCCCGCCATGTTCAACGAGCAGCCCGTGTCCGTGGACCGCGCCCCCGAGCACGGCGAGCACACCGAAACCCTCCTCCTAGAAGCCGGAATCCCCTGGGAAGAAATAGCCGCCATGAAAGAATCCGGCGCCATCCTCTAGCCCCAAACCGCTTTAGCTGTCGGGATCTGAGTCTTCGGCGACATGTGAACGACTAGAGAACCGCAGCGTTGTTGTGGACTATTTCACAGCACTCTTCAAAGGTAGGTCGTCGCGCATCGGGCCAAAGCAGCTGATCAATGACCTCAAGATCAAACGCTGTTCTTGCAGGCTCGCAGAATGCGGGGTCGAACGCAGGCGAGGTAGCGAATCCGTCTTCTGGTCTTTGGGTTGTCTTGAGTTCCGCTTCTTTGGTGAAGACTCGAACTTCTCGAGCGAGTGTGTCGGCTGGTGACTCAGCGAATGCCGCGACCGTTCCCTGATCGTTGAGCAGGCACCAAATGTCGTAGTAGTGCCGAGCAAGACGCTTCTGCTCATCTGGGTCACCCTCGGATGCCGCGTGATGAACGATCATCAGTTTTTCGACCAACGTGCGCACCGGCGCCAGTACGTGAATCTGGATCGGGGCGGATTCGAGAAAGTCCACATTGAGATGTGCTGCTGGGCCATGCTCTGCGAGCAAGCTGCATACCTTCATCTTTGAACTGGGCATAGCGCCGCCTTTGGTGCCGAGTTCGAGTTTCACTTCCGGCGGCATCCGGCCGGGCGGAGACCCAGTTGGGTAGGCAAATCGTTCAGTTCGCTTCACTCCCCTTGTGACGGTCTCGGGATCGACGTTCGCAGTTATCCCTGTTGTCTCCTCAGCCGCCGATACGAACGACTTCAGGCATTGGTTGTTCCTTTTGGCGCTGCTAGTCGGAGTGACCACGATGATGTCCACGTCTTCTGAGAACCGCTGAATCAAGTGGTATGCCTTCGACAGGCTTGTACCACCCTTGAACAGAGCGGTTACGCCGGTGTTGGCGCTGCACTGAGCGACACCGCGCAAGACCTCAGTCACCCAGAAGTCCTTTTCAATGTGCGCCATCGGGATCCCGGTAGCCTTCGCCACCTGAGCGGCGGCAGCGGCCAACGTGTCAGGTGACTCACGCAGTGACCAACTCATGTAGTTGCCAGAATGTCCGGATTGGAATGGCACAACTCGGACCAGCGGGAACGGGCCTTTCGCTCCCGTTCCTCATTGATTTGGGCATCCAAGACCGTTGGCCGCACTTCTCCCTTTGACGCCAGTTCAGCAATGACCTCGGCCAGCCGCTCCCATCTTGTCTCGACCACGCTAGGGCCTGATCGCAGCACCTCTATCACAGCGACTTCGGATGGCGATAAACCCCGCATTCGCCGTTCGAACGGGCGCTGCGTGAAACGCACACCCTCCCAGGGATTTGGTGTCTGCTTGGGCACCGCTGTCAAGTAGGTCGAGGGGACTTGTGAAGTCAAACCCAACCAATGGGCCGCGGCTATTCCTGCTGGCCCAGAACCTGGTCCACCGATGGCAATCGCTGCGTCTTCAACCCGTGGCGGCGACATGCCGAGGGGTGTCTTCACGCCCTTCCAGTACAAGCCTTTTCGGACCCGAGTGATCTCTTCTAACGCGGCAAGACGCGAAAACGCAGACTCGACTGCACTGCGCGAGCCTTTAACGCTGCTCACCTCGATAAACGACCGCGCTGGCTCTTTTGCCACATGGCTTGCAACTTGCTTAGCTACCGATCCTTTCATGCTAGGAAAGCATAATGAATTCCTAGCAAAATGCAAGTGGAGATTTTGCGAAGGCGCTAGTCATTAAGGCTATTTCTGGTTCGAACGCCTAGTTGGCTGTCAGGTCCAAACCGCCAGCACGATCCCGATCACGGCGTAGGAGACCAGCGGGTACCCGGAGTTGATGGCCAGCAGCTTCAGGCTGCGACCCTCGAAGGCGTAGTTCACCCCGTGCGAGGTGACCACGAAGCCGACTGCGGCCAAAACACCCAAGCCAAGCCCTTCGCCCGCTTTGTCGGCTTCCATGCCCTGCACCAGGAGCGCCAGCCCCAGGGTGAACACAATGGCCAGCACGATGGCGATGACGTATGGGTACCACTGGCGGGGCGTGCCCTTCATGGCCTCGATGTCCTCTTGGGTCAACCCCGTCTCGGCCATCCACGGCTTGGCGAAGGTGCCGTACCAGAAGGCCCCGAGCAGTTGGTTGAATACCACGGCGACCAGGATCGCCAGATAGTTCAGATCGCCGAAATCGATATTGTCCATGCCCCCATCATGCCTCAGCTCTTGAACAGTGCGTCGGCGATGGCGGCGGCGATGAGGGGCGGGTCTTGGAGGGGGCCGAAGTGGGTCAGGTTGTCGTATTGCACCAGGGTGGCGTTGGGCAGCGCCTCGGCCACCAGGGGGGCGGCCATGGCTGGCGGGTCGTTGTCGGTGCCCACCGCCACCGTGACCGCGGTGGCCACCTCGCCCAGTCGGGGAAATCCCTCCAAATCGGGGTTCTCAAAGACGCTGGCCTCGGTGTCGGGCGCGCACTTCAGCTCAACCGTGCCGTCGGGCAGATCCCGAAGCCCGTGGTCCACATAGGCCCGAAGCGCCTCGGGGGCGAACAGGCTTAGCGGCGGCTTGGAGGCGTAGCGGTCATAGGCCGCTTGGCGAGACTCGAACTCCGCCCGCCGCATCCGGGCGATGGCCGCCAGCATGTTCACGCCGTCTCGGGGAACAGTCCGGCCCGGAATGGTCACCGGTTCGAACACCCAGGCCCGGTCGAAGGTCCCCGGCCGGGCCTGCTCGGCCTTCAAGATCGACGCCCCGCCCAAAGAGTGGCCCACCGCCAGCCGGGGCGCGGGATCCAGCGCGTCCACCGCGGCCAGCACGTCGTCGGCCATGCCGTTCCAGTGGTAGTCCTCGTCGGGGCCCGACACGCTGTCGCAGTGGCCCCGGAAGTCCAGCGCCCAGCACCGGGCCACCGAGGCCAATTCCCGAGCCACCGGTGCCCACATTGGCCCGCAGAATCCGTTGGCGTGGCAGAACAGCACCGCCGGCCCGTCGCCCCCCAAGTCGTGCAGCGCCACCCGAGCCCCCTTGGTCGAGTCAATCAGCATCGGGCCGCTCATAGCCCAAGAACTGTGGCCGCTGCGGTAAGAGCGCACATCGGCCCGCAGGTTACGGTTGGCGGCCATGAGCGACAACATCGTCCTGATCGACAATCCCCGTCCCCATGTGCGGCGCGTCACCATGAACCGCCCCGAGAAGCGCAACAGCCTCATCCACCCGCTGCGAGGGGCTGTTCTCGAAGCGCTGGAAGAGGCCGACCGAGACGACGACGTCAAGGTGAGCATCGTCTGCGGCGCCGGCCCGTCGTTCTCCGCCGGCTACGACCTCAGCGGGGGCAACGAGGGCTACGAGCTGCCCTTCTACACCCCCGGCGGCGAGGGCCAATGGCCCCGCCACGTGACCGAGGGCTGGATGAGCATCTGGGACCTGGCCAAGCCGGTAATCGCCCAGGTCCACGGATACTGCCTGGCCGGCGGCAGCGAGCTGGCCACCGGCTGCGATCTGGTCTACATGGCCGAAGACGCCAAGATGGGCTATCCCGCCGTGCGCTTCGGCGTGCCCGACATGCACTTCCACCCCTGGTTCCTGGGCATGCGCAAGGCCATGGAGATGATGCTCACCGGCGATTACGTGACCGGCGTCGAAGCCGTGGAGCGGGGCTGGGCCAACGCCTGCTACCCCGAAAGCGAGCTGGAAGACGCCGTGCTGGAGGTGGCCGAGCGCATCGCCCAGGTGCCCGCCGAGCTGCTCCAGATGAACAAGCGGGTGGTCCACCGCCAGATGGAGCACATGGGCATGCGGGCCGGCATCCGGGCCGGCACCGAGCTGTGCGCGCTGGGCACCCACACCCAGGCCATGGCCGATTTCGTGGGCTCCATCAAGAAGAAGGGCCTCACCACCACCCTGTCTGAGCGCGACTCCAAATTCGGCGACTACCGCACCAGCCACTAGCCCCCACTGCGCCGGCCCTTCGTGGAGCCCGCTCAGTTCGGCTAACTTGACCGGGACACGCGACAAGGGGGGACCTTGATGACTGCTCGTTTGTGGAAGATGCTGCTTGGCGCGCTCGCCGTGCTGGCTCTGGTGGCCACGGCCTGCGGCAACGCCGGCAACGACGACGAGGGCGCCCCCGCGCCCACCGCCGCGCCCGCCCCGGCCGATGAGCCCGACGACGAGCCCGCGCCCGCCCCCGAGGAAGCCCCCGACGACGAGCCGGGCGATGACTCCGCACCTGAGCCGGAACCAGAGCCCGAGGAGCCTAAGGACCCCGAGCACCGCCACACCTTCGTGCCTATCGAAGGCGTCCCCGGGGTGAACGACGACGAGATCAAGGTCACCTCCATCGTCACCATCAGCAACAACACGCTGGGCACCAACATCGCGGCCTACAACGACGGGATCGAGGCCTACTTCAACTTCATCAACGACACCGGCGGCATCTACGGCCGCGAGCTGGTGCTGGACAACAAGCGCGACGACCAGCTGTTCCAGAACCAGCCCCAAGCGCTGGCCATGGTGGAAGAGGACGACTCGCTGGCCGCCTTCGTGGCCACCCTGTTGTTCTTCGGCGCCGACATCCTCAACGACGCCGGGGTGCCCACCTTCGGCTGGAACATCCACAACGAGTTCGCCGACCGGCGCAACATCTTCGGCCACATCGCGCCGAGCTGCATCGGCTGCATCCACCAGCTGTTCCCCTACATCGCCACCCGGGTGGGGGCCACCAAGGCTGGCATCTTCGGCTACGGCAACAGCGAGAACTCCAAGATCTGCGCCGAGGGCACCCGCGACTCCATCGAGCACTACAGCGCCGAGGCCGGCGGGATGACCGTGGAGTTCTTCGACACCTCCATCGAGTTCGGCCTGGCCGGCGGCGTTGCGCCCCAAGTGTCGGAGATGAAGGACAAGGGCGTCGACATCATCTACACCTGCCTCGACCTCAACGGCATGCGCACCATCGCCCAGGAGCTGGTGAAGCAGGACTACCGCGACGAGGTGGTCATGTACCACCCGAACACCTACAACCACGAGTTCGTGGCCGCCAACGCCGACCTCTTCGAGGGCGACCTGGTGTTCGTGCAGTTCGTGCCCTTCGAGGCTGATATCGACAGCAGCCTCCAGGAGGCCTTCTTCCAGTACACCGAGGGCATCAAGCTCGAGGAGCAGACCATGGTCGGCTGGCTCAACGCCCACCTCTTCTACGAGGGCCTGCTGGGCGCCGGTCCCGAGTTCGACCGGGCCTCGCTGGTCGATGCCCTGCGCACCTTCGACGACTACAGCCACGACGGCCTCACCAACGCGATCGACTTCAGCCGCCAGATCGACCTGCCCAACAACAATCCCGATGCCGACTACGAGTACCGCTGCATCAACGCCGTGAAGATCGTGAACGGCGACTTCGAGCAGTGGACCGGCGAGCCCGGCAAGCCGTGGCTGTGCTGGGAGACCGTCCGAGAAGACTGGCACGATCCCGAGGCGCTCACGTTCGCAGGCTGACGGTCCGCTGAGCGGAGGCTGAGCCGACGATGACCGCCAGCGTCCTCGCCGCCGGGGTTCTGGAAGACACCATCCGGGCGTTCTTCCAGGGGCTGCCCATCGGCGCGGGGTTCGCCCTGGTGGCCATGAGCTTCGTGCTCACCTACAAGACCTCGGGGGTGTTCAATCTGGCCTTCGGGGCGCAGGCCTTCATCAGCGCGGCCACCTACTTCGAGCTGCACGTGCGGCGCGACTGGCCCATCTGGTCGGCGGTGCTGGTGGCGGTGGTGCTGGTGGCCCCGTTGCTCGGGCTGCTTTTGGAGCGGCTGATATTCCGCCACGTCCACGCCTCCTCCGCGGTGGCCAAGCTGGTGATCTCGCTCGGCCTGCTCGTCGCATTGCCCGAGCTGTTCAAGCTCATCGTCGACTACAACCGCGAGCAGCCCTTCGGCGCGGTGGGCATCATCCCCGACGGCACCACCATCTACCGGCTGTTCGGCCGCTACCCCGTCACCCGCGACGAGATCGCCGCGTTCGTCATCGTGGTGGCCGCCGCGGTGGCCCTGGCCGCCCTGTTCCGCTACACCCGCTTGGGCCTGCGCATCCGGGCGGTGGTGCAGAGCCCCCGCATGACCGAGCTCAACGGGGTCAACGCCGACTGGGTGTCGTCGGGCTCGTGGATGCTGTCCAGCTTCTTCGCCGGTCTGGCCGGCGTGCTTTTGGTGCCCACCACGTCGTCGCTGGGCACGGTGCTGGAGCCAACCGGCTACTTCCCGATCGTTATCTCCGCGCTGGCCGCCGCCGCGCTGGGCCGACTGGTGAGCCTGCCCGCCGCCATGTTCGGCGGCCTCTTGCTGGGGGTGGTTACCACCCAGATGCGCACCCATGTGCCCCGGGACAACGTCATCCTGGCCGAGTTGCAGGGCCCCGCGCTGCCCTACGTGATGCTGTTCGCCATCATCGTGTTCTGGCCCGCCATCCGCCGCCAGGTGGCCGGGGCCGACCCGCTGCTGGGGGTGTCGCCGCCGCCGCCCGCGCTGGCCGCCACCAGCCGCAGCAAGGGCATGACCATCTACACCCGGATCATGGCCCTGGCCTTTTTCACCGCGGTGGGCATCTGGACCTTCGGCTACGCCAACAACTTCTGGATTTCCCGCATCACCCACTCGGTGATCTTCTCCATCATCTTTCTGTCCATCGTGGTGTTCACCGGCCTCGGCGGCCAGATCGCCCTGTGCCAGGTGACCTTCGCCGCCATCGGGGCGTTCGGCGCCATGCAGTTCGCCCAGCGCTGGGACATCTCGGTGATCGTCGGCATGCTGGCCGGCGCAGCCATAGCCGCCGCGGTGGGGGCGGTGCTCAGCATTCCGGTGATGCGCTTGGGGGGCATCTGGCTGGCCATCGCCACCTTGGCCTTCGCGCTGTTCTTCCACGACGTATTGGTCAAGTACAGCTGGGTGGGCGGCTCGCTGTTCCACGGCCGCGGCGTGCCCCGGCCCGAGTTTTTGGGCGTCGACTTCTCCAGCCGCGAGAACTTCCTCATCCTGTGCGTCGCCATCTTGGTGCTGGTAGGGGTGCTGGTGATCCTCATCCGCGAGTCCAGCACCGGAATGGCCCTGCGGGCGCTTCGGGGCTCGGAGACCGCGGCCGAGTCCATCGGGGTGATCTCGTGGCGGTCCCGGGTCATCGTGTTCTCGGTGTCGGCCGGCATCGCCGCCATCGGCGGGGGGCTGTTGGCTATGGAGGAGAGGCTGGTGGGATACGAGGCCAACTTCGACCCCCAGACCGGGCTGTTCTGGCTGGTGATCGTGGTGGTGCTGGGCACCCGCACCGTGGAGGGCGGCATCCAGGCCGGCGTGGCCTTCGTGATCTTCCCCGAGCTGGTGCTCCACCGCTGGCTCGGGCTCGACGGGGCCTGGCGATTCGTGCTGTTCGGCTTTGCCGCCATCTCCTTCGCTCGACATCCCGAGGGCCTGCTCGAGCACGGCAAGCGCCGCTCGCAGGCCATGATGCAGCGCATGTTCGCCCGCCGCCAGCCGGCGATGGCCACAGCAGGGGCGCCAGCCGGTGCCGGGCCCACGACCGAAGCCGAAGCCGAAACGGGAGATGAGCCGTGAGCCTGCTAGTGGCCGACGGCATCACCAAGCGGTTCGCGGGCATCACCGCCCTGCAAGATGTGAGCATCGCGCTCGAAGAAGGCGAGCGGGTGGGCCTCATCGGCCCCAACGGCGCGGGCAAGACCACGCTGTTCAACTGCCTTCTGGGCCTGTTGCGCCCCGACGCCGGTTCGGTGGGCTTCGACGGCCAAGACATCACCCGCCTGCCGGTCTATCGCCGGACCCGCCTGGGCATCGGGCGCACCTTCCAGCGGGTGGAGCTGTTCAGCGGCTCGTCGGTGCGAGATCACCTGCTGTTCGCCCACCGCATCCGCAGCGGCACCGGCGCCCTGTGGAAGGACGTGCTCGGCCTGGGCCTGCCCAAACCGGCCGAGATTGAGCGCTGCGACGCCCTTTTGGAGAGCCTCGGGCTGGGCGGCATGGGCGACGAGCCCATCGAGGCCCTCAGCCTGGGCCAGAGCCGGCTGGTGGAGGTGGCCCGAGCGCTCATGACCCAGCCCCGGGTGGTGCTGCTCGACGAGCCCTCCTCGGGGCTGGACCGGGCCGAGACCGACGCCTTGGCCGAGACCCTGGCCCGCATCCAATCCGAGCAGGGGTTCGGCCTGTTGCTGGTGGAGCACGACGTGGAGCTGGTGGCCTCGTTCACCGAGCGCACCTACGTGCTCGACTTCGGGCGTCTCATCACCAGCGGTGACACCCCCGAGGTGATGCGCGACCCCGAGGTGCGGGCCGCCTACCTGGGCGACTTCATGGCAGGCGCACAATGAACGGCCCCGCTGAGACCGACACCGGCACCCCCATCCCTGTCGAGAGAGCCGCCCCCGCCCCGCTGCACATCCCGGTGCTGGAACTGCGCCATGTGAACGCCGCCTACGGACCCTTCCGAGCCCTGTTCGACGTGTCGCTGTCGGTGGCCGAGGGTGAGACGGTGGCGCTTTTGGGTCGCAACGGAGCGGGCAAGACCACCGTGGCCCGGGTGGCCAGCGGACTGGTGGAGCCCACCGAGGGCGAGGTCATGGTCGACGGCAACGACTTCACCAAAGTGCGGGCCCACCGCTACGCCAAAGCCGGGGTGGTGCACGTGCCCGAGGGCCGGGCCGTGTTCAGTGACTTCACCGTGGAGGAGAACCTCACCCTGGCCTTCTCCCGCACCCACGACCGCTCGGGGGTGCGCGACGCCCTGGCCCGCGCCTTCGAGCTGTTCCCCCCCATCGCCCAGCGCCGCCGCCAGATCGCCGGCACCCTGTCGGGCGGCGAGCAGCGCATGCTGGCCATGGCCCGGGTGCTGGTGGAAACCCCCCGGCTGCTCATCGCCGACGAGCTGTCTTTGGGCCTGGCCCCCATAGTCACCGACGAGGTGTACGCCGTGCTGGGCCGCATCCGCGACGCCGGCACCTCTTTGCTCATCGTCGAGCAGCATATGGGCCACGCCCTGGCCCTGTGCGACCGGGCCGTTTGGTTGGACCACGGCGCCGTTTCCTGGCATGGACCCACCGAAGAAGCCGCCGAGGCCATCGGCACCGCGCTGTTTGACACCGGCGGCGAGTAGTCAATAATGGGGCCCATGAGCACCAAGACCGTTGAGTTCGATCCGTTCAGCCGGGACTTCTTCGACGATCCCTACGACACCTACGCCGACCTGCGGGAACACGCCCCCTGCTACTACAGCGAGCAGTACGACTTCTACGCTCTGAGCCGTTTCGACGACGTGGTGGCCGGCCACCGCGACCACGCCACCTTCAGCTCCACCCACGGCCAGACTTACGAGCAGCTGACGTCGGGCGAACCGGCGCAGTTGGGGTCGATCATCTCCATGGACCCGCCCGAGCACACCCGGTATCGCAAGCTGGTGTCCCGCTCGTTCACCCCCCGCTCCATCGGCAACTACGAGGCGCTGGTGCGCGAGATAATCAGCGGCTATCTCGATCCGCTCATGGGCCGGCGCCAGTTCGACATCCTCGAGGAGTTCGCCGCCCCGTTCCCCGTCGAGATCATCTCCACCATCTTGGGCGTGCCCCCCGAAGACCGCCAGCAGATCAGGCATTGGACCGACGCCATGCTCCACCGCGAGGAGGGCTCGGCCATGAGCAGCCAGGCCGCGGCTGAGGCAGGCATGGCCCAGGGGGTGTACCTGTTCCAGCTCTCCCAGCAGAAGCGGGCCGAACCGGCCGACGACATGCTCACCGCGCTGATCGACGCCGAGGTGGAAACCGAAGACGGCGATTTCACCCATCTCGACGACGCCGAGATCGCCGGTTTGGGCACGCTCTTGGCCGCCGCCGGATCGGAGACGGTCACCAAGCTGGTGGGCAACGCCATGGTGCTGTTCCACCGCCACCCCGACCAGTGGGCCAAGGTGCTCGATGATCCCAGCGTCCTCGGCACCGCGGTGGAGGAGATACTCCGCTACTGGGCGCCCTCGCAGTACCAGGGCCGCTATTCCATGGTCGACTCCGAATGGCACGGGGTGACCATCCCCAAGCACAAGCCGGTGTTTCTGATCACCGGGGCGGCCAACCGCGATCCCCGCCGCTACGACGATCCCGACCGCTTCGACATCACCCGCGATCCCGGCCTGGCCGTGGGCTTGGGCCACGGCCTCCACGTGTGCTTGGGCGCGGCGCTGGCCCGCCTCGAGAGCCGGGTGGCCATCGAGGAGATCGCCCGCCGCTGGCCCGCCTTCGAGGTAAACGAAGAGGGCCTGCGCCGGGTGCAGATGTCGAACGTGGCCGGCTATTCCTCGGTGCCAATCACCGTCTCCTAGCCCACAACGCGAACGACCCCCGCCCGACAGCAGCCGGACGGGGGTCGCCTCGATCTAGTCGGCTACTGGCCGTAGGTGCCGGTCTGGCCCTCGTAGTCGATCACGTCGCTGATGGGCACCCAGCGGGCGCCGTCGGCGTCCACCACCAGCTCCTCGATGCGCCCGGCCTCCACCATGTAGGAGTCGTTGGCCCCGTCCATGGCCCGCGGCGAGTTGCCGATCGCGCCCCGGGAATCGAAGTCCATCTGCCACATGGCCCGCATCAGGTTGGTGCGGTTGATGCCGCCGTCCATGCTCGCCGCGTCCAGCAGAACCTCGTGGAGGATCTCGCCGAAGATGTAGCCCAGGGCGTGGGAGGCGGCTTCGGGGTCAACGCCCTGGCTCTCCAGCGCGCCCCGCACGAACTGCACCCACTCGTCGTCGGCCAGCGACGCGTCGGCCATGTCCTTCTGGGTGGCCACCATCCGGACACCGTTGGCCAGCGGCCCGATGGGCACCCAGAACAGAGAGATGCTCTGGCACCCGTTGGACACCAGCAACATCGGCTCCCACGGCAGGCTGGCCACGGTAGCCACTGCTTGCGGGCAGAACGCTCCCGATGAGGCCACCACCATCACGTCGGCGTCGCTGGCCGCCAGGTTGATCACATCGGCGCCCACCGAGTCGGCTTGCGGGTCGTGCTGGATCTCCTCCACCACGTCCAGTCCCAAACCGGTAGCACACTCGTTAAAGGCCACCCGCCAGGCTTCCCCGGCGTCGTTGCCCAGCGACAGGATGGCCACTGTGGCCCCGGTGCCGAGCTCGTCGGCCACGTGCTGGCACCAAACCCGAGACTCCGTCTCGTACGACATCAGCGCCCCGGTGGTCCACGGGTAGTTGGTCGGGTCGCCCCACTCGGGCAAACCGGTCAGGTTCAAAAGCTGCGGGATGCAGTTCTCGTTCAACAGGTCGTGGACGGCCAGGTTGTTGGGGCTGCCCAGAATGCCGGCGAATCCCAGCAGGTTCTCGACGTCGATCATCTCCTCCACGTTGGTCAGCGTGCGGGCCGGCACGTAGCCGTCGTCCCGGCTCACCATCACCACGTTGCGCCCGTCGATCGGGCCGACATGGTCGAAGTAGAGCTGGACACCGTCGCTGATGGTGCCGAAGCCGGCCAGCGCTCCTGATCGGGGCAAGCTGCTGCCGAAGCGGATCTCGCTGTCGGTCACACCCTGGTAGTTGTCCCACTCGCCGGGGCACTCGGTGATGTCGATCACCGCGCCGCCGCCCAACTCCACGATGTTGGGATCGCCGGCAGGCTCGGGCTCCGGCTCGTCCTCAGGCTCCGGGGCCGGCGCAGGCTCATCCTCGTCCTCGGGCTCCGGCGCGGGGGCGGGCTCATCCTCGTCCTCAGGCTCCGGGGCCGGCGCAGGCTCATCAGGCGCTTCGGTGGGAGCGGCCGGAGCCGGCTCGCTCACCGGCGCGTCATCGTCGTCATTGCCGCAACTGCTGGCCACCAGCGCAAACACGACAAACAGCGCGAACAAGATTCGCCAAACTTTCGACATAGGGTCATCCCTCCTGAGACGGGCTCTTCGCTTGGAGCGGTTCCGTAACCCTACGCGCCGAGGGTGACAATTACACCGCCGGGGCGTCAGCCCGTGGGCGGCTGGGGGGCCACCGGCATGAGCCGGGCTTTTATCCGCCTAAACCCGTGGGCCGCCCCGCCCGGCAGAGCGAAAATAATGATTATCAGCAGCCCGCCCAAAATGGCCGTGCCGTACGGCCCCTCCAGGGCCACATCGGTGCCCGGCAGGGTCTGGGTCTGGCTCGACCACACCGGCACGAATTGAATGGCCAATCCGCCCACCACCGCGCCGTGCAGCGTGCCCGCTCCGCCCACGATCAACCCCACGATCAGCAGAATGGCCATCGAGAAGCCGAACTCGTCGGGCCCCACGAAGCCCGAGTGCATGGCCAGCATGGTCCCGGCCACCCCGCCCACCGCCGCGCTGATGCCGAAGCTCAGCGTCTTGTAGGCGGCCAGGTTCACCCCGTTGGCCGCGGCGCCCAGCGGGTTGTCCCGAATGGCCACCAAGGCCCGCCCCACCCGGCCGGCCAGGATGTTGCGCACCAGCCAGAAGCACACCAGCGCCACAATCACCAGCAAGAAGTACTTGTACACCACCTCCTCCTGGCGGCCGGTCAATCCATCGGGCACCCGAGAGCCCACCCCCGGTATGGCGTGCAGCCACTCGGTCACCGTGCCCAGCGGCGCCCACGTGGGCGCCTCCAGGTCGCTCTCGATCAAGAGCCCATTGCTGCCCCCGGTGCGGTCCTTCACCTCATCCAGCCGGATGATCGACGGGAATACCGCCGCCACCGCAAACGTCAACAACCCCAGATACAGCCCCTGGATGCGCAGCGCCGGGATCCCGAACAGCACCCCGAACACGAACAGCCCCGGCACCACCACCCCGAGGGTCGACAGGTAAGACCAGTGGAACTCGTTCACCAGCACCGCGGTGAGATACGCCCCCGACCCCACGAAGAAGCTGTGGCCCAAAGAGAGCTGGCCGCTGTAGCCGGTGGCGATGTTCAGCCCCAAAATGGCCACCATCATCCCGATGGCCTGGCTGAGGTTGCCCAGCCCGAACGTGTAGCGGTTGCCGAAGATGGTGGGGCTGTAGGTGTCGGCGATCAGAAACGGGATCAGCGCCACCACCACGGCGAACAGCACCCACCCGATGATCTGGCGCTGGCGGTGCTGCCGGCTGCCCGCCGGTACTGCCGCGCTCATACCCGCTCCCCAAAGACCGAAACGGCCCACGCCGGCGTCATACCCGCTCCACCCTGGTCGATCCGAACAGGCCCGTGGGCCGCACCAACAGCACCACCAAGATCACGGCCACCGCGGTGGCCAGGGCCAGCTCGCTCAGGTCCAAAAACGTCACCAGCAGGTTGCGGGCCAGCCCCACCACCAGACCGCCGATAACGGCCCCCACCAGGCTGTCCAACCCGCCCAGCGCCGCCGCGGCCAAAGAGAAGATCAGCACCCGCAGCATGATCGAGGGCTCCAACAGCAAATCGGGCACCACCAGCGCCCCGCCCAGGGTGCCGATGGCCGCGGCCAGAGCCCAGCCGAACCCCAGCGTCGGCCCCACCCGTATGCCCACCAGCCGAGCCGACTCCAAGTTCGACGACACCGCCCTAAACGCCAAGCCCACCTTGGTGCGCGACAACAGCAGATACAGCAAACCCACCACCGCGAACACCGTGCCCAGATTGCCGATGGTGCGCCAGGTGAGCTGGGCGATGCCCCATTCGATGGGCGCCCCGCTGGGGAACATGCTGGGCAGGCTGCGGGTGCGGAACCCCCACACGATCCCCACCGCCGAGTCGATGATCAAAAGCAGCCCCAGCGTCACGATCACCAGCGGCAGCACGTGGTCGGGCGGGAACGGCCGGATGAACACCCGCTCCACAAACATCGCCACCACCGAGCTGGCCGCCATGGCGCACACCACCGCCACCGCCACGGGCAAGCCCTGCTCCACGCTGAAGATGTAGGCCAAATACACCCCCAAAAGGGCCAGCGAGCCCTGGGCGAAGTTGATGAACCCGGTCGACTTGTAGATCATCACCAGCGCCAGCGCCACCGAGGCGTAGGTGGCCCCGTCGCTCAGCCCCCGAAAGAACTGGGCCAGCCACAGCTCCCCGTTCGACAGCTTGTCGAGGGTGATGTCGAACACACCGAGCACCGAAGCCAGAACAACCATCGCTCAGTACCCCAGATAAGCCCGGCGGACGTTGTCGTCGGCGGCCAGCTCGGAGGCAGGGCCCGAAAGCGCCACCTCCCCGGCCTCCAGCACATAGGCCACATCGGCCACCCCCAGCGCCAGGCTGGCGTTCTGCTCCACCACCAGCATGGTGGTGCCGGCGGCGGCGTTGATGGCGGTGAGCTGCTCGAACAGCGAGCGGGTGATCATCGGCGCCAGCCCCAGCGAGGGCTCGTCCAGCAGCAGCAATGACGGCCGCAGCATAAGCGCCCGGGCGATGGCCAGCATCTGCTGCTCGCCCCCGCTCAGGCTCCCCGCCGCCTGGGTGCGCCGCTCGCCCAGCACCGGGAAAGTCTCAAACCACTGCTCCATGTCGGCCCGCACGTCGGCGTCGGATCGCACATACGCCCCGGCCATCAGGTTCTCCTCCACGCTCAGGTCGGGAAACGTCCCCCGCCCCTGGGGCACATGGGCCACGCCCCGGCGCACGATGTCGGCGGTGCGCTGGCCGGCCAATTCCTCGCCGCCCAGGCGGATCGACCCCTCGGTGGTCACCATGGCGCACAGCGCCCGCAGCGTGGTGGTCTTGCGCGCCCCGTTGGCCCCCAGAATCACTGCAATCTGCCCCTCGTCCACCGAGAAGTCGATGCCGTGCAGCACCTGGATATCGCCGTAGGCCGCCTTCAGCCCGGCCACCTCCAAATACGCTGGGCTCACTGCCGCGCTCACTGCTCGGCCCCCAGGTAGGCCTCCACCACCGCCGGGTCGTTCTGCACCTCGGCGGGGGAGCCCTCGGCGATCTTGGCCCCGAAGTCCAGCACCACCACCTTGTCGGACACCCCCATCACCATCCCCATGTGGTGCTCCACCAAAAGCAGCGTCAGCCGGTGCCGCTGGGCCAGCGCCACCAGCAGATCGCCCAGCTCGCCCACCTCGGTCTGGGTCAGCCCGGTGGCCGGCTCATCCAACAGCAACAGCCGGGGCCGGCCCACCAGCGCCCGGGCCAGCTCCACCCGCTTCAGGGTGCCGAACGGCAGCCCAGCGGCGGGGTGGAAGGCCACATCGGTCAATGAGAGCTCCTCCAGCGCCTCCCACGCCGCCCGGGCCAGATCGGCCTCCTCCCGACCCGACCCCAACCGCAGCGCAGCCCGCAAAGCTCCGATGCGAGAGCGGTGGTGGGCGCCCACCATCACGTTCTGGAGCACGGTCATGCCCGGCCACAGCGCCAGGTTCTGGAAGGTGCGTCCGATGCCCAAACCGCTGATGGCATGGGCCGGGCGGGCTAGAAGGTCGGCCCCGTCGAAGCCCACCGCGCCCTCCTGGGCGTCGTACACCCGGCTCACCACGTTGAACAGGGTGGTTTTGCCCGCGCCGTTGGGCCCGATCAGCCCGCAGATGCTGCCCTCGTCCACGGTGAACGACAGATCCCGCAGGGCGGTAACCCCCCCGAACCGCACCGTGACCCCCGCCACATCCAACAACGCCATAACCCTCCCGACCCTATCTCGCCCCGCTGACAGGGCCGGGAAGCCTTACCCTCCGATCAAGCTGGCGATGGCCCACACAACGATCACCAGGCCCACCACGATCATCACCACGCTGCGCCCCACCTTGGGCGCGGCCGGCTCATCGGGGGCGCCCGGTGGGGGAGGGATGGCGCTTTGTCGCTTGCGGGGCCCCTCCGGGTTGATCAGCGCGGCAATGTTCCCCACCGCCAGCGCCCCTCCCAGCGCCAGCAGCAAGAACGTGATGATCTCCGGCCCACCCAGCACCCGCCCATTCTCGCGCCTAAGTCCTCCGATGTAGAGGTGTTCAACTACACGGCTTAGTCCGCGCCCGTCCACGCTCCCCGTTCCCAGGTGGAGTACCGCTCCGACAGGGTGAGCCCCGCCGCGGCGCAGTCGGCGTCGTAGCGATCCAGCCCGTAGCCCCCGCCCCGCAGCTGAAACCCCGCCACCAGCACGCCGCCGGGGGAGAGGTGGGCCGCGCAGCGCTCTACTACGGCGGCCTCAGTCCCCGGCGCGGTGAACAGCAGCACGTTTCCCGCCATCACCACCGCGTCAAACGCTTCGCCCAAGTCGAAAGAGGCCAAGTCAAGCTGGTGCCAAGCCAACTCCGGCGCTTTGTCCCGAGCCCCCGAGATCATCTCGTCGTCGACGTCCACCCCAGCCACATCAAACCCCCGCCGAGCCAGCTCAACAGCTACCCGCCCAGTCCCACACCCCGCATCCAACACCCGCCCCGAGCCGCCCAAAAGCGAGTCCACAAAATCAGCCTCCCCATGCGGATTGCGCCCCTCGGCCGCCAACTGCTCCCACCGAGCGTCATAATCCCGCCCCGAAACCCGCCCACCCCAAGTAGATCCCATTTGTGTTGACTCCTAAACGGCAACGATGCGCACGCGTCGGGCGTATGCCGCCAAAGCCCTCAAGTCGTCGGGATCAGAGGTGAGGACAACACCCCCCGGCTCTGCTACCGCAACCACAAGGGCATCCACTGCCGACCCCTTTTGCGCACGAGTTCGCAACCAACCCGCTCGTCGGGCCAGCCCAGTATCAATCACCTCCACCAACTCGCACGACTTGAGCAGAAGATTCACCCTTGCGTCTCTTCCTGCATGGCCCTGCAAGCACTCAATCAACACCGGTGATGGCACTATCGGAGGTTGCACACCCCCTTGCTGAAGGTCCTGCAATAGCGCAACGGCTCTCCGCGATTGCCCAGCCAGAAACGAAATCCCCCCCGAGTCAACCACCAGCTTCATCTAGCTGGCGGCCTGCTCCGAATGTCCCATTACCTGATCCACAATGTCCCTGGCCCAGGCCTCATCTGCCGGAGACGGTTCTCCTACCTCAGACCTAAGCTCAGCCAAGTACTCCTCACCGGCCTTGATCAGCTCAAGCCGGCGAATCTCCTCGCGAACGGCCTTCTGCAACATCTCAGAGGCGGGGAAGCCATGCTCCTTGACCGCCGCATGTAGATCGTCTGGCAAATAAACCTGCATCCTCGGCATACGCCTAACTATACACACACCACCCGTTTTTAAACCCCCCAGATTTCTGTCTGGCCGCCCGGACCAGCTTGCCGGTCATGGGGGTGGGGTGAGGTGAATGCCTTTCATGGGGGAATGTCGTCGTCGCCGTCGGCGAGTTTGATGGCAGCCCAGTCGCGCAAAACTGAATCCAGTTCGACGATGGCCTGTTCCTTGGATTCCCCGAATGCCCAAGGACCTGCCAGCCCGGAGATTGTGGCCACGAAGCCGTCCGGATCCTGAATTGCCTCGACAGTGGCACAGGAGACAGCTGCCTCTGCCCACTGGTCGACCAGCTTCTCAAGGGAATCTCCTTCAGCAGCTATGGATCCGATGTCGGTCTGGCTCAAGACAACCTCCGGAGCCCACTATACGCACCGCAAAGTGGCATTTGGCAGGGGCGATTGTCTCTTGAACCTGGTGGACTGAGGTTCCCCCCGTTGTCCGGTCACTTGGTTTATGCGGCTTGTTCTAGTGGTTGTCGGTGGTGGTCCTCCCATTCTGTGGGGGTCAGGTATTCGAGTGTGGAGTGGATTCGCCGGTTGTTGTAGCGGCCGATCCAGGCG
>JAJEEH010000119.1 GCA_022821105.1 Acidimicrobiia bacterium
CGGTCAAACGTTCCCGCCTCGCCATTTTCACCCCCTTTCCTCAGAGGCACCCTGAGGTAGATCAAGCCTATCTGTCCTCGGCCTTCTCGGCCGCGGTCAGCTCAGGCCGACGATTTCGCCGTTTTCGTCTAGGTCGATGCCCATGGCGGCGGGTTGGCGGCCTAGGCCCGGCATGGTGCGCATGTCGCCGCAGATGGGGTAGACGAAGCCGGCGCCCACCGAGGCCCGCACCTCCCGCACCGGCAGGGTCCAGCCGGTGGGCGCGCCCTTCAGGGAGGGGTCGGAGGAGATGGACAGGTGGGTCTTGGCGATGCACACCGGGAGGTGGCCGAAACCGGCCGACTCGTAGGTGTCGAGCTGGCGGTTGGCCGTGGCCGAGTACTCCACATCGTCGGCGCCGTACACGGTGGTGGCCACCGCGGCGATCTTGTCTTTGAGCGACAGGTCGTCCTCGTAGAGCACCTTGAACGAGCTGGGTTCCTCACAGGCCTCGGCCACCGCCTCGGCCAGCTCGGCGGCACCCGCGCCGCCGTCGGAGAAGTGGGTGGTGATCGCGCAACGGGCATCGTATTCGTCGGCGATCTCGCCGATGGCGGCCAGATCAGCGTCATGGTCACCGGGGAAAGCGTTGATGGCCACCACCGGGGTCACCCCGTGGGCCTTCATGTTTGAAAGCTGCTTGCGGAGGTTGTCGCCTCCGGCATGCACCTCATCGGGGTTCTCAGCCAGCAGCGCTTCGGGAAGGGGCCGCCCGGCCACGATGCGGTGGTTGCCGGAATGGGCCTTGAGGCCCCGCACGGTGGCCACCATCACCGCAGCATCGGGATCGATGCCCGAGTAGCGGCACTTGATGTTGAAGAACCGCTCAGCGCCCATGTCGGCCCCGAATCCCGCCTCGGTCACCAAGAAGTCGCCGGTGCGGATGGCGATGCGGTCGGCCACGATCGAGGAGTTGCCGGTGGCGATGTTGCCGAATGGCCCGGTATGCACCAAAGCGGGGCCGCCCTCCAAGGTCTGCATCAAGTTGGGCTTGAGGGCGTCCTTCAACAGCACGGCCATGGCCCCGGCGGCCTTCAGGTCTTCGGCGGTGACCGGTTCGCCCGCTTTGGTGTAGCCCACCACGATCCGGCCCAGCCGGGCCCGCAGGTCCGACAGCGACGTGGCCAGCGCCAAGGTGGCCATCACCTCCGACGCAGCAGTGATGTCGAAGCCGCTCTCCCGGGGGACCCCGTCGAGCCGCCCGCCCAAGCCGATCACCACATTGCGCAACGCCCGGTCGTTGATGTCCACCACCCGGCGCCAGGTGATGTTGTGCAGATCCAGGCCTGATTCGTTGCCGTGGTAGATGTGGGCATCAAGCATGGCCGAGCACATGTTGTGGGCCGCGGTCACCGCGTGCATGTCCCCGGTGAGGTGGAGGTTGAACAGCTCCATGGGCACCACCTGGCTGTAGCCGCCGCCTGCTGCACCGCCCTTGATGCCGAATGTCGGCCCCAGTGAGGGCTGGCGGATAGCGATGGTGGCCTTCTTGCCGATGTGCCCGAAACCTTGGCCCAGGCCCACGGTGGTGGTGGTCTTGCCCTCGCCCAGCGGCGTGGGGGTGATGGCGGTCACCACCACATAGCGGGCTCGGGGGCGGTCGGCCAGCGCCTCGATGGCGTCCAGGCTGATCTTGGCCGCCCCCGCCCCGTAGGGCTCCAGCATCTCAACCGGGATGCCGGCTTCTTCAGCGATGTCGGTCAGCGGTCGGAGATTCGCCCCGCGGGCGATCTCGAGGTCAGAGGGAAAAGACATGGACCCGCCTCTCATGCTCGATGCTTGATGTCAACCCCGCAAGCGTACACGGACAATCAGCCGGTGATCGGGCGACTGCGGCAGGCGATCCTTAGAATCGGGCGGTGGCAGCAACGGCCGCATGACGGAGGCTCGACATGACTGAATTCTTCGACACTGTTCCCGAGCCGATGGCCTTTGCCGGACGCAGGGCGGGTCTCGGCCAATTGGCCTACCGGGTGTACGACCCCGAGCGGATGGTGATGGGGCGGCGCATGGAAGATCACCTGCGCATTGCGGTGTGCTACTGGCACAGCTTCAACTGGCCGGGAAGCGACATTTTCGGCCTCGGCACGTTTGACCGCCCCTGGCTGGAACCGGGACAGGATCCGATGGCCGCCGCTCGGGCCAAACAGGATGCCGCCTTCGAGTTCTTCGAGAAGCTGGGCACCCCGTTCTTCTGTTTCCACGACGTGGACATGGCTCCAGAGGGCAGCACGCTGGCTGAGAGTCGGGCCAACCTGGACGCCATGGTGGAGCGGGCGGCCAACAAGATGGAGGCCACCGGCGTGCGGCTGCTGTGGGGCACGGCCAACCTGTTCTCCCACCCCCGCTACGCCGCAGGGGCGGCCACCAACCCCGACCCCGATGTGTTCACCCACGCCGCGGCCCAGGTTCGCCACATGCTCGAGGCCACCCACCGCCTAAACGGGGCCAACTACGTGCTGTGGGGCGGACGTGAGGGCTACGAGACGCTGCTCAACACCCGGCTGCGCCAAGAGGCCGACCAGCTTGCCCGCTTTCTGACCCTGGTGGCCGAGCACAAGCACAAGATCGGCTTCACCGGCACCCTGCTCATCGAGCCCAAGCCCCAGGAGCCCACCAAGCACCAGTACGACTACGACTGCGCCTCAGTTCACGGCTTCCTAGACCGCTACGGCCTTGTCGACGAGTTCAAGGTGAACATCGAGGTCAACCACGCCACCTTGTCGGGCCACTCCTTCCACCACGAGGTGGCTTACGCGGTGGACAACGGCATCTTCGGCAGTGTGGACGCCAACCGGGGCGATCCCCAGAACGGCTGGGACACCGACCAATTCCCCAACTCGGTGGACGAACTCTCCCTGGCCCTCTACGAGATCCTGAGAGGCGGGGGGTTCACCACCGGCGGATTCAACTTCGACACCAAGCTCCGGCGCCAGAGCATGGCTCGAGACGACTTGTTCTGGGGCCACATCGGCGGCATCGACACTCTGGCCCGATCCCTGCTGGTGGCCGAGGCCATGCTGGCCGACGGGGCTATCGAGCAGGCCCGGGCCAACCGCTATGGCAAGTGGGACTCGGGTCTGGGCGCCGAGATCATGAAGGGCGAGGTGGACCTGGCCGCGTTGGGCGACCAGGCGGTGGCCTACGGGCTCGACCCCCAGCCGGTGTCAGGACGCCAGGAGCGGCTGGAGAACGAGGTAAACCGCATCATCTGGTCCACGCCCAACTGATTTGGGGCCGAGTAACCGAATGTTAGATTGACTGGCTGATGACGGGCATTGCTGCGATTGGCCGCTGATGGTTGGCCGTGCACTGGTGGCCGGGGTGGACTCATCCACCCAGTCCACCAAGGTCGAATTGCGAGAAATCGACTCGGGCCAGCTGGTGGACCGGACCAGCGCCCCGCACACTCACGCATGCTGGGAACCGCCGGTGAGCGAGCAGGAACCGGCAGCCTGGTGGGAGGCGTTGTCGGCCTGCTTTGCCCAGTTCACAGATGCCGACCGGTCCAACGTGGCGGCAATGAGTGTGGCCGGCCAGCAGCACGGACTG
>JAJEEH010000087.1 GCA_022821105.1 Acidimicrobiia bacterium
CCTCGCACGGTGGAATTGACGATTTTGGCCCCCTCCGACACCACCACCCGCCCTTCGACCTTCGAGGCGTCGTCCACTGCTCCGTCCACCTGACGGACCACGGTGTCGAGCACCAGCCGATTGCACTCCAGCAGGGGATCCTTCTTGCCGGTGTCGATCCACCATCCGTCCAAGAGCTGATGGCTCACTCGGCGGCCGTTTTGGATGAGCCAGTCGATGGCGTCGGTGATCTCCAATTCGCCTCGGGCCGACGGCTCAATGGCCGCCACCGCCTCATGGATGGAGGGGTCGAAAATGTACACCCCCACCAAGGCCAGGTTGGAGGGCGGGTCGGCGGGCTTTTCCACCAGGTTGACCACGTCGCCGTCGGGGCCCAGCTCGGCCACGCCGAACGACGACGGATTGTCCACCGGGGTCAGCAAAATCTGCGCCTGGCACGGGCTGGCGCCTCGCTCCCCCTCCTGCTCGAACTGCTCCACGAACTCGGCCAGGCCCTGCTCGAGCATGTTGTCGCCCAGGTACATGACGAAGCGGTCGTCACCCAGAAAATCCCGGGCGATGAGCACGCAGTGGGCCAGTCCGAGAGGGGCCTCCTGGCGGATGTAGGTCACGTCGGCCCCGAATTGCGACCCGTCGCCCACCGCGTCCTCGATCTCCTGGTGGGTGTCGCCCACCACGATGGCTATCTCGGTGATACCCGCGGCGACCATGTCCTCGATGCCGTAGAACAGCACCGGCTTGTTGGCGATGGGCACAAGCTGCTTGGCCCGGGTGTGGGTCAGCGGGCGCAGCCTCGTCCCCTCACCCCCCGACAGAATCAACCCTTTCATGCGCTGCACAGTGTACGACCCCGATACCGCCAGTTGTTATGGGCACCGGTGTTCTGCGCCTACTCTTGGCAGGTGTCTCCGAGGAGTTGGGACCGGTTGGCGCTGGCTGCGGTGCTGGTGGCCGTGGCGGTGCTCGTGGGGCTGCACGTGCGAGACCATCAGGCCCTTTCGCACATCGACGAGCTCCAGCACATGGACTACACCCTCAAGTCGCCCTTCCACGTGCCCCGACACGGCGACACCATCGGCCAACAGGCCATGGAGGAGGCCGCCTGCCGGGGAATCGACTACCCGCTGCGGCTTTCCATCGACGCCCTGAACGACTGGCTCCACCTCACCGGGGAGCGGGGAGCGGCCCAGCTTTCCCCCGACAGCATCGTCCAGGTGCGACTGCCCCCCTGCGGATCGCTCCTGCTTTCCCCCGATCAGTTCCCCAACTCCGGGCTCAACACCGCGTCGCCCCATCCGCCGGTGTACTACACCGCCACTGCGCTGGGCGGCTCGGTGATCGACGCCGCGCCCGGCGTCGACAGCCCGGTCAGCGGTGCCCGCCTAATGGGAATCTTGTGGCTGGGGGCCGCGGCGATAGTGCTGTGGTATGTGCTGGGCAGCCTGGGGGCGTCGATCTGGATCAAGGCGCTGTTGATCGGCCTGCTGGCCGTGTCGCCCACGGTGTTGCACGAGTCGTCGATCATCAATCCCGACACCACCGCCCTGCTGGGCGGCGCGCTGGTGCTGGCCGCTGCCCTGCGCTGGGAGAGCGGACGGGCGCCGGGCTGGCTGTTGCCGCTGGCTGCGCTGGTGGCGGTGTGGCTCAAGTTCACCAACTCGGTGGCGGTGGGGGCCGCCGCGGTGTATCTGGCGGTGCGGGCCTGGCAGCGGCGAGACCACCTGACCCCCCGCAAGATCCGAAGCTGGTCGATGGTGGCCGGCGCGGCGGTCATCGTTGCGGTGGCCTCCATCATCACGTGGTCGGCGGTGCAGGATGCCCGGGGCCACATCTCAGCGGAGCAACTCCCCACCAACGCCATCTATGAGGTTGACAGCTTCCAATGGGACCGCCTGGGCGACGAGCTCTTCTCCGCCCTCAGCCCGCTGCGCGATCCGTTCGTACCCGACACGCTCCCCCGGAGCTTGCTCGAGCCGCTGGGAGGCCTCCTGAATCTGCTGGTCATCGCCGGTTTGGGCGCGGTGGCGCTGTTCGCGGCCAGAGGATCCAACCACCGGGCGCTGGCCGCCGCCGCCGCTGCTGGAATGGTCGCCACCGGGGTGGTGACCATGGTGGCCAGCTACCTGTCGCTGGGCATCTACTTCGACACCAACCCCCGGTATGGGCTCTCGCTGCTGCCCTTCGCGGTGGCTGCATTCGTGCCGATATTGGACAACCGCATCATCCGCTGGGTCCTCACCGCCGTGGTGTTGGCCACCGCCGGGGCCGCCTTGGCCGGCGTCGCTACCTAGGCTTGGTTCATGAGTGATCCCCGGCTGATCGCGGTGATCCCGGCCTACAACGAGGAGAGCACTGTGGGAGCTGTGGTCTCCCAGATTCAGCGGGCCTGCCCCGGTCTCGCGGAGGTGGTCGTGGTGGACGACGGCTCAGCCGATGGCACTGCCCAAACAGCGACGGCCGCCGGAGCCACGGTGCTGAGGCTGCCGGTCAACTTGGGCTATGGGGCCGCTCTGCGGCTGGGCTTCCGCTACGCCGCTCGCCGCTCATGGGACCACGCCCTGGTGCTGGACGCCGACGGCCAGCATGCCGCCACCGACATCCCCGCTCTGCTAGCCGCCTCCCGCTCGGGGGCAGATCTCGTGCTGGGCAGTCGGTTCCACCCCGACTGCGCTGCCCCCTACCCGGTGTCCCGCATCCGGCGAGCGGCCATGCGCCTGGTCAGCCGAGTGCTCCGCCATCGCCGCGGGGTGGTTCTCACCGACCCCACATCGGGGTTTTGGGCCATGTCGAGGCCCTGCGTGGAGCTCTTCTCCCAGCAGCTGCCAGCGGGGTACCTCGACAACCTGCTCGGCCTCTCCATCGCCGCCCGCGCCGGGCTCACCATACAAGAGGTGCCGGTGGCGATGATCCCCCGCCAAGGCGGCCAACCCTCCACCCAGGGGGCCACCCTGGTCTTCCACTACGCCCGAACCCTGCTCGCTGTCTTCATCGGAGGTCGGTCATGAGCCTCACTGCCCGAATTGTCTCTGCCCTGTTGGCCGCCGTGGTGGTGGCCATCATCCTCAAGCTCCAGCGCCGGGGCGGGATGGTCTCCAAGTACGGGCTGCTGTGGATGATCACATCGGCACTGATGCTGGTGCTGGCCGCGGCGCCCGACGTGGCCGACACCGTGGGGGGCTGGCTCGGAGTGGACTACACACCGTCGCTGGTCTTCATGGGCGCCTTGGGATTCGTGCTGATCGTGCTGGTGCAGTACTCCTGGGAGCTCAGCCGCACCGAGCAGCGCATCCAGATCCTCATGGAAGAGGTGGCGCTTTTGCGCCGAGAGCTCGAAGACAAGAAAAAAGAAGCAGAGTCTGAGGGCTAGCCCATCGGGGCGGGGGCGCAGAGGCCGTCTAGTTCGACAATCTGGATCTTGTCGCGGTTCTCCCAAGTGACGGGCTGATCGGGGTCGGGCCGCAACCTGTATTCCCTGAACGACATCTCGCTGGCGTCGAAGGCCAGCAGGCGCCCCACCAGGGTGTCGCCGTGGCCCAGGATCAGCTTGATGGCCTCCAGCGCCTGGATCGACCCCACGATGCCCGGCAGCACGCCCAGCACCCCGGCTTCGGCGCAGCTCGGGGCCATCTCGGCGGGAGGAGGCTCGGGGATCATGTCCCGGTAGGTGGGGCCGTTGCGGGGATCGAACACCGTGATCTGGCCCTCGAACCGGAAGATCGACCCGTGGACCACGGGGATCCCCAGCTTCACCGAGGCGTCGTTGAGCATGTAGCGCACCGGGAAATTGTCGGCGCCGTCCACGATCACGTCGTAGTCCTTGATGATGTCCACGATGTTGTCGGCGCCCAGCCGCACGTCGTAGGTCACCACGTTCACGTCGGGGTTCAGGGCATTGAGCGTCTTCTTGGCCAAGTCCACCTTGCGGTCCCCCACCCGGTCGAGGTTGTGGAGAATCTGGCGCTGGAGGTTGGAGGCATCCACCACGTCCATGTCCACGATGCCCACGGTTCCCACCCCCGCGGCGGCCAGGTACAGGGCGGCAGGCGAGCCCAGCCCGCCGGCGCCCAAGCACAGAACCTTGGCCTCCAGCAGCTTGATCTGCCCCTCGGTGCCCACCTCGGGCAACAGCAGGTGGCGGTGGTACCGGTTGCGCTGGTCGGGGGTCAGCGACACCGGCAGCGCCCAATCCCGGCCCTCGTCCTTCCAGCGGTTGAACCCGCCGTCCATGGACACCACGTCGGCGTAGCCCATCTCCTGAAGGGTCTGGGCCGCGAACGCCGAGCGCACGCCGCCCGCGCACATGACAACCACCGGGGCGTCCTTGTCGGACAGGCGGTTCTCCACGTTGGGCTCGAGGTTGCCCCGGGGTATGTGTACGGAGCCGGGCACCGCCCCTTGCTCGAACTCGTCGGGCTCTCTCACGTCGAGCAGAATCGCGCCCCCGGCCAGCATCTCCGCCGCCCCGGCCGGGTCGGTCTCCCGGATCACGGCCTTGGCCTCTCTCAGCAGATTTCTGAACGTGGACATGGCGAAGGTCACCTCAATCGTGGCGGGACATCCGGTCTGGTGTCGGAGGGGAATTCCCCACAAATCCTACCTAGTTAGTCCGATTTTACCAATCCCCCAATTCACGCCGCCACGATCAGCGGCAGCGCCTCGCTGATCGAGGCCGGCACCACCGCGGCGGCCAGCCCGTCGAACGGGGTGGGCTCGGCGTTCACTATCACCACCGGAGCGCCCGCCTGATGGGCGATGGGCACCACGTTGGCAATCGGGTACACGGTGAGGGTGGAGCCCACCGCCAGCAACACGTCGCAGGCCATGGCGGCCTGCTCCGAGCGGTGCAGGTCGGCCATCACCAGGTTCTGGCCGAACGAGATGGTGGCCGACTTCAAGATGCCGCCGCAGATGCGACACGGCGGGTCGGCCTCCCCCGCCCTCACCCGCTCCAGGGCGTACTCCATCGGAGCGGTGTCGCCGCAGTCGAGGCAGCGGACTTTGGACGTGGTGCCGTGGATCTCCACCAATCGATCCTCTGAAGTGCCCGCGGCCCGGTGGAGGCCGTCGACGTTCTGGGTGATCAGCGTGTGCAGCTTGCCTTGCCGCTCCAGCTCCACCAGCGCCCGGTGGCCCGGGTTGGGTTCTTTGCCCTCCCACATCGACCCCTCGGCCAGCCGCTGCCAGTTGCGCTTGCGCAATTCGGGGTCGGACACATATGACGACAGCGTGGCCGTTTTCTCCGCCTCGGGGTTCTAGGTCCACAGCCCCTCGGGCCCCCGTAAGTCCGGAATGCCGCTGTCGGTGGATATTCCAGACCCGGTGAGCACCACAAATCTCACCCCAGCGGACAGAACAGCTCGGGCTGTGGCGATCTCATCGGATC
>JAJEEH010000219.1 GCA_022821105.1 Acidimicrobiia bacterium
TGATCTCGGCGAGCTCCAGGCACTCTTCTTTGGACCAGATGGCGATGGGTACCCATGGATAGTCGACGGTGAGAAACTCATAATCGGGGCAACCGCTCACTCGGGCGATGGCCTGCGCTGAACCTCTCATCTCCTCATGGACGATGGCGATGCTGGGAACGCCGGCCCACTCCAACTCCACTGCGTCCCGCAAACTGCGGGCACTACAGCTGCCTCAACCGCCGAAGCCGGTGATGGCGACGGTTGCCTCCTCGGTCAACCGACTCCAGTCTCCCGGATCAGGGGGAATGGACACCGAGCTCTTGACCACCTTGAGCGGGGCTTGCAGATCGCTCAACTTGTTCAGCTCGTCATAGAGCGCATCCAGGAAGATCTCCCCCTCGCCGAGGCCGTTGGCCACCAAAGCGACGACCGCCCCGTCCAAACTGGCCGGCCGGGGAGAGAAATCATGGTCGTCGGTGCGGTCGAACGGGCCCGACGTGGGATCGAGGCCGATGAGGGTCGTCATGGCTTCAGACTAGCCGCGTGTCCGGGCAGCGGCTAGGAAACAGGCTCGGTGATGGCGAGGGCTAGGTGGGGTAGCAGGAGCCAGCTGGCTCCCATGCCCGCTCCCCCGGCGGCCACGATCAAGATGCCCTCGGGTTTACCGATGCGGGCCATCCGGTCGGTGGCGCTGGTGGCCGGCGCGTTGAGACGGGGCCACAGATACTGCTGGATGTCGACTTTCGACCACCCTTCCTCGATGAAGAACCGATGGTGCTCGTGGCCGACCACGATGACGACGTTGCCGTCCTCACCCAGCCATGCATCTCCCGCGATCCCGTTGGCCCGAATGTTGGTCACCAGCGTGTCGCACACACCCTCGGCGCCTCGACTGGTGAAATCGGTGGCTTCGACCATCTTCATCAAGGAGTGGACGGTGACCGCGCTCTGCTCAGGAGCCAGGCCGCGCTGAACGTGAAGCGGCTCCCAGTCGGAGGCCTCCTCGTTCTCTCCGAAGCAGAAGGAGTACCGGGCTGGCGTGGAGTAGCTGGCCCGGTCCAAGAAGCCGGGGATGCCCCGGCACACGTTGCGGATCACCAGGCGGAGCGCCCGGCCGATGGTGGCGTTGGCCCGGAATCCAGGCCCGAAGCAGCCTGCCCCCGAGGCCACGCCCAGCTCATTGCGGATTGGTCCGTTGATGATGACAGCCTGAGCAGCGCCCGACAGTGTGCCGGTGGTGGAGTGGCAGTTGCCCTTGGGGTGGAGGTGGGCCCGAACCGCGGCCACCACCGTGGGGAAGTACTCAGGCAGGCAACCGGCCATGACCGCGTTCGCCGCGGCTTGTTCCGCGGTACACGTCACCTCTCGGGTCGGCACAGTGCCAAGCACTTCGTCACCGGAGAGTCCGGCGCACTCCAGAAAGGCGGCCACCTTTTCCGGTGTCGGAGGCATGATGGGCAGCCCATCAGTCCATCCTTTTTCGAAATAGTCCTCCACCAAGGCTTCATAGGAGTCATAGGCGTGCTGGGCGGCCGTCGTCATGCTCTGATGCTAAAGCTCGTGGCGGGTGGTCTCCCATACAGAACGGATGGCGAAACTGGATCGGAGGCGGCCCACACCGCTGAAGCGGGACAGATATTGATTGTGGATCCGCTCAAAGTCGCGCTGATCGGCCACCGCGAGGTGGAGGAGATAGTCGGCGTCACCGGCCATCAAGTGGCAGGACATGACCTCGGGGCACTCGACTACTTCCTTCTCGAATTGGCGCAGATTGGCCTCGCTCTGGCTCACCAAGGAGATCTCGACGAAGACATCCAGAGAGCGGTTGATGGCTTCGGGATCGAGGATCATCACGTACCCGGCAATCACCCCGTCGGTTTCGAGGCGCCGGACCCGCCGATAGCAAGCTGACGGCGAGAGCCCCACCCGGTCGGCGAGTTCTGCGTTGGACATCCGCGCATCGCTCTGGAGCTCGTTGAGAATTGATCGATCGATTGGGTCCAACTCCGGCACTGGTCTGACTCCTTGCGACGAGATAGGGGGTCAAATTGTGTAGACATAAATTAGCCGTAATATTGGATCCCAACGGAGAATTTATTCGCTAATAGGCCTAAGACCCACATCTTTTCAAGAATTATTCGCCGCAATCGCGGATAAAATGTCAACGTAGCGATCGGCTTGCGGCGGAGGCACCAGATGCGCATTGGGATCCCGAAGGAAATAAAGAGCGAAGAACGACGGGTGGCGTTGACGCCGGGAGGCACAGCCGACCTCGTCGGTCGCGGCCATCAAGTACTTGTCGAGCGCGGCAGCGGAGCCGGAGCGGGTTTCACCGATGAGGAGTACATCACCCACGGCGCCACAATCACGGATTCGGCCCAATCGGTGTTCGATCAGGCCGATCTGATCGTCAAGGTCAAAGAGCCCCAAGCCGAAGAGCGGGCCCGGTTGAGCGAAGACCAGGCTCTCTTCACATACCTGCATCTGGCGGCTGACGCGGTCCAGACTGCCGAGCTGGTCGAACGGGGTGTCACGGCCATCGCCTATGAATCGGTTGTCGGTCCCAACGGTGGTCTGCCTTTGCTGGCCCCCATGTCGCAAGTCGCGGGGCGCATGTCGATTCAAGCCGGGGCGCACTGTTTGGAGTCATCGCAAGGGGGTCGAGGCGTGCTCCTCGGCGGCGTACCGGGCGTTGCCCCGGCCAAAGTGGTCATCCTCGGCGGAGGCGTGGTCGGCCGCAACGCCGTGCAGATGGCCGTTGGCCTCGGTGCCGACGTCACGGTGATCGACCGGGATGTCTCCGTCTTGGAGGACTTGAACTCGCGCTTCGGCTCGGCCTTGCACACCCTTCATTCCAGCGGAGGCGCCCTGGAGGAGGCAGTTCTCGGGGCCGATCTGGTGATCGGCGCCGTCCTTGTGCGAGGGGCCCGAGCTCCGCATCTGGTCACAACTGAGATGGTCAAGCAGATGCGGCCCCGATCAGCTGTTGTGGACGTGGCCATCGACCAGGGTGGCTGT
>JAJEEH010000115.1 GCA_022821105.1 Acidimicrobiia bacterium
GCCCACTAACACACCGAGCATTCCATGGTCTCGCCGACCACCCAGTCGACTGCCCTAGATCGATGGGGGGCGCGTCCCAATGCCAGACGAGACGTCCCCGGGCACCCACGCTGGAACGCTCATTTGCGCTGGATCAGAGGAGGATCACGCGAGTGGGGGCGGGGAGAGGTGAGCGGGGATGTCTCGTCGGGCGTGCAGGATGCGCCAGATGTCGATGTGATTGTCGGTGGCCACACAGAAGATGAGGTAGGGGAATTTCTGGAGGGGCCAGTTCCGAAGCTCTGGGATCTCTAGTTCAAATGCGAATCGGAGCGACCCGGTGAATGGATGCTGCTGAAGGTGGTTTTTCGCGGCTTCTAGCGCGTCTACGAAATTGAGTGCGGTGTCAGGTCCGGCTTTCTCGCGGTAGTAGGCCACCGCGGCCTCGACGTCATTGGCCGCGAGGGCGCGGAGGTGGACCTGCACGGGCTAGGTGTTGGCTTGGGCTTGGTCTCGGAGTGATTCGAAGTATGCAGGGTCGGCTTCGGTGGTGATGGGGGAGCGGGCACCATCGAGGAGCGCGTCTCGAAGTTGGCCGCGGTCATAGTCGTGGCGGATCAGATCCCGTATGTACTCGCTGGTCGATCCATAGTTGCCATGGTTGACCTGAGAATCGACAAAACTCTTGAGGTCGTCGGGAAGCGACACGTTCATCGTGGCCATGACCTTTAGTTTAGCGTGTTGGCAAACTTTGCCAACACGCTCATGGTCAGAATGCGTTGGTGGGGAGGGGGTCGATGGCCAGCTCTATGACTGCGGGACGGTTCTCGGCGATCATGTCTCGGATTGCGTGGCTGAGGCCGGTTTCGTCGGTTACGCGGGTGGCGGCGCAGCCGAATGATTCGGCGTATTTCACCAGGTCGGGGTTGCGCAACTCGGTGCCGAGGAGCCTGCCGCCGTAGTTGAGCTCTTGGTCGAGGCGGGTGTTGCCGTAGCCGCGGTCGTTGACCACGATGTGGAGGGAGCCGATGTCGTATTGGACCGCGGTGGCCAGCTCGTTGCTGGCGAAAAGGAAACCTCCGTCTCCGCTGATTGACACGGCTGGCCGCTCGGGGGCGGCCAGCTTGGCGCCGAGGGACATGTTCATGGCGAAGCCGAGGGTGCCCATGTACGAGGAAGTGAGATAGGAACGCGGGTGGGCCACCGGCAGGTACATGTGGCACATGTAGCCCACCATGGTGGCGTCAACGGCCATCACTGCGTCTTCGGGCAGGCTGTCGCTCAGGGCTTCGACGATTGCGGCCTGGGGGCCGGCGGCGCGGTGGGCGGCATCGACCTGTCGGCGAGCCTCCTGCCACTCGCCGGAGCGGTCGGGGCTCGGATCGCTGATCTGCCGCAGGGCGCCGAGCAGGTCCGTTGCCCCCGCTTCGGCGTCGCCCACCAGGGCCACCTCGGGCCGGGTGAATCGGCCGATCTCCGCGGGATCGACGTCGAGATGGATCAGTCGGCTGCTTTCGCCTAGCCCGACACCCTGGAGACGGGTTCCCACGGCGAGCACCACATCAGCATTGGCGATGACCGGCGCGAGTCGCTGGTGGACGAACATGGTGCCGATTGCTGCGGGATTGCGGCCGTCGATCACGCCCTTGCCCTCGCGAGTGGAGATGGTCGCTGATTGGAGGTGATGTTGCAGGTCGCGCAGGACCTCTGCTGCGCCATGGGCCCCACCGCCCACCACGATCAGGGGATGGTGTGCTTGGGCAAGCATGCTGGCGGCTTGCGAGACGAGATCGGGGTCGGGCCGCAGAGGCTCGCTAACGACGGGGTCGATCACCGGGGCAGCAGTCGGCTCCCCCAAAGTTTCGGGTGGGATCTCGAGGTGGGCCGGGCGAGGACGTCCGCTAGTCATCGCCGCAAAGGCCCGTCGCACCGCGGCGGGGAGCTGATCGGCCTCGGTGACTCGCTCGGCGTGCTTGGTGATCGGCCTGACTACATCGAGCTGGTCGTGTACCTCGTGGGGAAGGCTGTTGCCGCGACCGATCGCATCGCGGTTGATCTGGCCCGAGATTTGGAAGACCGGCGACGACGCCGCGTACGCCGTGGCCAGCCCCGCTCCCGCGTTGTACACGCCGGGGCCGGGCACAATGAGTGTCGTGCCCGGTCGCCCGCTCACTCGGGCATAGCCATCGGCCATGTAGGCCGTGGCTTGCTCATGGCGGGTGGTGATGTAGCGGATCTTGTCGGCGCCGCGGTGGAACGAGTCGAGGATGTGCATGAGCTGCACTCCAGGGATGCCGAATACCACCTCGACGCCTTCTCGCCCAAGCTGCTCAACAACCGCCGATCCGCCCGATCGCGTCGGCTGGGCCTCGATTCGCTCAGTCATGGTGCCCTCAGCCTTGCCGTTCCCGGGATGGCTGCCAATTCGCGGGGTGCTCGGCCTCTTGGAGTGTCGCCCTAAAGGGGCGGGGATTAGTTTGAGCGCATCCAGCTGCAAAGGAGCCCATTGTGGAGTTGCGGAACAAAACCATCGTGGTGACGGGGCCGACGGGAATGGTGGGGCCACCGCTGTGCAAGACCCTGGCCGCCGACAATCGGGTGATCGCGCTGGCCCGGTTCTCAGACCCTGCTGCCCGGGCTGATCTCGAGGCCGGGGGAGTGGAGTGCATCGCGGTCGACTTTGTGAACGCAGACTTCTCAGGCGTACCCCGCGACGTGGATGTGGTGGTGAACCTGGCGGTGATCAAGACCGGCGACTGGAAGACCGACTTGGCGGTGTGCTCGGAGGCCACCGGCCACCTGATGAGCCACTTCCGCGACGCACAGGCGTTCCTCCACTGCTCTTCGGGCGCGGTCTATCAGCCCAGCGGCGGCGAGCCGTTCACCGAGGACAGCCCCCATGGCAACCATCACGCCCACATGATGCCGACGTATTCGATCTCCAAGATCGCCTCGGAGTCGGTGGCCCGGTTCGCGGCCCGGGAGTTCAACCTGCCCACGGTGATCGCTCGGCTGAATGTGCCCTACGGCGACACCAATGGCTGGCCGCTGTTCCACCTGCTGATGATGCGGGCGGGCATGGCCATCGAGGTCCATCCCGATGGTGCCCGCTACAACCTAAACCACGACGAGGACATAGTTGCCGACATCCCGGTGCTGCTCGACCAAGCCTCGGTGCCGGCCATCACGCTCAACTGGGCCAGCCCCGGGTTGGTCTCGGTCGCCGAGTGGTGCGAATTCATGGCCGAGATCGACGGCTGCGATCCGCCCCAGATCGTCGAGTCCGACAATGCCATCCCCAGCACCGTCATGGACACCAGCCGCATCGAGGCCCTGCGCCCCGACCGCCTGGTGAGCTGGCAAGACGGCATCCGCCGCCTGGTTCTCAACAACCCCGCCTGACCGAAGCCTCCGAAAGGCACATGATGAGAATTGAGAAGGTCGAGGCCATTCCGGTTTCCTATCCAGAGCCAAATGACTTCAATGCCCTGCGGCACCTGTGTCTGGTGAAGATCACAACTGATGAAGGCGCCGTGGGTTGGGGCGAGTCGATTACGCAGTTCACCGAGGCCAACTTCGCTACGAAGGCCATCGTTGAGGGTATGGCCGAAGAGGTTTTGGGCAAGGACCCAGTGAACAATGACGCCATTTGGCGATCCCTCAAAGACCGGGCTTGGTGGTATGGCTACGAGGGCGGCATTGCGTCTTACGCGATTTCCGCCATCGACATGGCGTTGTGGGACCTGAAGGGCCAGGCCCTCGGGGTAAGCGTGTGCGAATTGCTCGGCGGACCGGTCCACGAGCGCTTGCCCGCCATTGCGTCGTCTCATGCCCACCACGCGTCCATTTCGAAGATGGCCGAAGAGGCTGCTGGTTGGCTCTCGACGGGGCTTCAAGGGATGAAGGTCGGATTCGGGAAGCGAGGCGACGCCCACCTCGGCTACGACCATGACCGCGACGTTGCCTACGTAAAGGCAATGCGGGAGACGATCGGTGACGACAAGATGCTGATGATCGACCTCGGAATCAAGATTCAGTGGGATGTCGCCACCGCTGTCAGGCGAGTCCAGGCTTTCGACGAATACGGCATCGACTGGATCGAGGAGCCGTTGGGGGCTTGGGATCCCGAGGGGTACGCCACCTTGAGGGCGAAGACCAAGACTCTGATCGCCTACGGCGAGAAGGAGTGGACCCTCCAAGGCTTCGAGCGAGTCCTGGCCACGGGGACCTGCGATGTCATAGGCGTAGACCCGGGAAGGGCAGAGGGCATTACCGGCTTCAAGAAGGTCACAGACAGGGTGGAGGCATATCGCCGTCAAGCCAATGCCCATGCTTGGTCTTCGGCCATTTGCAGCGCCGCTAGCCTCGCGATCACATTCTCCAGCTCCGCTTGCAAGCTCTTTGAGTTCAAACCGCTTGAGAATCCCATGCAGCACGAGCTGGTAGATGTGCCCTTCGCCCATCAGGACGGCTGGGTATATCCACCCGTGGACCGTCCCGGCTTGGGTATCACCGTCCGAGATGAGGTTGTCGACCGCTACCGCAGCGAAAGGGTGCTCAGCCAGTAAGCGACTTGCTCGATTCGACTGGGAGCCCCTCGCCCTGAATGCCGGCACTATCCTGAGGGCGCGCTCAGCTGAGAGCAGGGTCAAAAGGGGGAGACAATGACCGCAATCGAACCCGACATCTTGTCGCCGAAGTTTCTTGAAGATCCCAATGCCGTGCTGGAGGTCATGCGGGAGGAATACCCGGTGGTGTATCACGAGGCCACCGAGGCTTGGCTGATCTCGCGCTATGACGACGTGGAGCGGGCCTTCAAGGACAAGGCGTTCACCTCCAAGAACTATGAGTGGCAACTGGAGCCCGTCCACGGCCGGACCATCCTCCAGATGGAGGGGCGCGACCACTCCGCCCACCGGAACCTGATTGCGCCCGCGTTCCGGGGCAGCGAGCTGACGGCCAAGTTCGTCCCGGTCATCGAGGCCAACGCCCGCGACCTAATCGACGGCTTCCGCCACGACGGCAAAGTCGATCTGGTCGACCAGTTCTCCATCCGCTTCCCGATCAATGTGATCGTCGACATGCTGGGTTTGGACAAGTCGGATCACGAGCGCTTCCAGAAGTGGTACCACTCGATCATGATGTTCCTCAGCAACCTCACCGGCGACGAGGAGGTCATGGCCCAGGGGCTCCAGACCAAAGAGGAGCTCGAGGCCTACATGATGCCGATCATCGCCGAGCGGCGGGCCAACCCCGGCGACGATCTGCTCAGCACCCTGTGTACCGCCGTCATCGACGGTGAGCAGATGACCGACCTGGAGATCAAGGCGTTCGTGTCGTTGCTATTGGTAGCCGGGGGAGAGACCACCGACAAGGCCATGGCCAACATGATGATGAACCTGATCGCGAACCCCGAACAGCTCCAAGCGGTCCGCGACGATCGCAGCCTCATCGACAACGCCTTCGCCGAGACGCTGCGGCACTCGCCGCCGGTGCAGATGATCATGCGCCAGCCCGAAGAGGACGTGGAAATGCACGGGGTGACCATCCCGGCCGGCTCCACGGTGACCTGTCTCATCGCCGGGGCCAACCGCGATCCCCGCCATTACGCCGATCCCGACACCTTCGATATCTTCCGAGACGACTTGGACGTGTCCAAAGCCTTCTCCGGGGCGGCCAATCACACCGGCTTCTGCTTGGGCCGGCACTTCTGCATCGGCGCCATGCTGGCCAAAACCGAGGTCGACATCGCCACCAACCAACTGCTCGACGCCATGGACGACGTCGAGTTCGACGGAATGCCGCCCACCCCTGAGGGTGTGTTCACCCGAGCCCCCAAGACCATGCCGCTCACCTTCACTCCGACCGGCCGCTAAGAAACCAGCCCTACTGGGACAAGCTGCGCTTATTCCGTTCGTCTTCCTGCGCTACGCATCAGCTGTATGAGTTCGGCCGGGTCGTAGGGTGCCGGGGGACCGGGTAGATAGGTAACCGCTTCGATAACGCCGGGGTAGGCGAAGGCGCCGTGGGTCTCAAACGTCGACCACAGGACAGGGGAGCGGCGATCGATGCCGACATCGATGCCTTGGAATGGAGCAAAGCCCATCAGCATCTCTACTCCGTCGAGGGTTGCCTGCGGGCGGCCGTCCACGCTTATCGTGAAATTCCAGGTGTAGGGCTCGCCAGAACGAGCCGCGATGTGGATCTGGTGCCGGCCCGGGTCCAAGAGGTTCGCCGCGACGATCTTCTCGATGCCGTACTCGTTATATCCAAAATGCACGATGCCATGCTCGATGTACACCACGTATCCGCCTCCCTGGTCACCGTGGGCGACGAGGACACCGTCGGCGTCTTGGTGCACGATGTCGATCTCGATGTCGAAGTCCCGGAGTGCGACGAGCTTCTGGGACCGGTAGCGCTCGAGTGACGGTGTGCCCGCCAGGAGACGGACGGGTTCGTTGAGCGAGGCTTCATCGGGTCGGCGCAACACTTGGAGAAGCCCGAGGCCGTCGTCGAGCGGGAACACCTGGTTGTTCCAGGCGGTGCGTTCCCAGGCATCGGCGAGTTCCGCGACGACTTCTGGGTGCTGGGCGGCGACGTCGTTGACCTCGGTGGGGTCGGTGGTGATGTTGTAGAGCTCCCACTCTGTGTCGTCATACGCGGCCCCACGCTGGTGGAGCGTGACGAGTTTCCATCCATTGCGGTAGAAGCTTCGATTGCCGAAGCACTCCGAGTATTGCTCCAGGTGGGTGCTTTCGGTGGCTCCATGGGTGATGGCGGAGGCGAAGCTGGCGCCGTCGAGGTCCTTTGGCGTCTCGACCTGAGCGAGTTCGAGGATTGTCGGGAGGAGGTCGGTGACGTACTGGTACTGGCGATGGATCGTGCCGGCGCGGTCGAGTCCGATGCCCTTTGGCCACGAAACGATCATGGGCACCCGCACGCCGCCAGCGTGGGTACAGGACTTGTAGAGCCGAAACGGCGTGTTGGACGCCATCCCCCATCCGCGGGGGTAGTGCACCATCGCTTGAGGACCGCCGATGAGATCGGGATCGCGCCCGACGTCGAAGTCGCGTCCAAACCCTGCTGGGTTTCCGAACTGGCGGTAGTAGCTCCGCGTTCCCTGCGCCCCGCCCTCTCGGGTCGCGCCGTTGTCGGAGGTGAACAAGACGACCGTGTTTTCCAGGTCGCCCAGCGCTTCGACTACAGCCAAGAGGCGGGCCAGGTTCTGGTCGACGTTGTCGACCATCGCGGCGTAGACCTCCATGTACCTCGCGTACCTGTCCTGAGCCTCAGCGGGGAGGGTGGCCCAAGCCTCAACCTCGTAGCCAGGCTCGTGGTTGCGCGGCGGTAGCGCCGTGCCCTTGTCGAACAAGCCCAGCTCGATCTGATTTGCGAATCGGCGTGCTCGGACCTCATCCCACCCCTGCTGGTAACGGCCCCGATGCGCGGCGATGTCGTTCGCCTTGGCCTGGAGCGGTCCGTGGACCGCCCCGTGGGCCAGGTACAGGAAGTAAGGGCGGGTCGAGTCGTGGGATCGCAGCGATTTGAGATAGGAGATCGCCTCATCGGTGATGTCGTCGGTGAAGTAGTAGCCGTCGGGGTACGTGTCGACCGCCACCGGTGAGTTGTCGCGCACGAGCCGATGGGGATGGTGCATGTTGGTCCAGCCCTCCAGCACGCCGTAGAACCGGTCGTAGCCGACCTGTAGCGGCCACGAATTGCGGGGAGCGCCGTCGTGCATCGCCCCGTCGCGAGTCAAGTGCCACTTGCCGACGGCGAAGGTGGCGTACCCCGCGTTGCGAAGGAGGTGGGGGAGCGTGTCGATCGAGGGGTCGATCTCCATCGTCCAACCCGGAAAGCCCGGGTCGAAGTTGGCGACCCCGGCGAACCCGGCCCGGTGCGGATTCATCCCGGTGTGGATGGACGCACGAGACGGCGAGCACAGCGGGGCGGTGTGATAGTTGGTGAAGCGCAGGCCCCTGGCGCTGAGGCGGTCGAGGGTAGGGGTGGAGATCTCCGAGCCGTAGGGGCTGATGTCGGAGAAGCCGAGATCGTCAAGTAGGACGACAATGATGTTGGGGTTGCCCGGAGCGGGCCGAACCGGTTCGGGCCACCATGGGGTCGAATCGCCGGCCAGACGGGCAATGTGGCCGCCGAAGGGCTGCGGCTGGTCCCGATGGTTGTCGTTCATGCTCGTGTGATTGTGTACTCCGGGTTGCTCACGGGCTCCGGGTGCCGACCACGGGAGCACCTGACTCGTCCACCGTCACCGACTCGAAGCCGGTCGGGCCGACGAACGAAGCACCGTCGAGCGTGATGCGCTCCATGACGCGCCGATAGCCCGGCACCACGTCCGCCGGCGCAATGTGGGCCGTCGCCCGGTTGTCCCAGAATGCGATGCTGCCTGGGCGCCAACGGAACCGAACCGTGAACTCTCGGCTGCACAGGTGTTCGTTGAGCATTTTGAGCAGATGGCCGCTCTCCTGGCGTGAGAGCTCGACGATGTGGCTTGTGTAGTCGGGGTTCACGTACAGCTGGCGCTCGCCAGTTTCGGGGTGCACGGTCACCACGGGGTGCCGGGCTCGGAGAGGAGTGGCCATGAACTCGCGGGCGAGTTCGTTCGGTTCCCCCTTCACGACGTGCAAGACGTTGTGGTGGACCGCGGTAAGCCCGTCGATGAGCTCACGGATGGGGGCAGACAAGGTCGCGTACGCCGCCGCGAGATTCGTCCATTCGGTATCGGCACCGAACGGCGGCACGGAAATTGCGCGAAGAATCGACCCCATGGGCGGCGCGGCCGTGTACGACAGGTCGTTGTGCCAGCGGTGCTCGATCTCGTTGGCGTCTGGGTCGTCGCGGTGGTGTTCCTTTTCGATCATCACGATTTCCGGATGCTCCGGGAACCGCGGTGCCAGCGTCGGATGGCCAGAGATCACTGATCCGAAGCAGCGGCCAAACGCCACGTGCTCGTCTCGGGTGAGTTCCTGGTCCCGGAAGAACACGACCTTCCACCGCAAGAGAGCGGCGCGGATGGCGCTAATTGTGGAGTCATCCATCGGTTGGCGGAGATCGACGCCGTGAATCTCCGCACCCGTGTGCTGAGACATCGGAAGAACCTCGACCCGGTCGCCAGCATCGATCGTTCCCTGGGCTTTATTGATCACTTTCATGCAGGGCTGCGTCCCGTCGCAGTAGACGTAGCAATAAGCCACTAGCTTATTCTCATCGACGCCTGCGTGACGCTACTGACCGCCCCTTGACCCATCGTGCTATCCGGAGGACACACACGCATGGCCCATCACACCATCGAACAGATCGCCGAGCTCGGGCCCTACCTGGCCGACCACTCGAGCCACGCCGATGCACTCGGACGGCTTCCCGACGACACGGGCAAGTTGCTGAAGGAGACCGGAGTCGTTCGGATGTTGCAGCCGCGGGACTTCGGAGGCCTGGAGGCCGATCCCCGCGACTTCCTCAACGCCGTGATGGACATCGGGAACTATTGCCCCTCGGCAGGCTGGATCGCTGGTGTGGTCGGCGTTCACCCCTGGGAGCTGGCCCTCAATGACACTCGGTTGCAAGAGGAGGTCTGGGGTGACGACCCTGACACATGGGTTGCATCGCCGTACGCACCCTCGGGAGTCGCAACGCCGACCGACGGCGGCTTCATCGTCAACGGCCGCTGGTCGTTCTCCTCCGGCACCGATCTCTGCGACTGGATCGTGCTGGGTGCGATGGTCAAGGCGGCCTCCGCCGGGCCGGACGATCCGCCCATCGGCAGTCTCCACGTCATGTTGCCTCGCGCCGACTACGAAATCGTCGAGGATTCGTGGAACACGATTGGACTCGAAGGGACCGGGAGCAAAGACGTCATCGTCGATGGCAAGTTCGTGCCCGACTATCGCACACTCGATGTGCGCAAGCTCCTCGACGGTCGCGCCGCCAAGGAGTCGGTCCGCAGCGGCGATCCCCTGTTCAACGTGCCGTGGTCAGCCGTGTTTCCCGGTGGGGTGGCAGCAGGGCTGATCGGAATCGCCGAAGGCGTACTCCAGCGGGGCATTGAATACCAGGCAGGGCGGGTCTCCAACCTCGGGGTCGTACAGGCCGACGACCCCCATTCTCGGCGGGTGCTCGGCGAGGCGGCCGCCGAAATCGCCAGCGCTCGCATTCAGTTGGTCCACAACATCGGCGAGGCATACGACGCGGTTCGAGCCGGCCACACGATTGGGATCGACCAGCGGGTTGCGCTTCGGCGCGACCAGGTCCGCGCGGCGTGGCGGGCGGCGGAGGCAGCCAACACCGTTTATGACATCTGCGGTGGGAACGCGATCCGTCTCGACAAGCCGGTGCAGCGATTCTGGCGGGGCATGCACGCCGGGCTCCATCACGGCATTTTCCTCCGAGGCCCGCTGCTCGACCTCGCCGGAGGGGTCCTGATGGGCCTGCCGCCCACTGGTCCATCAGCGGTCACCATCTGAGCGCAGAGGTTCTCAGTCCATGAACGCAACGACGCCACCCTTCACTGAAGAGGACACCAGCCGAACGCTACGCACAGAGCACGGTGTCCTGCACTTTCACGAGGTGGGCCATGGTCCGCCATTGGTCATGCTGCACGGCTCTGGCCCGGGGGCTACCGGCTGGGCCAACTTCGGCGAGAACCTCGCGGCGTTCGCTCCCCACTTCCGTTGCCTGGTGCTGGATCTGCCGGGCTTCGGTCGCAGCTACGCCCCGCCCACCAACCTTGTACTTCACGGGGCCGAGGCCGTTGCTGCCTTCGTTGACGGGCTCGGCCTGGATTCGTTCTCGCTGCTCGGCAATTCACTGGGGGGAAAGTTCGCCTCTCAGGTGGCGGCGGCTCGCCCCGACCAGGTGCGGCGGCTGGCGACCATCGGCGGGGTCGGACTTCCGCTGTTCAGCCCGTTGCCGTCGGAAGGCATCAGTCGGCTCGTCGACTTCGTTGAGAACCCCACCCGCGAACTGCTCATCGCCTGGATGCGATCGATGGTTTTCGACACCGCCACGCTCACCGAGGAGATGATCGACCGTCGCTGGGAGGCAGCAACCGAGCCCGAGGCGCTCGCCGGTATCCGCCAGATCTACAGCCGGGAAATGCTGTCGTTTCTACGCGATGTCATGCTCGACAACACCAACGAGTTCGTGACGCTGCGCGGGATCCAGGCGCCGACGCTGGTCACCTGGGGGCGAGACGACCGGGTCACGCCCCCTGACGGGTTGATCCCCGCAATGCGCCTGATTCGCGACTGCGAAGTTCACATCTTCCCGGACTGTGGGCACTGGACGATGATCGAACGCAAGGACGAGTTTGAACGGGTCGTGATCGAGTTCCTCACCCGCGATGAGTCGGAGACCACCCTATGAGCACACGAAAGAGCGCTGTCCTGTCCCTCGGGTACGTCCGGCTCGCCAGTCCACACCTGGACGAGTGGCGCAGGTTCGCTACCGACGTGCTCGGCTTCATGCCCACACCCGGCCCCGACGCGACCGCGGCTTATTTCCGATGGGACAACTACCCCTACCGCCTGGTCGTCGCCGAAGCTGACACCGCGGGAGTCGACGCCATCGGGTTTGAAGTAATCGACGACACTGACTTGCACGCCCAGGTCTCTCGCCTCGAGGGGGCGGGTGTCGACGTGAGAGCAGGCTCCGACGAAGAGGCCGCCGCCCGTCTCGTGACCGGTTACGTCTCATTCGAAGATCCCGCCGGCACGCCGCTGGAGCTCTACCACGGCCCCATTCGCAACGACATTCCAGTGGTGACACCCCTTGTTTCGAGCTTCGTGACCGGAGACATGGGCTTCGGACACGCCGTTTTGAAGGTCGATGAACTCGAGCCGGTCCTGAACTTCTACCGAGACGTGCTCGGCTTCCACCTGCGGAACACCTGGCATGTCGGTGAGATATCGATGGCGTTTTTGGGCTGCAACCCGCGTCACCACACGCTGGGATTCAGCGCCGGTCTGCCTCGGACCCATCCGCTTGGGCACATCATGGTCGAAGCGGCGACCATCGATGATGTCGGCATGGCGCAAGACCGCTGCCTCGACCAGGGAGTCCCTGTCCGCATGTGCTTGGGACGTCACACCAATGACGAGATGATCTCCTTTTATTGCCAAGCGCCCGATTCGATGATGGTCGAGTTCGGATGGGGTGGGCTACGGGTCGAGGATCCAGACCATGCCGGCACCTACCAGATCTCCCGCCCGAGCTTTTGGGGTCACCGGCCTTTCCCGACTTAGGCGTTCTTTCCCAGCGTTGTCGCGGGGCTGGGGGTGGCGCCTTTGAGTTGGCGGCGGCGTTCGAACAGTTCTTCGGCGGCGGCTTGAGCCTGCTCGGCAACCTGGCCGACATCTACTGAGATCACCTCGCCGTCGGCCACCAGTTGCCGCCCTTGCACCCAGACGTTGGCCACGTCGTGGGATGACGCGGTGAACACTAGGTGGGCGGCGATGTTGAAGTCGTCCCCGTGCATCACCGGCACGAAGTGCAGCCCGCTCAAATCCACGGTGACGATGTCGGCGTCCTTGCCGGATTCCAGAGAGCCGGTCACGTCGTCGAGGCCGAGTGCCCGAGCGCCCGACAGCGTGGCCATGTCGAGGATGTCCCAGGGATCGCCGGTGGTGGGATCGAGGGTGCTCACCTTCTGGAGCAGCGACGCGAACTTCATCTCCTCGAGCATGTCGAGGTTGTTGTTCTCCTTCTCTCCGTCGGTGCCCAACCCCACCGTCATGCCCTGCTGGCGATAAAAGCCGATCCGTGCCGGGCCCGACGAGAGCTTCATGTTGGAGCAGGGGCAATGGGTGACGCTGGTGCCGGTCTGCACCATCAGCTGCACCTCCCGGTCGTCAAGCCACACGCCGTGGGCGATCACGCTCTTGGGCCCCAGGATGCCCCGGTTGTAGAACTCCTCGATGGGCCGGCGGCCGAACTGGCGTAGGCACTCCTGCACTTCCCAGATCGACTCCGAGGAATGGGTGTGGATCCCCGTGTCGAACTCTTCGGCCAGGGCGGCCGCCCCCCGGAACATGTCGGGCGAGCAGTAGAAGATGTGCTCCAGGCCCACCCAGGTGCGTACCCGGCCGTCGGCGGCCACCCGGTGGGACTCAAGCAGCCGCCGATTGGTCTCCAGGGTCTCGAAGTAGTCGTACAGGTCGGCGGTGTAGGGAGCCAAGGTGGCCCGGATCCCAATGGTCTCGGCGGCCCGGGCCGAGCCATCCATGTGCCGCCACATGTCCAGCACCGACGTAGTGCCGCCCCGCACCCCTTCGGTGTAGGCCATCCACGAGGCCGCCTCGGCTATCTCCGGGGTCAACGCCCGGTGGGCTGGGTCGATGTGGTCTTCCAACCACTCCCAGAGGGCCAGCGACTCCGCCGTGCCCCTCAGCAGGCCCGAGTGCAGATGGCAGTTGTGAAAGCCGGGGACAACCGCGTGACCGGTGGCATCGACCACCTCGACGTTTGAGGCCGCGGCGTGCTGTTCGACATCGGCCACGCGGCCCACCAGCTCGATTTTGCCGTCGATCACCAAGACCGATCCCGGATCGAAGACGGCCTTCGAACCCTCCATCGGAAGCACCGTTCCACCGCGCAACAAGAAACTGGTCACCATGCCTGCCTTTCAGAGCCGCATCTGCTGGTCACGGTAGTGGTTTCCAAACGCCAAGTTTGCCTGTGTTCGATTGCTGGCCATTCCAAAGCCAGCGGCAGTGGCTAGGGGCTAGCGTCTGTTTATGCATAGCCACCTTGAGGAGGAGACCCGGGCACGAGCGGTTGGGGCCGCGCTCGGCAACGAACCCTTCGACCTGATCATGGCGGGCGGCACTGTGGTCGATGTGGGAACCGGAGAGCTGCACCAAGCCGACATAGGAATCGTCGGTCCGGTGATTGCCAGCATCCACCCGAGGGGGTCGCGCACCGACACTGCCGACACGTTTGACTGCACCGACCGGTACATCACCCCCGGGTTCATCGACATGCACGTGCACTTCGAGAGCTCCATGCTCACTCCCGGCCAGTACGCCGCCGCCATCTGTCCTCGGGGCACCACCACGGTGTTCATCGACCCCCATGAGCTGGCCAACATTGCCGGGGTTGAGGGAGTCCGCTACGCCGTCGACGCCAGCCGGGGGCTCCCGGTCCGGTTCGTGGTGCAGGCCCCCTCGTGTGTACCGCCCCTTCCCGGTTTGGAGCTCTCCGGCCACGACCTGCACGCGGCCGATATCGCCGAGATGCTGTCTTGGGACGAAGTGGGCGGCTTGGCCGAGGTCATGGACATGGGGGGAGTGTTGACCCGCGACGCCCGCATGGTGGACATCGTGGCGGTCGGGCACGAGAGCGGCAAGCTGGTCAGCGGCCACGCCGCTGGCCTGACCGGGCCCGCTCTTCAGGCCTATCTCAGCGCGGGCATCTTCTCCGACCATGAGGTGTTCGCCCACGTGGACGCCATGGAGAAGCTCAGGGCCGGGATGACCGTCGAGCTGCGGGGCGCCTTCGACTTCGTGCTCCCGCTCCTTGTCGAAGAGCTGGCCAAGCTGCCGGAGTTCCCCACCCACCTCATCGCCGCCACCGACGACCTGTTCGCCGCCACGCTGCTGGAAGAAGGCGGAATCGACGATCTCCTGCGCCGCTTGATCCGCTATGGCCTGCCGCCGGTGCGAGCCCTGAGGATCGCCACCTACAACGCCGCCTATCGCCTTCAGCGCACCGACCTCGGCATGGTGGCCGCCGGGCGCCGGGCCGACATCGTGGTGCTGTCGTCCCTGGAGGAAGTCGCGGTGGACGATGTGTTCTTCGACGGCCGTCGGGTAGCCCATGAGGGAGCGATGCTCGAACCCGTCGCCGAGGCGCCGTCGAATCCGCCGCTCGACACGATCAGGCTTCCGGCGATGACGGCCGACGACTTTGTGTTCCGCCTGCCCGGTGTCCCAGACGGACGCCACCGCATGAGGGTAGTAGAGGGTGTGGTGATGACGGAATGGGGCGAGGCCGAGGTGGATGTGGCCGACGGGGTTGTGGCCATACCCGACGGCTACCTGCTGAACGTGGTTGTGCACCGCCACGGACGGATTCCGGCCACCCCGGTTTCCGGGCTGCTCGGCGGCTGGGGCCACTGGACGGGTGCGGTGGCCACCACGCTCAGCCACGACACCCACAATCTGTCGGTATTCGGCCGTGACCCCTCCGACATGGCGGTGGCGGCCAACGCGGTGATCGCCACCGGAGGGGGAGTGGCGGTGGCGCAGAAC
>JAJEEH010000151.1 GCA_022821105.1 Acidimicrobiia bacterium
TTATTCCGATCTTCAACCAAGAAGACTGGGCAATCGCTTCGGAGCAAATGTGGATCCCATAAATGCAAATCGGAGTGTTGTAACAACACAATTGTGGCTGGGAAACGCCATCACAGATGATCCACTCCAGGAAACTGGTCAACTTGAAAGCACGGTAACTACCTTAGAGAAGCGAGGCCAATCCCGTAAACCCTGTGATTCTACAGGTGGCTTGACAATACTTGAACGCACATTGGGTAATTTTGGGTATGTCAAATACGTTGGAGCATTAGGATATTATGGGGCGTATTCTCTTCGTTCCCCAGATACACCTGTTGACAACGTAGTCGTAGATTACGAGTCCCTTCATGTTGAGGAGGGCACCGTTCGGGGACTAGTCCACAATCTATCTGACGATAAGTTTGCTCGCGATGTGGTTGTGCATGTGACAATTGAAGGCGATGATGCACTCAGCTACAGTTGGCAATGGCCATTAGCTGTACAACCAGGAGAGCGCGCACCTTTTGAAATCAATGGATTGGAGAGTGCTTCTGATATTGAATCTTTAGACTTCGAAGTGAACGCTTTCCTTTCAGAGCAGGTTGACATAAGCAGATCCTTTTACATCACCAGATATGCAAGTGGTCTGGTGTATAAAAAAGATAAAGGTGACATCTTTAGAAATTATGATACTGATACTTTCGGCTATTATTGGCCTTTTGCGGATCTATCGTTGACTAGCGATGAGTTCCGAAGTCTCTATCCAATCGCTTCATATGTAGGTGGCAACACCGGTTCGGGCGTAGTGCCGTTTCTTGATCTCCACGCCAGACTGGAATACGCCGATTCGCATCCGAGTCTTGAGAAGCAGACGATGACTCAGATTATCGACGACTTGAGGGCTTATGTGGCGATCTTGAATGTCGATGGAGAGGTATTGGAAGTCAAGGAACTTGAACCCTTCACGAAGGTCAACGATTTCACTAGCGAGAAACCTAAGATGATTCCGACAGTTCGCATCCCATCGCCGAATGCGTGGTCGCCTCATTCCGCGCGCTTGCTTGTGACATTCCCTGCAGTAACCGAGAGTGAAGCCCAAGCTCTCCGCTCCGGCGACCAAGCTCCTTACTACCAGGTGTGGATAGGAGGCGCGCTCCAGCCCCTGTCGTAGCTGACTCTTGAGTTGCTGCTGTCGACCGGGCGACGGCAGCAGCCGACGGTAATGCTGGGAGTAGGTCAGGCGTGTATGTCCACGGTGGCGTCGTCATCACCGATTATGTGCCCGATGTTGAGTTCCCGGTGGCTCAGGGGTCTGCCGGCACTTGTTATGGATATTGTGCTGCGCATGTTGCGCAACATGGGTACCATTAGGGTATGACGAAGCCCACCAATGTCCTGTTGGATCCGTCGTTGCGGGCGGTGGCCAAGCGTCGTGCCGATGAGCTTGGGCTGAGTGTGTCGGCCTACATCCGGGAGTTGATCCGCTCTGATGATGCCGCGGCACGGGCCTCGCATTGCGATATCACTCCGCTCATCGGGATCTTGGGCAGCGGGGATGGGCCTTCTGACATAGCCCGCGACAAGCACAAGATGATTGACGAAGCGTACGGCGGTGATTTCGACACGAGGCTTCGAGCCAGGAGTGCTGTTGAGTGACGCGCGTCTTTGTGGATACCGGTGCGTGGTACGCCCTCGGCGCGAGTGCCGACCTGTCCCATGATCGGGCCGTTGCGCTGCTCAGCGAGCATGCCGGGCGCCTGGCCACCACCGACCATGTGCTGGTGGAGACGTGGGCGATTGCCAGAAGCCGCCACCACCGTGTCGCGGCCGATGAGTTGGTGGCGACCATTCTGAACCGGAACCTCGCCGATGTCCTGACGGCAACACCCCAAGACATTGCGACTTCTTTGGTGATCGGCGAGCGGTTCAGCGATCAGGCATTCTCGATGGTCGACCGGACGAGCTGGGCAGTAATGGAGCGGTACGGCATCCAGGAGGCGGTCTCATTCGACGCTGACTTCGCCGTGTACCGCTATGGCCCCGGTTTGGGCCGGGCGTTCACTGTCTACCGCTGAACAGACACTCGAAAGGCGAGACCTTCCCGCGCTCCTGGCGTGTAGCGCAAAGTGAGGTCGTGGCTACCAGCAGTACCTATCTACCCTAATCAGGGTCCAGGGGTTCCCATTGGGGCTCGCGTTTTTCGGCGAAGGCGGCGGGGCCTTCTACTTGGTCGGGGTGGCCCCAGATGCCAGTCATGTGGAAGGCGCCGGTTTTGCTGGCCTCGGTGAGGCCGTGTTCCATGGCGTCCCACAAGGCCTTCTTCGTAGCGGCCATCGCGGAAGGGGAGTTGCGGGCGATGGCCTCGGCGATCTCGCCGGCTCGCTCCCGCAGGCGCTCGGGGGGATCGACGATCTCGCTGATCATGCCCAGCTCGTAGGCCCGCTGGGGTCCCATCCGCTCATGCGCCCCCATCAAGGCCATCCGCATAACCGTCTCGGCCGGCATCTTCTTCAACAGCGCGATGGCCTCCAAAGCCACTACTTGGCCCACCGACACGTGGGGGTCGAAGAACTGGGCGTCGGATGCGGCGATCACGATGTCGGCGTCGGCCACCCAGTGGAACCCGCCTCCGCAGCAGATCCCGTTGACCGCGGTGATCACCGGCTTGCGCACTTTCTGGTGCCACGAGGTGAAATGCAGGTCGAAGTTCTCCACCGACTCCCGGTAGCGCTCCATGCCCTGGCCGTCGGTGGCCAGTTCCATCACATCCACCCCGGTCTGGAAGGCTCGCCCCTCCCCGGTGTGGACGATCACCCGCACCTCCGGGTCTCGATCCAGCTCAAGCCACGCCTCGGCGAACTCCTCACGCATCTGGGAATTCATGGCATTGAGCTGGTCGGGGCGGTTGTTGATCAGCCATCCCACCCGGCCCTTGCGCTCCACGATCAGCGTCTCGTAGCCCATCTCGCCAGTTTGTCGCGGTACTCCGACAGATGCCCCGTCGTTGGGGACGGTCATCATCTGTGATTTTGGATTTCTCCCCGTACATTTAGGGGTATGAAACGGCTGATATCCCGCTTGTGGGGCTGGTTGAAGGCACTGCCGACCCGAGCCAAGGTGCTCATCGCCGTGGTGTTGGCCGCCCTGCTGGGTCTGTTGATCTGGTTGGTGTTCTTCTGGTTCGCCTTCCAGACCTATTTCATCGACGACAAAGTGGATGAGGCTGGCCCGGTGTTCGACAGCGGCGCGGTGGCTGGAACCCCGGCTGTCGAACCAGCCGGACCCGATCCCACGGCGGCCGATCCCGCTACCCCAGATGCGGAGCCAACCGCGGCGGCACCCGACGAGACAGCCCCGGCCCCCGAGCCCGATGCCGCCGCCCCTGCGCCTGCCACGGGCCCCATGCCCGGCGACGAGCTGTCGGAAGAGCTCATCGCCGAGATGGACGAGGCGATGGAAGAGCTGGGAATGCCAGAGGAGATGCCGGTCGAAGAGACCATGCCGGATATGCCCCAGGTAAGGGTGGAGGCAGCGGGCGAGTTCATCAGCCGCAGCCACCCCACGCAGGGACGGGTAGACGTGCTGGGCGACGGCACCGGCCAGCGGTTCCTGAGGTTCGAGGATTTCAGGACTGACAACGGCCCCGACCTGAACGTCTATCTGAGCGCGGCGCCCGCCGATGCCCCCGTCGGCCAGTTCACCGACGTGTATGTCGACCTCGGTGATCTAAAGGGGAACGTGGGTTCGCAGAACTACGAGATTCCCCGCGACCTCGACCTCGACGTCTACTCCACCGTGGTGATCTGGTGCGTGAGGTTCTCGGTGGTATTCGGTGCCGCCGAGCTAATAGCTAGCTGATTCTGGCTAGCCTGGGCCGGGCATGAAGCCCTACCCAACACCGCCCGAAGGGCTGAACGTGGTCTCGGCTCCGCCGACATTGACCCTCACCCTTGATCGTCCCCATCGCCGCAACGCGTTGACCGACGACATTGTGCTGGCGCTCATTGACACTCTGGAAGCGGCCAGCGCCGATGAGGAAATCAGGGCGATCTTGCTCAACGCGACGGGCGATAACTTTTGCAGCGGCTTCGACTTGGCGGAACGGGCCGGCGACGGTTCTCGGCCCCGGCCGGGCAGCATCTCCCGGCGTATGCCTTATCTGGTGAATCGGCTCATCCCGGTGATGCTGGAGGTGCAGATCCCCATCGTCAGCGCGGTGCGGGGTTGGGCGGTGGGGTTGGGCTTCAGCCTGGTGCTGGCTTCCGATTTCGCGGTGGTCTCCGATGATGCCCGGTTGCGGGCTCCGTTCACGTCGATGGGCATTACGCCTGACAGCGGAACGTCGTGGTTGCTGCCCCGCCTGGCCGGTGTGGCCCGGGCGAAGCAACTGCTCATGCTGGGCGAGGAGGTTTCCGGGGCCGAGGCCGCCGATTGGGGGCTGATATACCGAGCAGTGCCTGATAATCGAGTGGATGCTGAAGCTGCCGATGTGGTCGACCGGTTGGCTTCCTCGGCCTCCGTTGCCGTCGGGCTGACCAAGGCGCTCATCCAGCGGGGTAGGGAGCGCAGCTTGGAGGCTCATATGAGCGAAGAGGCGTTTGCCATGGAGTTGTCGTCGCGCTCGGCCGACTTCCGAGAGTGGGCCGAATCCCGCCGACAGGGCCGTCCCCCCGACTTCACCGGTCGATAGGCACTACTCACACCGGTCTCAGCGGCACTGGCCAGTAGTCTGCACCCATGTTGGTATTGGACCCGACGGCTGCTCCTCCGGCGATCGATCCTGATCGGGGCCCCGATGCCGGTCCGCTAACCGGCAAGCGGGTGGGCATCCGCTACGACCTCACCTGGCGCTCCTTCCTGTGGACCACCGACGAGTGGACCCGCAAACTGGAGGCGGCCGGGGCCGAGGTGGTGCCGTGGTGCTCGGAGTCCCGCCAGGACGTGAAGCTCGAGGACGCGGTGCTCGAGGAGTTGGACGGCTTCGCCACCGACGTCGACATCGCCATCGTCGGCTTGGGCAATTGAGGCAGCTGCACGTCCTGGACCGTCCACGACGCAGTTGCGGTGGCGGCCCAGGGCAAGACGGCGGTCGCCGTCGTAACCGAGGAGTTCGTGCCCCTGGCCGAGATCATGTCCCGCAACATGGAGCGGCCGGGTTTGCGGCTGTGCGTGTTGCCCTATCCGCTGGACACCCGTCCCGAACCGGAAGTGCGCCAGATTGCCCACGATTTCTGGCCATCGCTGCTGGACTCCCTGGGAGTGCCGTCGTAGATGGCTCCTGACAACAATGCCGTTCCCGGCGGGCAAGTCGAGGCCCCCGATGACCCGGTGGAGTTCATGGCCTGGGCCACGGCTCAGGGCTGGGGCGACGGCCTTCCGCTGATCCCGCCCACACCGGAGCGCGTGTCTCAGTTCACCGCCGCCGCGGGTCGCCCTCCTGATTCGGTGCTGTTGGAAGTGCCTCCGGCCAATGCCTGGTGCACGATAGAGAAACTGGCCATCAACGCCTGTATGGCTGGGGCCGCTCCCGAGGCCATGCCGCTGATGATGGCCGCGCTGGAGGCCATGGCCGAGAGGCCCTTCGACCTGTTTGCCCTCAACACCACCACCAGCTCAGTGGTGCCCTGTCTGTTTGTGAACGGCCCGGCCCGCGACCGGCTGGACCTGCCCTACCAGGCCGGATGTTTCGGCGGAGCCGCCGGGGCGGGCCCGGCCATCGGGAGGGCCATCCGGCTGGTGATGCGCAATGTCGGCGGCCAGGTGGCCGGTGAGACCTCCAAGTGCGTGATGGGCCAGCCCGCCCGGGTGGTGGGCCTGGTGATGGGGGAGTGGGAGGAGCGCTCCCCGTGGCCTCCGCTGGCCGAGCGCCGGGGAGTGAGCGGCGATGCGGTCACCGTCTACGGCACCATCGGCACCATGGACATCGCCGACATCGCGGCCGACAACGGCCAATCACTGGCCTGGGTCATCGGCCAGTCGCTGGCCTACGTGGGCACCAACGCCTACATCTCCCACTGGGGCGCCGAGGTGATGGTGGTGGTGCCCCCGCCGTGGGCCGACATGTTGGCCGCCGCCTACCCGACCATCGAAGACGTGCAAGAAGCCCTGTGGCAAAACGCCTGCCACAAAATCGACCAATTCCCCGAGACCCA
>JAJEEH010000251.1 GCA_022821105.1 Acidimicrobiia bacterium
TCCTCGGCCGAGACCAGCCCCGACATGGCCTGGAGGTCCACCACCAAATCCACCCGCCCGGCAAACGTCAGCCGGTCGCCGCCCCGGAGCACGAACGTCGGAGCCACTGGGGCGATCACCGTGCCCTGCCTTTCCACCTCCACCAAGAACACTCCTTGGAGATGGCGCAGTCCCCCGGCTTCCACCGACTGCCCGTCGAACGCCCCTTGGGCAACCACCTCCATCGACACCAAGTAGGAACGGCCCTCGCCTGCCGCCTCGGGATCGCGCCGTTCGGGCAACAGCCAGGGGGCAGCGACAACAATGAGAACGAGTCCGGCTCCGGCCAGCGGCAAGCCGAAGCGGGCCAGCTCGAACATCTCCAGCTCGTCGTAGCCCACCGACTGCAACAGGCCGCCCAGCACCAGGTTGGTACTGGTGCCGATAGCGGTGATCGCCCCGCCCAAAATTGTGGCGTACGACAAGGGAATCAGGAACCGGGAGGCGGCCCGGCCATAGCGCTCTGTCCAGCCCCGCACCGCGGGCACCAGCATGGCCACGATGGGAGTGTTGGCCAAGAACGCCGAGGCCGCGCTGGCCGGAGTCAGCAACCGGAACAGCGACACCCGGGTTCGAGATCCCTGGTCCAGCATTCGGGCCACCATGGGCTGCAAGGCGTTGGTCTTGGTCACCGCGCCGGCCACCACATACAGCGCCCCGATAGTGATGGGAGCGGGGTTGGCGAACCCGCGGAAGGCTTGGTCGGCGTCGATCACTCGCAACAGGAACAGCCCACCGGTGGCGCCCAGCACCCCCGCTGCGGGCGAAAGCCGGTTGCTGATGAGCCCGACACCCATTACCGCCAACACCGCGACGGTGAGCACCGCATCGCCATCCATCGGACGAAATCGTACGGGTCCGTTGGTGAAATGACAGCGTGGTTTGCCTCTGATTGGCGGCTTGATGGCTTAAACGCGGCCGTCCTGCGATATGAAATACCCCCGTGGCTTCAAATCTGATCCAACCCCATGGTGGTGAGCTGGTCGATCTAATGGTCGACAGCGCCACCGCCGACAAACTCAAGACGGATTCGCGCGACCTTCCGTCGTTCACCCTTCAGCCTCGCCACCTCTGCGACCTCGAGCTGCTGTTGAACGGCGGCTTTTCCCCGCTGCGGGGATTCATGGGCCAAGCCGACTACGAGCGGGTGTGCTCCGAGATGCGATTGGCCGACGGGACCCTGTGGCCGATGCCCATCACCCTGGATGTGGATGCCAAGACGGCTGAAGCGGCCCAGCACGCTGGTCGGCTGGCATTGCGGGACGTGGAAGGGGTCATGCTGGCCGTGCTCACCGTTAGCGACGTGTGGCGGCCCGACACCATGGCGGAGGCCGAAGCGGTGTTTGCCAGCTCCGACCCAGATCACCCCGGCGTGGGCCACCTCATGAGAAGCACCGCTCCGGTCTACATCGGCGGGTCGGTGCAGGGTCTGCAACTTCCGGTCCACTACGACTTCACCGAGCTGCGGCGGACCCCGGCCCAATTGCGGGCGGAATTCGATGCGGCAGGGTGGAGTCGGGTGGTGGCCTTCCAAACCCGCAACCCGATGCACCGGGCCCACGTGGAGCTCACCAGAAGGGCCGCAGTAGAGGCCGACGCCAACCTGTTGATCCACCCGGTGGTGGGCATGACCAAGCCCGGAGATTTGGATCACTACACCCGGGGCCGCGTGTACCAGCACATCATCAGGCGCTACCCGGAGAACTCGGCCATGCTGGCCATGCTGCCGCTGGCCATGCGCATGGGCGGGCCTCGGGAGGCGGTGTGGCACGCCATCATCCGCAAGAACCACGGGGTGTCCCACTTCATCGTGGGCCGAGACCACGCCGGGCCGGGCTCCGACGCCTCCGGCAATCCCTTCTACGGCCCTTACGACGCCCAGGACATGTTGCAGGACTACACCGACGAGCTGGGCGTGACCATGGTGCCGTTCAAGATGATGGTGTACGTCCCCGACAGCGACAGCTACCACCCGGTGGACGAGGTGGGCGAGGGTACGGCCACGCTCAGCATCAGCGGTACCGAGCTGCGCGACCGGCTGGCATCGGGCGAGGACATCCCCGAGTGGTTCAGCTACCCCGAGGTGGTGGCCGAGTTGCGCCGCACCCACCCGCAGAAGTCCAAGCAGGGATTCACCGTGTTCTTCACCGGTCTCAGCGGCTCGGGCAAATCCACCATCGCCAACGCGCTCATGTCCAAGCTGCTGGAGCGGGGCGGGCGGCCGGTGACTCTGCTCGACGGCGATGTGGTGCGCACCAACCTGTCTTCTGAGCTGGGGTTCTCCAAGGAGCACCGCGACATCAACATCACCCGAATCGGATATGTGGCCTCGGAGATCACCAAGCACGGAGGCATCGCCATCTGCGCGCCGATCGCCCCCTACGCCGAGCCCCGACGCCGCAACCGGGAGGCCATCTCGGCCAACGGAGGCTATGTGCTGGTACACGTGTCAACACCGCTGGAGGTGTGCGAGGAGCGGGATCGCAAGGGCCTATACGCCAAGGCCCGGGCCGGCATCATCAAGGAATTCACCGGCATCTCCGACCCCTACGAGGAGCCCATCGACGCCGACGTCGTGCTGCCCACCGTGGACCAGACTCCCGATGAAGAGGCCCAGATAATCATCGACCACTTGGAAGCCGAGGGGTACCTCGAACCGATCGGCGACTGAGGTGTCGCGCTCCGACGATCTTGAGCGGATTGCCGAGGCGCTATCGGCGGCCGAAGAGGTGCTGGAGCGATTCACCCCCGGAGAGATCGCATCGGAGCTGAAGGACGGTGGCGACCCGCTGACCGCGGCCGACACCGCAGTCAACGAGGTACTGGCCAAAGTGCTGCGGGGGGGCGACGAGGGCTGGCTGTCGGAGGAGACCACCGACGCTGGGGGGCGCCTTGATCGGCGCCGGGTATGGGTGGTGGATCCAATCGACGGCACCCGGGAGTTCATCGACGGCATCCCCGAGTGGTGCGTTTCCGTCGGGCTAGTGGAAGACGGAGTGCCAGTGGCCGGGGGCGTGCTGAGCCCGCCCAACGGGCACCTGATCATCGGATCGGACGACGCCGGCGTGGTGTGCAACGGAAAACCTGCGGGCACGACCGCCACCACCGATATCCGCGGTGCGCTGGTGCTGGCCTCGCGCAGCGAGGTGAAGCGAGGCGAGTGGGAGCGCTTCTTCTCCACACCGATCGCGGTGCGGAACATGGGCTCGGTGGCCTACAAGCTGAGCCTGGTGGGCGCCGGGCTGGCTGACGCCACCTGGACGCTGGTGCCGAAGAACGAGTGGGACGTGGCCGGTGGAGCCGCGCTGGTGAGGGCCGGCGGAGGACGGGTTTTCGGAACCGACGGCGCCGACGTGGTGTTCAACCGGGCCGACCCGCTGATGGACGGCTTCATCGCCGTAGCCCCCGGCCTGTGCGACCAGGTAATGGACCTGCTCGAGATATCGCAAAGGCCGTGAACGACCACCAACTCGCCGCTCACCTGGCATGGAAGGCGGGCGAGCTGCTGGTTGAACTGCGGGCCGAGCTGAGCGATCAGCGTTTGGCCCCGTTCGCCGTCGGGGCCCGTGGCGATGCCCTGGCCCACGAGTTCATCGCCAATGCCCTCCACCAGCACCGTCCTGACGACTTGGTGCTGTCAGAGGAGTCGATTGACAACCGCCGTCGACTAGAGCACAGCCGAGTATGGATCGTGGACCCTCTGGATGGGACCCGGGAGTTCTCCATCCCCGGTCGCACCGACTGGGCCGTCCACGTGGCCCTGGTCGCCGACGACAAGCCCATCGCCGGGGCGGTGGCTCTGCCCGCCCAGAAAATCACCCTGGCCACCGAGCCCGCTCCCCCCATGCCGGTGGCCGCGGACCAGCCCCGGGTCATCACCAGCCGGAGCCGGCCCGGACGCCTGGCCCGCCGCATTGCCGACGACATCGGGGGCACCATTGTGCAAATGGGCTCCGCTGGCGCCAAGGCAGCCGCCGTGATCTGCGGTCAAGCCGAGGTATACGCCCACGCCTCGGGGCTGCACGAGTGGGATCTGTGCGCCCCGGCGGCAGTGGCGACGGCTGCCGGACTGCACGTGTCGCGCCTCAACGGCGACGAGCTGAGCTTCAACCAGTCGGACACCTACATGTCCGACTTCGTCATCTGCCACCCCGACTGGGCCGACGCAGTGGTGGCCAAGTGAACACCGTCCCTTCGTCCCCGTAGATTTGAGCCACTGTGCGGCTGGTGATCGCTCGATGCTCGGTGGACTACGACGGGCGGTTGGCCGCGCACCTGCCCGAAGCGGTGCGGCTCATCATGATCAAGGCCGACGGCTGTGTGGCCATCCACGCCGACGGCGGCGCCTACAAGCCGCTGAATTGGATGAACGCCCCCAACCGGCTGTCGGAAGAGGACGGCGTCTGGACGGTGGTCAACCCGGCGGGCGAGAAGCTGACCATCACCATCCACGAGCTGATCTCCGACACCGACCACGATCTGGGCCACGACCCCGGCTTGGACAAAGACGGGGTGGAGGCCCACCTCCAGGAGCTGCTGGCTGCGTCGCCCCACGTTCTGGGAGACGGGTTCCGGCTGGTGCGGCGGGAATACCCCACCGACATCGGCCCGGTTGATCTGCTGTGCCGCGATGCCGAGGGCAACGCCATCGCCGTGGAGGTGAAGCGGCGTGGAGAGATCGCCGGTGTTGAGCAGCTAACCCGATACCTCCAGTTCTTGAACCAAGATCCGGCCCTGGCACCGGTTCAGGGCATGCTCGCCGCCCAGGTCATCCGCCCCCAGGCCCGGGCTCTAGGAACCGACCGGGGCATCGAATGCGTAGAGATCGACTACGACCAGCTCCGGGGCATCGAACCCGACCAAGCCCAGCTGTTCTAGAAGTCCGCCCGTGACCACTCGCCGACCCGCACCTAATGGGAATGGCGGTCCCACTACGATCCCATAATCCCCATGGATCGCCATCCGCCACTCCGCCTGCGCCGGCCTCCCCGCCCGCTTTGGGTGTGGATGCTCATGTTCGCGCCGGTGCTGATCCTGGTGGTCTGGCTGCTGATCTGGCTGATCGACTTCTCCGGCAGCGGCGACCGGACTCCCCGAGGCTTGAAGATCGAGAGCCCTCTCATCTCCGACGCCAGCATCGACATCGGCGGATTGAGCGAGGAAGACGTGACCGCGGTGGTCGTCGATCTGGCCGAGCGCTTCCAGCAGACCCCGGTGGAGATCGCCACCCCCAGCCAGGCCATCACCGTGACTGCCGCCGACACCGGGCTGGCGGTGGACGTGGAGGGCACAGTGGCGGCGATCATGGAATTGGACAGCGGGACGGGCAATCCCATCGGCTGGACGGCCTCGTTCTTCGAGAGCTCGCGTTCAGAGCTGCTGATCACCCTGTCGGCAAACGCCAGCCAGGTGGCGCGCCTGGAGGCCGATCTGCATCGCCCCCCAGTTGACCCTCGCATCGTGCTGGAAAACGGCATATTCCAGGTTTCCCCCGGCGTGCCCGGCGAGGTCGCTGACCTGTCGCCAGGGCTCCCCCAATTGCTGGAGTCCGCCATCCGGGGCGACGATCCCTTGAGGGTCGAGGCCGAGGTGCGCCTGATTCCGCCGGAGGTGGGCGAAGAGGAGATGCTCCAAACGGTGGACTGGATCAACCAGCGCACCGACCAGGGAATCCTGGTAACCGTCGAAGAGGTCACCAAGCGAGTTCAGCCAGCCCAGCTCCGCGCCTGGCTGACGCTTCACTCCGAGAACGACCTGTGGTCCTACGGTGTCAACCAGCAGCGGATAAAGGAGGATTTGGCCGAACTGTTCGTCGAGGTGGCCACTGTGGCGTCCGAGCCGATTCTCACCATCCAAGACGATGTGCCGGTGCTGGTCAGCGAAGTCCCCGCCTACATCTGCTGTGAGTTGAGCGCGGCCCAAGAGGTGCTGGCGGCCCTTGAAACCCCGCAACCGGCCGTGGAGCTGGAGCTGCGGGAGTCCGATGAGATGAACGACCAGAGCTGGCTGGAGGAACGGGGGATCGTGGAGCTCACCGGGCGCTTCACCACCTACTACACGCCGGGTCAGGACCGGGTCTCCAACATCCACCGCATCGCCGACCTGCTCCAGGGGGCGGTGGTGTATCCGGGAGAGACCTTCTCGGTCAACGGCTACGTGGGCGAGCGCACCGAGGAAAAGGGGTTTGTGTCTGCGGGGGTCATCTACGCGGGCGTGTACGACGAGGACGTGGGCGGGGGCATCTCCCAATTCATCACCACCCTGTTCACCGCCACCTTCAACGCCGGGATGGAGTTCCCCGAATACCAAGCTCACAGCATCGACATCGACCGCTACCGCGAAGGTGTGGATGCCACCATCTCCTGGCCCAAGCCCGACTTCAAGTTCCGCAACCCCAACCCCTACGCGGTGCTGCTGTGGCCCACCGTGACCAGCGGCAGCGTGACCGTCAGCGTGTACTCCACCGCCTATGCCGAGGTGGAGTGGACCAACCGCTACGACTCCCCGAGGAGGCACTGCACCCTGCGGACCACCGAGCGCAGCCGGACCTACTCCGACGGCACTGTTCTGCGTGACTCGGTGACCGCGCTCTACCAGCCCCGAGAGGGAGTCAACTGCCAAGGAGTGTGCACATCTTCGGTGCTGCCTTTGGACGCCGACGGAGATGGCGAGGTGGAGTTTGATGGTCAGGGGCTGCCCGTGGTGTGCATCGCCCCCGAAGACTGCACCGGCACCCATGCGCCCACCGACACCAACGAGGACGACAAGGCAGATCTCTGCACCGTTGCCCCTCCCGAGGAAGAGGTAGATCCCGAAGAGGCTGTTCCGCCCGGGGAAGACGGGGAGCCCGGAGAAGCGGTTCTCCCCGAGGCCGCACCCGGTGAGACTCCGGCCCAGGATCCTGAGGCCCAACCCGGTCAATCGCAGACCCTGGATCCCGCTCAGCCGGCAGGGCAGGGCGCATGAGCCCGTCAAGCCGATGAGCGGCGACTGGGACACGGCTGTCATCGGGGCCGGGCCGGCCGGCTGCGCGGCGGCCATCACCCTTGCTCGGGCCGGGCAGCGGGTGGTGATGGTGGACAAGGCCCGGTTCCCCCGCCCTAAAGCGTGCGGCGACGGCCTCACCGCCGGAGCGCTGAGGCTCCTCGAGGGCCTGGGGCTCGACCCGACCCCCATCTCCACGTGGATGCCCGTGGAGGACGTCTGCATCCGCTCTCCCTCAGGACGCACCGTCGAGTTCCCCCTGCCCCGATCGGGCGGGCAGTTTGCCGCAGTCGTCCCCCGGGCCGAGCTGGACAACGCCCTGGTGGAGCAGGCCAAGGCCGAGGGTGCCGCGCTGGTGGAGGGGGCCGCCTGCCAGGGGGCCTCCGAGAACGGCGGCCGGGTGACTCTGGAGGTTGAGGGAGCAGACTCGGTTACCGCCCGATATGCCATAGCCGCCGATGGGATGTGGTCGCCCACCCGCAAGTTCCTGGGATTGGCCCACGACGGATATCGGGGCGACTGGCATGCGTTTCGCCAATACTGGTCGGGGGTGGCTCCCTCGGCCAGCCGAGCCCTGTGGGTGTGGTTCGAGGAGGAGATCCTGCCCGGCTATGTATGGTCGTTTCCGCTGCCCGACGGCCGGGCCAACGTGGGATTCGGCGTGCGCCGTGGCGGCCCCGTGGCGGTGGGCGAAATGGGCAAGCTGTGGCGAGACCTTCTGGAGCGAGACCACATCCGGGCCGTGCTGGGCAACGGCGCCGCCCCCGAGACGTCCCATCGGGCCTGGCCCATTCCCGCCCGCATCGACAAGATCGCGCTCACCGCCCGCCGAACAATGTTCACCGGCGACGCCGCGGCGGCCACCGACCCTATGAGCGGCGAGGGCATCGCCCAGGCCCTGCTGACCGGCATCGGCGCGGCCCACGCCGTACTGGACGGCGGATCAGACGCCGACCAGGTAATGGCCAACTACCGCCGCTTCGTGCGCCGAGAGCTGTTCGCCGACCATCGCATGGCCCGTCGCCTCGGCCGGGTGTTGGCCACCCGCCCTGGCGCCCGGGGAGCCGTGCGCATCGCCGGGCTCACTCCCTGGACCCGGCGAAACTTCGCCCGCTGGCTCTTCGAGGACTACCCCCGGTCCATCATCACCACCCCCCGCCGCTGGTACCGCAGACCCCTCACCACCCCCGGCGCTTACCGCCGACAGCCCCGACCGTCGTAACCTTTCAGCCATGACATTGAGCTTCGACAACCGGGTGGCAATCGTCACGGGGGCCGGGGGCGGCCTGGGGCGCCTGTATGCCCTGGAGTTGGCCCGGCGAGGGGCCCGGCTGGTGGTGAACGACTTGGGCGGGGCGGCCGACGGCACCGGGGCCAGCGAGGGACCGGCCCAGTTGGTGGCCAATGAGATCAACGATGGCGGCGGCGAAGCGGTGGCCGATACCAACTCGGTGGCCACCACTGAAGGCGGGGCGGCCATCACAGCGACAGCAATGGAGGCGTTCGGGCGGGTTGACGTAGTGATCAACAACGCCGGCATCCTGCGGGACAAGACCTTTCACAAGCTGGAGGACGATCAACTCCACCCGGTGCTGGCCGTCCACCTCCGGGGGGCGTTCAACGTCACCCGGCCCGCCTTCGTCCAAATGCGAGAGCAGGGATATGGCCGCATCGTGTGCGCCACCTCCAACGCCGGAGTGCTGGGCAACTTCGGCCAGTCCAACTACAGCGCGGCCAAGATGGGCTTGGTGGGGCTCACCCACACGCTGGCCCTGGAGGGGGCCAAATACAACATCAAGGCCAACTGCATCGCCCCGGTGGCCACCACCCGTATGACCGAGGCCATCTTCGGCGAGGAGATCAAAGAGGCGATGAGCCCAGAGCACGTCACCCCGGTGGTGTGCTTTTTGGCCCACGAGGACTGCCCGGTGTCGGGCGAGGTGTACTCCGCGGCGGGAGGCACGGTGGCCCGGTTTTTCGTCGGCCGGACCCCCGGCTACTACAACCCCGACCTCACGGTGGAGGACGTGGCCGAGAACTTCGAGCAGATCCGCGACGAAACCGGCTACAAGGTTCTGAACGACGCCAACCATGAGGTGGGCGTGGCCTACAAGACGATTCGGGCAGCCCGCGAATGACCGCCGACGAAGCTGAGCGCCCAGAGGAGGCCAACGACGCGGCCGACTCGCTGGAGGACCTCGCAGACGAGGACCTCGACGATGTGGCGTTCTTCGGCGAAGCCCACGTCGGCCAGGCGCTTGACGAAGAGACGTTCGAGGATGATGCCCCCGCAAGCACCTCGGCGGCTGTGGAGGCCTTCGATGAGGCCGTCGAGCAGCTCTTCGCCCGACTGCGGGGCAACCCGGTGGCCGACCGGGTGTTCTACACCGCCTCGGAATTGGGCAACTTCAGCATCCTGTGGCACGCCTTGGCCTGGGCGGGCGCAACCTCCAAGCGGGGCCGTCGCCGGGCCCTTCGGGTATCGGTGGCCTTGGCGGTGGAGTCGGCCCTGGTCAACGGCCCGATCAAATCGGCCTTCAACCGCTCCCGTCCGCTGGCTGAGCACGACCACCCCCACCGGTTGCGCCAGCCGCTCACCAGCAGCTTCCCCAGCGGCCATGCCAGTGCCGCGGTGGTGGCCGCGGCTCTGCTGTCGGAGTCGCGACGCCGACGGTGGCCCTTCTGGGCGGCCGCCTCGGTGGTGGCGGCCAGCAGGGTGCATGTGCGCATCCACCACGCCTCCGACGTGGTAGTCGGCGCTTTGGTGGGCGCAGTGATCGTTCGGCTGTTCAAGAAGATCTGGCCGCTTCGCTGAGACATGGCCGACCGAGCCACCGTCAGCGTCTACGAAGACCGGGCAGCTGAATGGCGGGCTGAACGCCAGCCCAAGTCCACCACCGCTGTCGAGGCGTTCGCGGCCCTTGACCGGCCCGAGGGGATCACTGCTGATCTCGGCTGCGGGCCCGGCTGGTACACAGGTGCTCTGCCCAAACCGTCATTGGCCATCGATGTGGCCCGGTCGATGCTGGAGATGGTCCCCGACCATGCCTCCGATGCTCTGCGCTGCCGAGCCGATCTAGCCGCGTTGCCCCTGGCCACCGGATCACTGGCCGGAGCTTGGGCATCGCGCAGCTATGTCCACCTCGACCGGCGCCACGTGCCCTTGGCCCTGGCCGACCTGCACCGGGCGCTGGCCCCGGGCGCTCCGGTGGAGCTTCACATCTTCGAGGGCGATGACGATTTCGAGCCGTTCTCCGACGACGACTTTCCGGGGCGCCGCTTCTCCCATTGGCCCCAAGACTGGATCGCCCCCCTGATGGAGGGCGCCGGTTTCGCCCTCGACGCCCTTGAGCGGTTGGACCAGCCCCCCAAGGCCGCCACCCTCATCATCAAGGGCCGCCGAGCCCGCACGCTGCCCGACACCGTGGGGCCACAGATGCGGCTGCTGATCTGCGGCCTGAACCCCAGCGTGTACGCGGCCGACGCCGGTGCGGGGTTCGCTCGGCCGGGAAACCGGTTCTGGCCTGCGGCGCTGGCCGCGGGGCTGGTGAGCGTCGACCGCGATCCCCGGAAGGCACTGATCGATCACGGCGTGGGCATGACCGACCTGGTGAAACGGGCCACCCCTCGGGCCGACGAGCTATCTGTCGAAGAATATCGGCGGGGCCTAGACCGGCTGGAGTGGCTGGTGGGGTGGCTCAAGCCCACGGCGGTGTGCTTTGTGGGCCTCGCCGGCTGGCGGGCCGCGGTGGACCGAAAGGCCAAGGCCGGGCCACAACCCCAGGATCTAGCCGGTCAGCCGGTATACGTCATGCCGTCCACCAGCGGGGCGGCCGCCGGCTACCAGCTGGACGACTACGTCAGCCACCTCCAGGAGGCTGCGGCGCTAGCGACCTGACGGCCTCCCAGGGGTCGATCCCGCCCAAGGGCATCACCATGAGCGACGACGTGGTGGCGCCGTTGTCGAAGTAGCGGTCGATGTGCTTGCGGCACTCCTCGGGGGTGCCGTTCACGATGAGGTCGTCCACCACCTGCTCGGGGATGGCCTCCAGCGATCCGGCCCGATCGCCGGCCGCCCACCGTTCCCAGTGCTCGGCCAGCAGGTCACCCCGACCAAGCCACTGGTGGAACGCCCGGTAGACGGGCACGTTCAGGTAGCCGGCCACCGCCCGCCGCCCTTGGGCGATCACCGTTTCCCGGTCGGGGTTGGGGCACACGAAGATGCGGGCCACGATCTCCTTGTCGGGTCCCTGGGCATTGACGATCTCGCTCACCCGGGCAGTGTCGTCGGCCGAAAGCCAGTTGATGATGGTCCCGTCGGCCTCTTTGCCGGCCAACGTCAACATCTGGGATCGCAGCGCGGCCACCAAGATGGGGGGCGGTTCGGGGGGGACCAAACCCAGCCGGAATCCCTGCACCGAGAAGGTCTCGTAGTCGCCGCTCACCTTCTCACCGGCCAGAGCGGGCTTGAGGAACCGCACCAGATCCCGCACCCGCTGGTAGGGGGCCTCGAACGGGATGGAGTTCCACCGCTCCACGATCACATCCGACGAGCTGCCCACCCCCAGAAGAAAGCGCCCCGGCGCCAGCGACGCCAGCGTGGCCGCCGACTGGGCCAACAGCGCCGGACCCCGGGTGTAGGCCGGGACGATGGCCGTCCCCAAGCGCAATGTCGGCGCCCATTGCGAGGCCAGCACCAGCGGGGTGAAGGCGTCGTGGGAGTTGGACTCCGACGACCACACGTCGGTGTAGCCCAGCTCGACCAACTCGGCCATCTGCGCCGCCTGTTGGTCGAGGGGTCCGAACAGGGGAACCGTCATCCCGTCACGTCGTGAAACCATGCGGCAACCCTAGGACTTGTGGGTGAGGGTTCTGCCAAACTTGCTTGATAAAGTTCCCAACCGTGAGTGAAGACGTCGAAGCAGGGACTATCGGAGCCACCGCCGGCGAATCCGACATTCTTGACCCCAACTGGGTGGGAGACCAGATTCTCGACACGCTTGATCCGGTCTATTTCGCCCGAACCCTGGTCAATGCGGGCATGAAGGCGGCATCCAACCCGGTGGGAGTGGGCACGGCGCTGCTGAAGGCGGCCGCCGGAGCCATGAAGGTGGGCGCAGCCACGATGGCCAAGGCGACCAAAGCCGCCGACCCCGAGGCCCCCGCGCCCATCCAGCCCCAGCCCAAGGACCATCGCTGGACCTCCGAAGCCTGGCAGGACAACCCCTACTTCTTCGGCCTCCAGCAGACCTACCTGCTCACCAGGAACCTGGCCGATGACCTCATCGACGCCGCCAACCTCGACGAAGCCGAGCACCGCAAGGCCAAATTCGCCGCCTCATTCGCCTTCGACACCCTCGCTCCTACAAACATGCTGCTCACCAATCCCGACGCTCTGGCCAAAGCGGCCGCCACTGGCGGGGCCAGCGTGGTCAAGGGCGCGGCCAACATGCTCCACGATCTGCGCCACAACGACGGGTGGCCCTCCAAGGTGGACGACTCGGGCTTCGAACCAGGCCTGAACATGGCCTTGACCCCCGGCAAGGTGGTGTACCGCAGCGACCTGATCGAGGTCATGCAGTACGAGCCGCAGACCAAACAGACCTTCGAGATGCCGATGCTGTTCTGCCCGCCGTGGATCAACAAGTACTACATCATGGACCTAGCCCCCCAAAAGAGCCTGATCGAGTGGGCGGTGCAGCACGGCCATACTTGCTTCACCATCAGCTATCGCAACCCCGATGGGTCGATGCGCGACACCAGCTTTGAGGACTATCTCCACCAAGGGCCCCTCGACGCCCTGCGGGTGGTGCGGGAGATCACCGGCCAGGAGAAGGTAAACACCGTCAACGTGTGCCTGGGGGGCACGCTAAGCGCCATTGCCATGGCCCACGGAGCGGCCACCGGCGACCAGCCGATCCACACCGCCACGTTCTTGAACACCCTTACCGACTTCTCCGACCCCGGTGTGCTGGGGGCGTTCACCGACGAGCCCACCGTGGCCGGACTCGAGCGCAAGATGGCCGACCAGGGATATCTGGAGGCCAGCGAGATGGCCCGAACCTTCGACGCCATTCGGGCCAACGATCTGATCTTCCAGTACGTGGTGAACAATTGGCTGCTGGGCGAGGACCCCCCGGCGTTCGACCTGCTGGCTTGGAACAACGATAGCACTCGGATGCCGGCCCGCATGCACAGCAGCTACCTGCGCCGGTGCTACCTCCACAACGAGTTCGCCAATGACGCCTTCGAGGTGGACGGCAAAGCGCTGCGCCCCGCCGACGTGGAGCAGGACTCCTACGTGCTGTCGGCCATCGACGACCACATCGTGCCGTGGACAGCGGCCTACCGCACCGCCACCCTGCTGGGCGGCCACAACCGCTTCGTGCTCAGCACGTCGGGCCACATCGCCGGCATCGTCAACCCTCCCAGCCCCAAGGCCCGCCACTGGACCAACGACCAGATCGCGGAGTCGCCCGAGGATTGGCTGGACGGCGCCCAGCAGCACCAGCAGACGTGGTGGGAAGACTGGGCCCAGTGGATCGGCGAGCGGGCCGGCAAGAAGATCGACGCTCCCAAGCAGCTCGGCAGCGAGGCCTATGCGCCGATGGAAGACGCCCCAGGCCTGTACGTAAAGTCGCGCTCGGGCAACGCGGCGTCGGCCTGAACGAATTTCTCCGGAAATTTCTCCAAAAAAGTTCTAGTTGAATTGCCGATCAAGCCGCTGCTAAGTAAAGTAAGCAACATGACCGACGTCAAAGAAATCACCGAAGCCGTGCAAGAACAGGTGCTGAGCGCCCTCAAGATGGGCCAGACCGCCATCGTAGAAGGTGTCCGCACCTTCACCGATACGGTCGGCAGCATCACCCCCGAGAGCCTGAAGCTCGACTCCGGGCCCGGCCTTGACTCCCTGCCCGATCCCAAGGAGCTGATGAGCGTCAGCTTCGGGTTCGCCCAGGAACTGCTCAACACCCAGAAAGAGTTCGCCCAGAACTTGCTGGCCGCCGCGACCGCCAACGGCGCCGCTCCGGCGCAGCCAGTTTCCAAGAAGAGCTGAATCCCCCCTCAGCTCTTTCCTGCAAACGGGGCCGGTCGCTGACCGGCCCCGTTTTATTTTTCTATCGCTTGCGTACTATTCTGAACAACCACATGGGGCCGCCTGAATGGGCGGTGGGAGGGAATGATGAGCACCGAAGCCGGCGCGCCGCCGCCACAGGAGTTCGAATCGCCAGTTGAGCCGATCAACAAGGTCGGAGTGGTCGGCGGCGGAATAATGGGGTCGGGAATCGCTGAGGTGTGCGCCCGAGTCGGCTTGGACACCCTGGTGATCGAGGTGGACGACACCGCAGTCGACATCGCCCGCAAGTCGATCGAGAATTCGCTGAACAAGGCGGTCTCCCGCAACAAGGTTCCGGCGGCGACTCGAGATCTGGCCTTGGACTCGCTCAGATTCAGCACTGACATGGGCGACCTGGCCGACCGGGACATGGCGATCGAGGCCGTGATCGAATCGCTGGAAGAGAAGCTGTCGGTGTTTCGGGCCATGGACAAGGTGATGGCCCCAAACGCCATCTTGGCCACCAACACCTCCTCCATCCCCATCATCACCCTGGGCTCCATCACCAGCCGAACGGACATGGTGCTCGGCATGCACTTCTTCAACCCGGCCCCGATACAGCCCCTAGTGGAGCTGGTGCGCTCGCTGGGCACCTCCTTGGAGACCATCGACCGGGTGGACCGCTTCGCGGTGGAAGTTCTGGGCAAGCGGGTCATCCGCTGCCGGGACCGGGCCGGGTTCGTGGTGAACCGGCTGCTGGTGCCCTACTTGCTCGATGCCATCCGCATGTTCGACGAGGGCAAGGTGAGCGCGGCCGACATCGACAGCGGGATGATGTACGGCTGCGGCCATCCCATGGGCCCGCTGACGCTGTGCGACCTGATCGGACTGGACACCATCGAGGCGGTGGCCGACGTGCTCTACGAGGAGTTCAAGGGCTCTCACAACGCCCCGCCCCCGCTGCTTCGGCGCATGGTGGCTGCCGGCCACCTGGGCCGCAAGACCGGCAAGGGCTTCTACGACTACGACAGCTAGGGCGAACCATGGATCAATCCGCCGTAGAGGCATTCGGAAGCTACCTCCGCAGCCAGCGCAAGCTGGCCCAGCTCACCCTGCGGGAGCTGTCAGATCTGGCCCAGGTGTCCAACCCCTACCTCAGCCAGCTGGAGAGGGGCCTGCACCAGCCATCGGTGCGGGTCATCAAGTCGCTGGCCACCGCGCTGAACTTGTCGGCTGAGACTCTGCTAGCCCAGGCTGCGGGTATCGACGCCGCCAACGGCGACGCCGCCGAAGGCGTGTCCGACACCGAGGCCACCATCCGGTCCGACGCCAACCTCACCGACGAGCAGAAGGCGGCCCTTCTGGAGGTGTACAGAAGCATGACGGGAGGACCCCAAGACTCATAAGGGACTTTTTCCCACGTCAGAGAGATTTCTCGCAGAATTCGCCCCGTCGGCGACCAAACTGTCACTCCCACCGGGATACTGGTGGTATGAAGCTACAGCTCACGCTCTTGGAGGCGCCGCCAGACTGGCGGATCGATGAGCGCACCAAGGAGATCGGCCGCCGCGGTCTCGCTCAGGCCCGAGCAGCCTTGCAGGGTCGCTCCCCCGCTCCCCAGCCGACGCCAACACCCTCCGACGACATTCCCCGTGCTGCGTGAGGCCGACGTCAGCGGTTTGCGGCCTTCTGGTTCTCGTGCTCACCGGCTGCTCTGGAGCCCCGGCCACCCAGCCAGGAAACACGTCTGACTCGGCCACGGCATTAGCCGGAGCTGCCGCGACGGTGGAGGAGGTGGTGGACGGAGACACGGTGGTGGTGCGAGTAGCGGATCGCACCGAACGAGTTCGCTTGATCGGCATCGATACCCCCGAGGCCACTGGGGGTTTCCTGCCAGCTGAGTGCTACGGCGACGAGGCCACCGTTTTCACCAGGTCGCTTCTGCCGGAGGGCACCGAGGTGCGCTTGACCCGCGATGTGGAGGCGCGCGACCGCTACGACCGGCTGTTGGCCTACGTGCACCGTTCCGGCGACGGGCTGTTCGTCAACCTCGAGATCGCCGCCAACGGGTACGCCGAGGCCCTGGTCATCGAGCCCAATACCACCCATGCCGATGCCTTCTACGCCACCGCGGCCAGAGCCCGCGACCGGGGGCTGGGCTTGTGGAGCGACTGCGGCAGCGCCGACGTGGTGCTTGAGTAATCCTCTTTGCCACCGAGGGGCGGTAGCTTTCCGGTAGTGAGCGAGCTAATGGAACGCTTGGGCGGTGACCCCCAGGGCCGAGGCCTCATCATCACCTGCGACAACCTGGGGCAGTCCCACGCAGCCAATGCGGGCATTGCCGAGTGCCTGGAGCTGGGGGTGGCCACCGCCGCCAGCTTGATGGTGCCGTGCCCATGGGCCCGGGATGCAGCCGGGCGCTCCGCCCACACTCGGGTCGGTGTCGACCTCACCCTGAACGCCGAGTTCGACAGCTACCGATGGGGTCCGATCACTCAGGCACCGTCGCTGTTGGACGGCGACGGCGGCTTCCCCCGCACTCCCGCCGACTCGTGGGAGCACAGCGACCTCGATGAGGTCCACCGGGAGTGCCGGGCCCAGATCGAGCGGGCCAGCCAGTGGGGCAGCGACCTCACCCACCTGAGCCCGCACTTGGACACGCTGCTGATGCGCCCCGAGTTCTTCGACGTCTACTTGGAGCTGGCGGTGGAAATGGCCCTGCCGATGCGCCTCGGCGGAAACGACCAGGAGCGCCGGGCCGGATTCCCGTTCCGCCGACTGGCCGCCGACTCCGGCATCCTGGCCCCCGACCACCTGGTGCAGATTCGCGGCCGCCCCGCACGGCGCACGCTGGAGGACGCATTGGAGAACCTGGCCCCAGGAGTGACCGAGCTGGTGGTGTCACCGGCCATCGACACCCCCGAGCTGCGGGAGATGGACCCCGGCTGGCTCAGCCGGGTGGAGCAGTACCTGCTGGTGGCCCACGACCCTGCGCTGCGCACCGCTGTCGAGCGCTCCGGCGCGCAGTTGCTGGCCTATTCCGACCTTAGAGACGCCCAGCGCCGGGGCTGAGCGCCGATCAGAAGTCGGTGAGCTCGCCCAAAGCCGACAGGAAGTGGTCGTACTCGGCTGAGTCCAAGAGCGGGCGCAGGCCGAATACCCAGCGGGCGTAGTCCCCTTCCAGCTTCATCCGGCCTGTCATGTAGGCCAAGTCGGGGTGGTCGCCGCCGGAGACCTCGGCTTTGGCGTCGGCGTACTTGTAGATGATGCTGACGTCGGCGTCGGCCAGCTTCCCCGAGGCCATCTCCATCAGCCGGCCGCCGCGGATGACAGCGTGGTACCGGACCTTGCCGTCAGGCGAGCCGGTCACCTCGTAGTTGACCGAGCAGTCCACCCCCGGCCGCTCCGGCCAGCCCGCCGCCGCCTCCAGGTTCATCCCGAACCACTCATCGCTGAGGTACCGGGCCCGCTCCATCGTTCTAGGCGATCCCCGCGAACAGGTCAGTCTCGGGAATGTCGGTTTCCACCAGGCTGCGGCCCAGCATGTAGTCCTCCCACGGATAGGCATCGGCCATGTGGTGGTCGGGCAGGCCGAACCAGAACTTGGAGTCGGGATCGACCTGGGTGCGGTGGGCTAGCAGCGCCTTGGACCGGCGGTCGAAGTACTCGGCGCAGTTGATGCGGGTGGTGATGGCATCGTCATTGGACGGGCGGCTGAACCAGCGCTCGTCATAGGGCGACTCCAGATCCAGCTCCCCGAACTTCTCGTGCAGGGCGGTGATCCGGTTCCGCGACCAGGTCACGTAGTACATCTTCAGCGGCTGCCACGGTTCGCCGGCGTCGGGATAGGCGTCGGGATCGCCGGCCGCGTCAAAGGCCGGGCCGCTGATCTCAGCCACCCGGAGATGGTCGGGGTGGCGGTAGCCCTGCTGGTCTTCCCCGTAGGTGACTACCACGTGGGGGTGCTCGGCTCGGAGGATGGCCACCAGACGCTCCACGGCCTCACCCAGCGGGGCTTGGGCGAAGCTGCGGGGGTCGGCGTTGGCCTCGCTGTCGGGCATGCCGGAGTCGCGGTAGCCCAGCCAGTGGACGCTTTGATAGCCGAGCACGTCGGCGGCCTCGACCAGTTCGTCTCGGCGGACCTGATTGAGATTCTCCCGAATCTCAGGCTGGTCCATGGCCGGGTTCAAAATGTCGCCCTCCTCCCCGCCGGTGCAGCACACCAAAGAGGCCGCCACCCCCTGGTCTGCGTACATGGCCACCGTCGCCGACCCCTTGGACGCCTCGTCATCGGGATGGGCGTGGATGGTGAGCAGTCGAAGTTCGCCGGTCATCGCCCGCTTAGGCTACCGCCGTCCCGGCGTTGTCAAGAACCCGAGCCCGATAGCCATTGATGAGTTTCCGAGACCCGAGAACCAGAAGGGCAGGCGTTAGTCTCCGGGGATGCCAAGCCCAGAATTCGAAGCCGTGCGGTCCATGCTGGCGTCCGCGCCCAAGCCCGACCCCTCCGAGACGCCCGCCGAGCGCCGGGCCCGTCTAGACGCCAACTCAGCCGCCACGCCACTGGCCGACGGGGTGGTTAAGGAGACGGTCGATATCCCCGGAGTGCCCGGTGCCGCATGGCTTCACCCCCAGGCCCACGACCCCGACAGTCTGCCTGCGCTGCTGTTCTTCCACGGCGGCGGATACCGGGTGGGATCGATCATCTCGCACCAGGGCTTCGGATCCCATCTGGCCTCGCTGATTCCGGCCCGAGTGCTGTTGATCGATTACCGACTGGCCCCGGAGAATCCGTTCCCCGCCGCGGTTGACGACTGCCTGGCCGCCTACCGCTGGATGCTGGACACCGGGATCGAACCGGCCCGCGTCGCGTTTATCGGCGACTCCGCCGGGGGTGGGTTGGTAGGAGCCGTCCTGCTCGGGGCCCGCAATCAGGGGTTGCCACTGCCCGGCGCGGGAGTCTGCCTGTCGCCCTGGGTGGACCTGACCAACTCCTCGGCCAGCCACGCTGAGCGAGACGAGCTGGACGTGATGTTCGGCCACGACGACGCGGTGACCGCCGCCAGTTGGTATCTGGACGGCCACGACCCCCGTGATCCGCTGGCCTCACCGCTCTTCGGCGACCTAGAGGGATTGCCCCCCATGCTGGTGCACGCCGGGGATCACGAGGTGCTGCTGGACGACGCCACCGGATTCGCGGCTGTGCTAGCCGACGCTGGTGTCGAAGTGGATCTGCGAATCTGGCCGGGAATGATCCACGACTTCCAGATCATGTACCCCAACTACCCCGAGGCGATCGAGGGTACCGAGGCCATTGCGGCCTTTGTCCGACGCGTCGTGGGATGAAGGGATTGACGGCGCCGTCCGAATGCGGCGCCGGATCAGTGCAGTCGGCTCAGGCCGATTCCCGCTCGGTGCGGTGGCGCCGCAGGCCGATGACCGGAGT
>JAJEEH010000113.1 GCA_022821105.1 Acidimicrobiia bacterium
ACTCCGGCCCCCGAACCGCCCTTGAAGATGCGGCCCTCCTCCCCGTACCAGTCGAGGATCGACTCCATGGTGTCGTCCACCGCCAGGATGAAGCAGGCCGAGGACTGGGGCACGGCACTGGAAACCCCGAGGTTGAACCACACCGGCGAGTTGAACGCGGCGCGCTGGTGGACCAGCAGCCAGCGGAGCTCGTCGGCAAAAACCGCAGCCTCTTCGGGCTCGGCCAAATGGCCCGACTCAGTGCCCCACTCCACCAACGTGTTGACCACCCGGTCGATCACCTGGCGCAAGGAAGTCTCCCGCTCAGGAGTGCCCAAACCGCCCCGGAAGTACTTCTGGGCCACGATATTGCCGGCATTGACCGACCAACTCGCCGGGAACTCAACATCGATCTGCTCGAAGGCCACCTCGCCGTTTGCGCTGGTGATTCGAGCGTCGCGGCGGTGCCATTCCACCTCGTCGTAGGGGTGCACATCGGCGCGGCTGAAGTAGCGGCCCAGGCCAATCCTGGTGCGGTCAGATGCCAGAGCCATCAGCACTCCTCAAAGGAATGCGGCTCTGGTAAGCGCATTCCACCTTCGTATTCTATCGGTGACCTGTGAGGCTGCGGCGTGAGCGGCCAGGTCAAAGGAGCCTCTTCATGAGCCGTGCCTGCACCGGACACGCCAGCCCGCCCGAACAACGGGCTGGACCCCTCAAGGAGTCGCCTGAACCCCACTATGGTCGTCGGCGTCAGCCACCATTCCGGCCACTCACACCGCAGCGATAGATCACGGTAGAGCATCGGGCCTGTGGACCGTAAGGAGGATAAGGGGGATTCCCTGTGGATTTCAGGTGAATTTCTCAAGACGTGGCGAACTGACCCGCCTGCTACCGTCGGCGGCAGGTGGATCAGCTGTTTCCTCGGTTCGTCTCCGACGTAGATCCGGTCGCGCTCTATGCGTCCGACAGCCGCACCCCACACCCCGACCGCCCGTGGATGTTGCTGAATATGGTGACCTCTGCCGACGGCGCCACATCGGCCGAAGGAGTGTCGGGGCGCTTGTCGAGCCCGGCGGACCGGCAGGTGTTCGCAGCCATCCGGGCGGTGGCCGACGTGGTGCTGGTGGCCGCCGAGACGGTGCGGCGCGAGGGCTACGGGCCGCCCAAGGCCGACCCCGAAGTGGCCGCTTCTCGAACATCTAGGAACCAGGCGCCTCGACCCCGATTGGCCATTGTGAGCCGATCCCTGGACTTGGATTTCGCCGCTCCTATGTTCGACGACCGCCCGCCGCCTCTGTTGTTCACCGTGGACGAGCCGCCCGCCAACCGACTGGCCGAGGCTGAGGCGGCCGCCGATGTTCATCGCATGGGCACCGACCGGGTGGACCTCGCCCAGGCGATGACCAGGATCGGCCAGTCGGGCGCGGCGGTGGTGCTGTCGGAGGGCGGGCCGATCCTCAACGGTCAGCTCTTGGCTGCGGGACTGTTGGACGAGGTGTGCTGGACGATCTCGCCGAAGCTGGCCGGCGGCGACTCCGCCAGGATGGCCAAGGGCGCGCCGCCCCGGCTCCAGCAGCTCCGCCTCGACCGAGTGCTGGCCCAAGACCACACCCTGTTCCTGCGCTACCTCGCCCACTGACCGCCTCCGCCCGCCTATCGGCCGTAGGAGCTGAGCGGCATGGCAGTGTCGCCCATTATCACATAGGCCGGCTCAACCTGGGTGTGGCCCACCGGGTTCTCGGGATTCAGCGTCCAGTGGAGCTTGGCGGCCAGCAGCGAGCTGGCCCACAGCAACAACAGCAGCACCCCCGCAAGCAGCGCTCGGCGGAACCAGTACACCGCGGCGGGCGGACGCGCCATGGCCGGGGGGCGGAGCAGGGGTGTCGGACAGCTGGCGACCAGGGTCAAGGTGGGCCGGACCGGAGGTTCTTCGCACATGGGTAAAGCCATGCGACCATTGTCCAGACCGCGGTGACAGTTGGTCGAAATGCGGCTGTCTAGCTGGACGTTTGCAAATTCCAGCCGAGTATTTCACCGAGTGGTGAGCAGCGCCTCCAACGCGTGGTGGTAGGCCTCCAGCGCAGCCCTGTCCACCCGCTCCTCGGCGGTGTGGGCCAGGGTCGATTCTCCGGGCCCGAAGTTGGCCGCGGGGATGCCCCGCGACGCGAAGAAGGCCACGTCGGTCCATCCCAGCTTCGACTTGATCTCCAGGTCGTTGTCGGCGATGAGCCGTTGCAGCACCGGGTGGCCCAGCCCCGGAGGGGCGGCCGGGGCGTGCTCGGTCACCTCGAAGCCATCGTCATCGCCCAACACGGGCGCCAACATCTCCCGCAGGATGTCCTCGGCTTCGTCGGGGCTGCGATCGGGAGCGTAGCGATAGCCCAGCGTGACCTCGGCCCGGTCGGGCACGACGTTTCCGGCCACGCCGCCATCCACCGCCACCGCCTGAAGCGACTCCCGGAATTGGCAGCCGTCGATTACCGGCGTTCGGGGTTCGTAATCCTCAGCCAGCCTGAGCACCGATCCCAACCGGTGGATGGCGTTAACACCCATCCAGGGTCGGGCGGTGTGGGCTCGGGCGCCGGCCAGCGTCACCACCGCCCACATCGATCCCTGGCAGCCGGCTTCCACCGCTCCCCCGGTGGGCTCGCCCAGAAGGGCGACGTCGGTGGCCAGCAGGTCGGGGCGGACATCGAACAGCTCCCGCAGTCCGCTGTCGGCCACTCGCACTTCCTCGCGGGCGTAGAACAGCCAAGTCACATCCACCTCAGGCTCCGACACCGAGGCGGCTAGCTCCAGCATCACCGCCAGCGCGGATTTCATGTCGGCGGCTCCGAGGCCCCACACCACGTCGCCCTCGATGCGGGCCACCGCGTTGTCGTTGGGGGGCACGGTGTCGCTGTGGCCGCCGATCAGCACTCGCTGGGGTCGGCCCAGATCGGTCCGGGCCACCACGTTGTCGCCCACGCGATCCACGATGAGCCCCGACACCGCCCGCAGCCGCTGCTCGATGAGATCGGCGATGGCGCCCTCGTTGTAGGACACCGAGGGGACATCGATCAGCTCGGCCGTTTTGGCCAGCAGATCAGCGCTCATGGCAAGCCTCGCCGACGATTTTCGCCGTGTCGGAAGCCGCAGGCCTGTTGAAGAGGCCAGCCTGTGGATAACTCATGGCTAAGTGGCTGCGCCGTGCTCGCGCAATACGTCGTTCAGCTGGGCCTTGTCGTGGCGCTCGCCGGCCTCGAGATGCTTGATCACCAGCACGCAGGGCATGCCGAACGTCCCCCCGTCGAAGGTGCGAGACCGGGTGGCCGACACCGCCACCGACCAATCGGGCACCGAGCCGCGGCCCAGCTCCTCGCCGGTGGCTGCGTCAATCACCGGGATCGAGCCGGTGAGCACGCAGCCCGCGCCCAGCACCACACCGTCGCCCAGCCGGGCGCCCTCGGCCACGATGCAGCGGCTGCCCACTAGGCAGTCGTCGCCCACGATCACCGGAGCGGCCTGAGGAGGCTCCAGCACCCCGCCGATGCCCACCCCGCCCGAGAGGTGGACGTTGGCCCCGATCTGGGCGCACGAGCCCACGGTGGCCCAGGTGTCCACCATGGTGTTGGCCCCCACCCGGGCGCCGATGTTCACGTAGCTGGGCATCATGATCACGCCCCGGTCCAAGAACGAGCCCCAGCGGGCCGACGCCCCGGGCACCACCCGGACACCGGCGGCCTGGTAGTCGGTCTTGAGGGGGATCTTGTCGGCGTACTCGAACGGCCCCAGCTCCATGGTCTCCATCTCGGCCATGGAGAACAGCAGCAGGATGGCCTGCTTGAGCCATTGGTTCACCACCACCTCGCCGTCGCCGTTCACCTCGGCCACCCGGGCCTCGCCGGCGTCGAGCAGGCCAATGGCCTCGGTCACCGCGGCCCGGGCGTCAGCGTCGCCCTCGGTGATCGGCGTTCGGTCGGCCCACAGCGCCTCGATTCGGGCTTGCAGATCGGTCATCTCAGTACTCACTTCCTCACGGTATCGCCGCGCCGGGCGGCCATACGCTGTTCAAGCAGGTCGATTTGGGCGTCGGGGGCCACGGCGGCCACTCGGGCATAGCCGGCGCCCTGAGGGCCGTAGAACTCGCCGGGGCTGATCAGCGCGCCCAGCTCTTCGGCCACCCGGCGGGACAGCGACCAGCCATCGCCGTCGGGCGACGCCGCCCACAGGTACAGCCCGCCGTCGGGAAGGCCCACGTCGGGGGCGTAGGGCACCAGCAGCTCGCGCAGGCGGGCCAGCCGGGAGCGGTAAATGGCCTGTTGGGCGTCCACATGGCCATCGTCGCCGAATGCCGCCACCGAGGCGGCCTGCACCGGTCCGGGCACCAACATGCCGGCGTGCTTTCGGACCTCCGACAGGTATCCGATCAGATCGGGGTCGCCGGCGTAGAAGCCGGCCCGCATGCCGGCCAGGTTGGACCGCTTCGACAGCGAGTGCACCGCCACCACTCCCTCGGGCCCCGTGCTGAGGACGCTGGCCTCGGCGGTTCGGGCGGCCTCGTCCCAGATGAACTCGATGTAGCACTCGTCGCTGAACACCGGGATGTTGTGGCCGCGGCCCCATTGGGCGGCAGCGGCCAGATCGTCGATGGCGCCGGTGGGATTGCCCGGCGAGTTCACCCACAGACACAGCGACCGTGCGATGTCGTCGGCCGCCACCGCGTCGAGATCAATGCGCCATTGGTGATCGAGGGGCACGGGAACGGCGCGGCAGCCGGCCAGCGTGGCGCCCATGGCGTAGGTCGGATAGGAGACCGCCGGATACAGCACTGTGTCTCGACTGGGATCGCGCAGCCGCAGGTAGTGGGGCACAGACGCCACCAACTCCTTGGTGCCCACGCAGGCCGCCACCGCGGCCCCGGCGGCGTCGATCCCGAACCGGCGGGCCAGCCACTCCAGCGCCGCCTCCCGATAAGCGGGCGACCCTACCGACGCCGGATAGCCCCGCTCGCTGTCGGAGGCCGAGAGAGCAGCCACCACCTCATGCGGGGGTGGATCAGAGGGTGCGCCCACCGACAAGTTCACGCAGCCGCCGTCGAAGCCATCGGCCACCGCCCGCAGCTCGTCGAGGCGGTCGTAGGGGTAGGGAGGGGGAACAAAGCCGGCCATGGTCGCTCCTACCCAACCACCCATTCGGAGAGCCGGGCAGCCGAGGCATCGTCCAGGCGGGCCTGGATCCGGTAGCCGTCCTCATCGGAGTCGGTGGCCAGCACATGGCCGGCCCTCTGAATGGCGGCCAGCACCTCGCCCCGGGCGTAGGGAACGTGCAGCTCGACGATCAAAGCGCTGGAACGCAACTCGTCGGCCATAGCGGCCAGCAGCTTGTCGGTACCCTCGCCGGTGGCGGCCGACACCAATATCGCGTCCCTATTGGCGCCCAGGGGGATGTCGCGCCCGGCCAGAAGGTCGCACTTGTTGTACACCAGCAATTCGGGGACCGCCCCGGCGCCGATCTCCTTCAGCACTTGGCGCACTGCGGCGATGTGGGCGTCGGGGTCGGGACCGGCGGCGTCCACCACGTGCAGCAGCAGATCGGCCTCGGCCACCACGTCGAGGGTGGACTTGAACGCCTCCACCAACTGGTGGGGCAGCTTTTGGATAAAGCCGACGGTGTCGGTGAGCAGCACCCGCTCCCCGCCGGGCAGCTCGAGGCGGCGGGTGGCGGCGTCGAGGGTGGCGAACAACCGGTTCTGCACCAGCACTTCGAAGTCGGTGAGCAGGTTGAGCAGCCGGGACTTGCCCGCGTTGGTATAGCCCACGATGGCCACCGCGCTCTGCGCCGAGCGGCGGCGGCTGCGGCTCTGCACGGCGCGGTTCTTGGCGATGGCCCGGAGTTGGGCCTCGAGCTTGTGGATGCGCCGCTGGATGCGGCGGCGGTCCACCTCTAGCTGGGTCTCGCCCGGCCCCTGGGTGCCGATCCCGCCGGCCTGCTGGCTGAACGCCCGGCCTCGGCGCAGGCGGGGCAGCCGGTAGCGGAGCTGGGCCAGCTCCACCTGGGCCTGGCCCTCCTGGCTGCTGGCGTTCTGGGCGAAGATGTCGAGGATCACCGCGGTGCGGTCGATGGCGGTTCGGCCGAGGATCTTCTCCAGGTTGAACTGCTGGGCCGGGCTCAGCTCGTCGTCGAACACCACGGTGTCGGCATCGACCTGCTCGCACACCGACAGAATCTCGTCCACCTTGCCCTTGCCGATGTAGGTGGAGGGATCGGGGGCGCTGCGGCGCTGGACCAGCCGGCCCACCTCATCTGCTCCCGCGGTGTCGATGAGCTGGGCCAGCTCGTCGAGGTCGGCGTCGGTGCGGGCCGGGTCTCCTCCTGCGAGGGTGACGCCCACCAGCACGATCTTCTCCCGGAAGGTCCGCTCGATGAACGCCCCGGACTCCCCGCCGTGGGTGCCGAATCCGCCCCGGTGGGTCTCGCTGTCAGCCATAGTCCACCGTCGCGATGTACTGGGATGGCCCGGTCAACACGGCGGTTTCGCCCAACTCCACCACCACATCGCCTCCGGGCATCGACACCGAGACCACCGGTCCGACCAGCCCCCATTGGTGGGCCGCCTGGGCGGCGGCGCATGCTCCGGTCCCGCATGCCTCGGTCACCCCGACTCCTCGTTCCCACACCCGCATGTCGATTCCGCTGGCGGTGGCGCCGATGAACTCCACGTTGATCCCTCCGGCCAGGCGGGATAGCTCCGACCCGTTCCTGGCCACGTCGATCTGGTGCACGTCGTGGACCTCCACCACCAGATGGGGGTTGCCCACGTCTGCGGTGGCGAAGTGATCGGCGAAGCCGTGGTTGCGGAGGTAGTAGACCACCTCTCCGTCTTCCAGATCGGGGCCTGCGCCAATAGTCCCCATGTCCACTCGAACCTGGACCACGGTGGGATCATCGGTGGATTCAATGCTCACGGCTCGAATCCCCGCGTCGGTGCCGATGGTCAGCTCGCGGTTTGGGCCGCGGTCTTCGCGTCGGACTACAGCCTGGGCCAAACAGCGGATGCCGTTGCCGCTCATCTCGGCCCGGCTCCCGTCGGCGTTGAACAGCACCATGGTCGCATCGGTGGTCGCCCCGGCATCGCCGGGCAGGCCGAAGATGAGCCCGTCGGCACCCACGCCGCGGGTGCGGTGGCATGCGGCCTCGGCCATCGCCGAGGCGTCGGCGGGCAGCGCGTCGGCCAACGCGATCAAAAAGTCGTTTCCCAAGCCGTGGTGCTTGGCCAGCTGCATCGCTCCAGTCTGGCAAGTTCTCGACCCTGGGCCGCGCACCATTTCGACCTCAGCTCGGGGATCCGTGCTCTGCCATGCAGGACAGCGCCTGATCGGCCAGCGACTCGACATCCTCGTCGGCGCTCAGCCAGACAATGCGGGGGTCGCGCCGGAACCACCGCTCTTGGCGGCGGGCAAACTTCCGGGTGCGGGCGACCGCAAGATCCACCGCCTCGTCCAGCGACATCTCCCCGTTGAGATGGCCCAGGAGCTCCTTGTAGCCCAGGGCCTGCGAGGCGGTACGCGACAGCGGTGGGCGTCGGTGGGCCAGGGCCTCCACCTCGGCCAAGAACCCGGCCTCCATCTGCTGGTGGTAGCGCTGCTCTATGCGGCAGTCGATCTCGGCCCTCGAAAGCGACAGGCCGATCTGGGCAATGTCGCAGGGCGGGTACTGGCCCAGGCCCGGACCATAGGACGAGAACGGGCGGCCGCTTCCCACCGTCACCTCCAGGGCCCGCACGATCCGACGGCGGTTGGTGGGCTCCATGCGGGAGGCGGCCAACGGGTCGAGTTCGGCCAAGCGACTGTGCAGGGCTTCGGTGTCGGGCTCGTTCTCCAGAGAGGCCACCGTCTCGGGATAGCGGCCCGGAATATCCAAGTCGTCGATCACCGCCCGGTGGTAGAGCCCGGTTCCGCCCACCAACACCGCTTGTCGGCCTCGGGCCGCGATGTCAGCTCGGGCCAGTCGAGCCGCTTCTTGAAACATTGTCAGGGAGTAGTCCTCAGAGGGATCGACCACATCGATGAGGTGGTGGGGCACCTCGGCACGCACCGCGGCAGGCGGCTTGTCGGTGCCGATGTCCATCCCCCGATACACCTGCATGGAATCCACGGAGATGATCTCGGCATTTCCCAGGCGTCTGGCAATGGCCAGCGCCACCGCCGACTTGCCGGTAGCCGTGACCCCGACAATGGCCAGCGTGCTCAGAGCGCGGCCACCGGAATCCGGGTGCGCCACCGGGGCGGGGCGGTGACCTCGGCCAGCTCGCCCCGCAGGTGGTGGGCGCCCGCCGAAGTGACGTCGACGTCGGCAAACGTGCCCGGCTTGAGCTTCTGGGGCGAGGGGAAGTGAACCAGGCGGTTCTGGCGGGTGCGGCCGGTGAGCAGGTCGGGATCCTTCTTGGAGGGTCCCTCCACCACGACTTCCTCGCGACGGCCGATGAGGGCCTGGTTGCCTCGGCGGCTGGAGCGGTCCACCACCGCCCGGAGCCGCTCGAAGCGGTCCCGCACCTCGTCGGGATCGCAATACTGGTCGGCCATCTCGGCCGCCTCGGTGCCCGGGCGGGGCGAGAACACGAAGGTGAACGCCGAGTCGTACTCGGCCTCGGCGGCCACCAGCAGGGTTTGCTCGAAGTCGTCCTCGGTCTCGCCGGGAAAGCCCACGATGATGTCGGTGGACACGGCCAGGTCTTCTACCGCTTCGCGGGCGGCCCGCAGCCGCTCCAGATACCGCTCTGCGGTGTAGCCGCGGTGCATGGCGGCCAGCACCCGATCGCTGCCCGATTGCAGGGGCAGGTGCAGGTGCTCGCACAC
>JAJEEH010000076.1 GCA_022821105.1 Acidimicrobiia bacterium
CGGTAATCCGAACACCAGGGTCTGAAGAGTTCCTGTACCTGTTGATGCCCGTTCGCATCAACTGAGCCCCGCTTGCGCCTGTTGGACAGAGTGTGCGGCTTCAACATCTCTGGCTAGCCGACTTTCGCAATTATTCCCAGCTTGAATTGGAATTCCCCGTCGGCACGAGCCTGATAGTGGGGTCCAACGGTGAGGGCAAAACCAATCTGCTGGAAGCGGTCTACTACCTGGCCACGATGACTTCGTTTCGCGTTACCCCCACCGAGGCGTTGATCCGAACCGGTGCCGAAGCCACCGGGGCGGTGGCCAGGGGCGAGATGAGAGTCGACCAAAGAGAGGTTCTCTTTGAAGCCGCTTTGAGGTCTACGGGACGGTCCCTATTCCAAGTAAACCGCCAGAAGGTCCGCCGGCGAGATCTGCTGGGCCTGGCCCCAGTGTCCATCTTCATGCCCGACGACCTGGTTCTGCTCAAGGGGGGGCCAGGTGAACGGCGCCGTTTTCTCGACAACGCGCTGGGCCAGATCGACCCCCGGCTGGATGTGGCGAGGTCGGACCTCGAGAGCATTCTGCGCCAGCGGAATGCCCTGCTCCGCCAGACCGGCAGCCACATCGGTTCCGACGTTGCCGTGACCCTGGATGTTTGGGACGACAAACTCGCCGACGTCGGCGAGCGGCTGGCCGCGGCCCGAAGGAGTCTGGTGGCCGAGCTCAGTGTCGGCGTGGCTTCGGCCTATGGGGAGATAGCCGGGCGAACGACCCCGGTGGAGCTGGATTACGAGTCAACCTGGCCGGAGGGTGAACTGAAGGAGATGCTGGGCCAAGTCCGCACCGAGGATTTGCGTCGGGGGGCGACGACGGTGGGGCCCCATCGCGACGATATGGCGGTAGTTCTGGATGGAAGGCCAGCCCGCACCCATGCCTCCCAGGGAGAGCAGCGATCGCTGGCTCTGGCATTGCGCCTGGCAGTACACCGGGAATTGGAGAAGGCCACCGGCCAGTCGCCGCTGCTATTGCTGGATGACGTGTTTTCCGAGTTGGACCCGGAGCGGTCGCGTGGCGTTCTGGGTGCCTTGCAGTCCGAGCAGACTCTGCTGACGACGGCGGGCGCGTTGCCGGATGACATCGACTACAACGCCCGTTTTCGGGTGTCGGCCGGCCGGGTGGTCCGCGAAGAGTGACCTATTGGTCGCCAGGGCGGCGTTGTCGAGGCAGACTGGGAGCATGGGGTGGGAGCCGCTGAAGAAGTCATCGGGACCGAAGCGGTTGAAGGAGGCCCTCGACCGGTTGGCATCTGGATTGAGGGCTCCGCGGGCCCAGGTCTTGAGCATGGTGTTCGACTCTTGGGAGGGGCTGGTTGGCTCGGTGATGGCCGCCCATTCATCGCCGGTGCGACTGGTTGACGGCGAGTTGGTGGTGTCGGTGGACGACCCCGCGTGGGCCACCGAGATGAGGTTCTTCAGTGCCGAGCTCATAGGTCGGATCAATGCCGCCGCAGAGGAGGAAGCCGTCACTTCGCTGACGGTAAAGGTCCGCCCTCGATGATGGCGGCCAGAGGCCGGCAAACCCCTCTTCGGTGAGTCAATCTGACCCCGAAAACTGGTAGAATTCCACTATCGGAGGCAGCGCATTTGGCCGACTTGCCCGCGAGGCGAACCGTTCGGCGGGAGCGTCTGCCCAACCCCCTACAAGGCCCGTCTAGCAGGGCAGAAAAGCCAGGTCGTGACTAACACGTCTGAGTCTTACAGAGCCGAAGACATAACTGTATTGGAAGGCCTCGACGCCGTCCGGACGCGTCCGGGGATGTATATCGGGTCTACCTCTGTGACCGGGTTGCATCACTTGGTCTACGAAGTGGTGGACAACGCCGTCGACGAGGCCATGGCCGGCTTCTGCACGTCGATTGAAGTAACCCTTTTGGCCGATGGCGGCTGCGAGGTTCGAGACAACGGGCGGGGCATTCCCGTAGACCCCCATCCCCAGCATCCCGACATGAGTGCGGTGGCAGTGGTGCTCACCCTCCTGCATGCGGGGGGCAAGTTCGGCGGCAACGGTTACAAGGTGTCCGGAGGCCTGCACGGTGTGGGTGTGTCGGTGGTGAATGCCCTTTCCACCCGACTGGAAGTAGAGATCGACCGCGACGGCCACCGCCACACGATGTCATTTGCCAATGGCGGGGAGATGACAGAAAAACTGCGAGTCATTGGCGAAAGCCCCGAGAGCCGAACTGGCACGATTGTTCGCTTCTGGCCCGACGAGGGCATCTTCGATGACGTGCGGTTCAGAGCCCAGGCACTGCTCGAGCGACTTCAGATGATGGCGTTTTTGAATCGCGATCTGGAGATCAAGTTCCGCGACCTGCGCTCCGACGGTACCGGGGGCGCCGACTGGACGGTGTACTGCTACCAGGACGGCATCAGCGACTTCGTGCGCGAGGTGAACAGCTCCAAGGACGCGCTGTTCGACGATGTCGGCTTCTTCTCGCAGGAAGAAGACGGCGACGAGGTGGAGGTGGCCTTCCAGTGGAACAGCGGCTACAACACCGACGGTCTGCACTCTTTTGCCAACGGCATCAACACCGTTGAGGGGGGAATGCACGAGGAGGGCTTCCGCAAGGGGCTCACCCGAGTGGTCAACGACTACTGCCGGGCCAAGGGACATCTCAAAGAGAAGGACGACAACTTGGCCGGTGAAGACATTCGCGAAGGGCTGACGGCGATTGTGAGCGTGAGGCTGCGAGAGCCGCAGTTTGAGGGCCAGACCAAGTCGAAGTTGGGCAACACCTCCATGCGATCTCTGGTGGAGCGGGCGACGAACGAGAAGCTGGCGGAGTGGCTGGAGGAGAACCCCACCGATGCCCGCAAGATCGCGACCAAGTGTCTACAGGCCCAGAAGGCTCGGCTGGCCGCCCGTCAGGCCCGGGATGCCACTAGGCGGAAGTCAGCCCTAGATGGCGCAGGGCTGCCCGGCAAGCTGGTCGACTGCACGTCCACCGATCGGGAGGAATGCGAGCTGTTCATCGTGGAGGGCAACTCCGCGGGCGGCTCGGCCAAAGACGCCCGCGACCCTAGGACCATGGCCATCCTCCCCATCCGAGGGAAAATCTTGAACGTCGAGCGGGTGCAGGTTGACCGGATGCTCCGCAACACGGAAATCCAGGCCCTGGTCACCGCGATTGGCGCCGGCTTCGGCAACGAGTTCGATTCGGCTGGTAGCAACGGCGCCAAGGACGCGGTGAACGGCGACGAAGAGCACAAGACCCGGGTCCGCTACGGCAAGGTGATCCTGCTGGCCGATGCCGATGTGGACGGCAGTCACATTCGCACGCTGCTGCTTACGTTCTTCTACCGGCAGATGCGCGATCTGGTGGTGAAGGGCCACGTGTACATCGCCCAGCCTCCGCTCTACTCCACAGAGGTGGGTCGGTCGAAGATCTATCTGAAAGACGACCACGCCAAAGAGGCGTTTTTGGCCGAAAACCCCAAGCACAGTGCAGAGTTCCAGAGGCTGAAGGGCCTCGGTGAGATGGATGCCGAGGAGCTGTGGTCCACCACTATGGACCCGGCACAGCGCACCTTGTTGAGGGTTTCGGTGGAGCAGGCGGCGGCGGCCGACGAGGTGTTTTCCAAGCTGATGGGAGAAGACGTTCAATCGCGCAAGCGGTTCATCCAGACCAACGCCAAAGACGTCCGCTTTTTGGATATATGAGCGCCAAGGAATCCAGTGTCTGACGAGCCCGACATCTCGCCTGAGCCTGAGGAGTCGCCGAGCGGCGCAGTCCAGGACATCGACATCCAAACCGAGATGGAGCAATCGTTCTTGGACTACGCCATGTCGGTCATCACTGCTCGGGCGCTCCCCGATGTACGCGACGGGCTCAAGCCCGTCCACCGCCGCATTCTCTGGGGGATGTACGACCAGGGAACTCGGCCCAACCGGCCTTATGTGAAGTGTGCCCGGGTGGTGGGCGATGTGATGGGGAAGTACCACCCCCACGGTGATCAGGCCATATACGACGCCCTGGTTCGACTGGGGCAGACCTTCTCGCTGCGGCACCCGCTGATCGATCCCCATGGGAACTTCGGGTCTCCCAACGATCCGCCGGCGGCCATGAGGTACACCGAGTGCCGCCTCGACGAGTTGGCCATGAGGCTGCTGGACGGCATCGACGAGCAGACCGTCGATTTCTCCGACAACTTCGACTCCACTGAACAAGAGCCGAAAGTGCTGCCGTCGCGATTCCCCAACTTGCTGGTGAATGGCAGCCAGGGCATCGCCGTGGGGATGGCCACCAACATCCCGCCTCACAACCTGGGTGAAGTGATTGACGCTGTGAATCACTTGCTAGAGAACCCGGAGGCCACCAATGAGGACTTGATGGCGTTCGTGAAGGGCCCTGATTTCCCCACCCGGGGCCGCATCATGGGCTACCAGGGCATTCGGGAGGCCTATTCCACCGGCCAGGGGACGATCAAGGTGCGAGCCACCGCTGAGATTGTGGAGAGTGGTTCCAACGTCCAGATAGTGGTCACCGAAATCCCGTATCAGACCAGCGCGGAGATCATTGAGGAGAAAGTGGCCGACCTGGTGAATCGGCGGGTGATCGACGGCATTCGCCAAATCCACAATGAATCGGCCAAGGGCCAGACCAAGCTGGTTTTCGAGCTGAAGAGGGACGCCCCTGCGTTGGTTGTGCTCAACAACCTCTACAAGCACTCCCCGCTGCAAACGAATTTCCCGGTGAACATGGTGGCGCTCGCCGACGGGGTACCCCGGACTATGACGCTTCGGGACTGCCTGGCCGCATACGCCGGCCACCAGCAGGAGGTGGTGCGACGCCGGACAGAGTTCCGCTTGGAGGAGGCTCGCCGTCGGGAGCACATCCTCGAAGGGCTGGTACGGGCGGTGGAAATGATCGACGAGATCATTGCCGCCATCCGGGCCTCGGACAACCGCGCCGCGGCCCGGGCAGTGCTGATGGGCGAGCAGTTTGAGTTCAGCGAGATCCAGGCCAATCACATTTTGGACATGCCGTTGGGTCGGCTTACTCAGCTGGGCCAAAAGGAGCTGAACGACGAGCTGGCCGAGAAGCGGGCGTTGATTGTCGACTTGGAGGCCATATTGGCCGACGACGCCAAGCTGCGGGCTGTTATCTCAGAAGAGCTGCTCGAAGTTCGAGAGGCCTTTGCCAACGAGCGACGGACCCACATCATGGCCGACGAGGGTGAGATCGACATTGAGGCCCTCATCGATGACGAAGATCTGATGTTCAGCTTGAGCTCAGCCGGCTACGTCAAGACGGTGGCGCCTGACGAGTTCAAGACCCAGGGGAGAGGCGGCAAAGGCGTTATCGGCGCCAACCTGAAGGACGGGGACTACATCGCCTCGCTCATCCACACCACCGCCCATGCCTATCTGATGTTCTTCACCAGTTCGGGTCGGGTGTACCGCATCAAAGCCCACGAAGTGCCCCGGACGAGTCGCACCGCTCGGGGTATGGCCATTGTGAACCTGCTGCACTTGGCCCCGGAGGAGACCATCTCTGCGGTGATCGACACTCGGGACTACGAGACGATGCGGTACTTGTTATTCGTTACTCGCCGGGGTGTAGTGAAGCGGACCCGGTTCTTGGAGTACGACAAAACCCGCACCAAAGGACTGATCGCAATCAACTTGCGGGAGGGCGATGAATTGGTGCGAGTGCTACCCACCACGGGGAACGACGACATCTGCTTGGTGAGCGCGTCGGGGCGGCTCATGAGGTTTTCAGAATCGGAAGTTCGATCAATGGGACGAACCGCGGCCGGCGTGCGTGGGATGAGGCTGCTCGGTGACGACATCGTGGTTGCCGCCACCGCGGTGCAGCCCGAGGGGGAATTGCTCTTGGCCACCGACCAGGGTTTCGGCAAGCGGGTTCTTCTCGACCAATTCCGGTCTAAGCATCGAGGTGGCCAAGGTGTCATCGCCATGAAGCTGCCCGATAAACGGGGTTCAGTGGTGGGGGCGCGGGTGGTCGCTCCCGACGACGAGGTTTTCGCAGTGGCCTCCAATGGAGTCATGATCCGAATGCCCGTCTCGTCGGTCTCGGTGCAGGGGGCTCACGCCGCCGGAGTACGGATAATGACCTTGTCTGAGGATCAAACCATGGCGGCTATAGCGCCGGTCTTATCCACCGGAGACGAGGAGTAGCCACCTACTCGGCGAAGCTTCCCCCCAAACATGACAGCGGAGAAGCGCGATGGACGAGAGGGGATCGATTTCGGTGTTGGGCGTGGGGATATTGGCGGTGATCGGGATGGCAATCCTGTTGTTGGGCCAGCTCGGCGCTGACGCCGTTCGCCGGGCTCGGGCGACAGCAATCGCCGACGTGGTGGCAATGGCCGCGGCGGTCGACCGCCAGGCTGCTCCAGCCACCGCCGCGGCCAACAAGGCAACGCTGGTTTCGATGGTGCAGGAGGGCTTCGAAACCGAGGTTGTCGTGCGCCGCGACGGCTCACTGGCGACGGCCAGAGCAGAGTTCCGACCAATCGGCTGGTGGTGCCAATCACTTATGACCAGCGATCCCTTACACTTCGGGGCGTGTCCATCGACCCCGGTCGGGTGAGCGACCCCTCTGCCGCGCCGTTGCCCAGCCAGGCAGTGGCGCGCCAGCCGGTCAAGGTGACTCCAAGGGAGTACCGGAGGGCAGTGCGATTGCAGGCGCGCAAGGTGCGCCGGGTGATCCGGCACATCGAGCCGTGGTCGGTGTTGAAGATCTCGTTGATCTTCTACCTGTGCCTCTGGGTGATCGTGATGCTGGCCGGTGTGATGCTGTGGAGCATTGCGGTGGGCTCGGGCACCGTGGACGACACCGAGTCGTTCATCGAGGAGTTGTTCGCTCTGCAAGAGTTCAAGTTCAACGCCAGCCAGATATTCCGCGGCTTCGCCATAGGCGGATTGGTGCTAGTGGTGGCGGGCACGTTCTTCAACGTTCTGCTGTGTGTGCTGTTCAATCTCATCAGCGATCTGACCGGCGGAATGAGGGTCACTGTGATTGAGGAGGAGACAGCACGGCAGCGGCCCCGGACCCGGCCTCGCCGATTTCGTTGGCCTGCCTGGAACCCCCGTAAGTAGGCTGTCGGTTCGGTTTGGCCTTGGGGCTATAGCTCAGTCGGTTAGAGCGCACCCCTGATAAGGGTGAGGTCGCTGGTTCGAATCCAGCTAGCCCCACGTTGGTGGTTTTCCCCGGTTGCACCGTTTAGGGGGTTCGTTAGGATGGGTGTCGTGAAGATTCTGCGAAGAGCGCTGGTTGCTCTGGCAGGGGCGGCCGCCATCGCTGCCATTTTGCGTGCCCGGGGAACCGGGGGCGTACCGCCTCAGTCGGGCGGTTGGCGCCAGATCAGCGGCAGCAACTGACCCTGAACTGCTCCATCCGAGCCGTATGGCGACCCTCGTTCTGCCAGTCAGATAACTGATATGGAAATCTTGGTAGTTGGCGCGGGCGTGGTCGGCGCCGGAGTGGTGAAGCACCTGGCCGGCTCGCCTTCGATTCCCGCCAACCGCGTGGCTGTGATCGACCGAAATCCCGATCGGGCCTGGCACTTGGCCGAAAAACATGGACTACCAGTGACCGTGGGCAGCTTGGATGATCCGGCCGATGTGGTGGTTCTGGCTACTGCGTCAGGCACCCAGGCCCGACTGGCACGTCGGCTTCTCGACCAGGGACGGGTGGTGCTGGCCACCTCTGACTCGGTGTCTGATGTGAGGCGGATGCTGGGCATGAACGGAGCGGTTCGACAACAGGGCTCGCTGGTGGTTGCTGGAGTGGGCATGGCCCCCGGGCTGAGCGATGTGCTCGCCGTCCGGGCGGCTGCGGAGCTCGACCGGGTTACCGAGGTTCACGTCGCCAAGTTCGGCACCGGTGGGCCGGATTGCGCCCGTCAGCATCACCGGGCCTTGAGCTCTTTGGCGTTGGAATGGCGGGGTGGTTGGAAACAGCGGCCGGGTGGCTCGGGGCGGGAGCTCTGTTGGTTTCCGAGCCCGGTGGACGCGGCGGACTGCTATCGGGCGGCATTGCCCGATCCGATGCTGCTGGTTCGGAAGTTCAGCCGGGCGGATCGGATCACGGCCCGCATGGCCGCCACTCGGAGGGATCGTTTTTCCTCTTGGTTGCCGATGCTGCGGCCCCCGCATCCGGAGGGGAAGCTGGGTGCGGTGCGCGTAGAGGTGCGGGGCCAGCGAGATGGTGCTTGGGCGGGGCGGATTTTGGGGGCTTCAGGGGCGCCGGGATTTGTGGCTTCGTCGGTGGTGGCGGGCGTATTGGAGTTGATCGGGGCGGGGAGAGTTGATGGGACTGGTGTGGCGGGGTTGTCAGAGATTGTGGACTCGGTTGAGTTTCTAGGCGTGCTTGAAGGGCAAGGGGTGGTCTGTGAGGAGTTTGCCGGCGCTTAGCCGTTGTTGAGGAGAACGCGGAGTTCCTCGTGGAAGTGTCCATTGGTGGCCAGCCAGTCGCCGGCTGAGGGGGTGCTGGTGCCGTTCCATTGGGTGATTTGGCCGCCGGCTTCGGGGATGATTACGAGCATGGGGGCGATGTCCCACAGGTTGAGGCCCGGGTCGATCATGGCGTCGACGCGGCCGGTGGCTACCAGCACGTAGCCGTAGCCGTCGCCCCAGGTGCGTACTCGGGCGCCTGTTCGGCTCTCTCGGTCGCGGTTTCGCCTGACTCGATCGAAGGCGCCTTCGGGCCACCATTCGGTTCCAGATGTGCTCAAGTACGATCGGCTTAGCTCGGTTTGGGCGCTCACTTGGCAGCGGCGGCCGTTGTGGTGGCAACCCAAGCCTCGACCGGCCCATACCGCTTCGTCCAGGCCGGGCACTGCCGCCACTCCGATGGCCGGCCCATGCTGATCGATCAAGGCCAGCAAAGTGGTGTACAGGGGCACACCGCGGACGAAGCTGCGAGTGCCGTCGATGGGGTCGATGACCCAAGTTCGCCCCGAGGTGCCCTGCTCTTCGGGGTATTCCTCTCCGATCACCGCATCGTCGGGGAACCTCTTGGCCAAAGCCTCTCGGAGGAAGGCCTCCGCGGCTTTGTCGGCTTCGGTTACCGGTGACCCGTCGTCCTTGCGTAGCACCGACAGCTCATGGTCGGAGAACCACCGCAGCGTTAGCCGTCCGGCTTCTCGGGCCAGCTCAACGGCCTCGGTCAGCAACTCGGCATCGGCCGACTCGGTCATCCCAAGATGCCTTGGTCCCGCAGTGAAGCCAGTCGGTCGTCGTCCAATCCCAACACCTCGCTGAGCACCTCGTCGGTTTGCTGACCGACGGTGGGGGCGTGGGTGGGGACGGGGAGCTCCTCGTCGAAGAACTTGACGGGAAGGGGCAGCTGCTCGCAACCCACCTGCTCGGTGGTGAACAGTGGCAGCCGGTCTTGGAACTGCGGGTCGTCGACCACGTTCTTGGCGTTGTTCACCGGGGCGATGGGCGTGTTCACCCGGTCGCCGAACTCGAGCCATTCGGCGCTGGTCTTGGTGCGGAAGATGTCCCGCAGCTCCCGCTGCATCTCAAGGTTGCCCCGAGCGTGGTCGGCGTACTTCGATCCCGGCCAGCGGTCGAACAGGTCCATGCGGTCTAGGGCTTCGCAGAAGTTCTTCCAAAACGCCTGCTCAGAGGCCATGAACAGCACGTGGCCGTCGGACGACTCGTACATCTGATACCGGACGCCCTCCCACATGCCAGCCAGGCCGGGGGCCCGGCGTTCATAGTCGTCCGACGGGTTGCCGGTCACCTCGTCTTCGGGTCGCTCGTAGGCCTTCCAGGTTTCGATGCGGTACCAGTCCATGTAGGCCGCCGCGTCGGACTGGGCCAACTCCAACCGGCAGCCCTCGCCGGTGTCTCGAGCCCGAATGATCCCGGCACACACCGCGAGAGCACCGATGAGGGGGGCGATGTTGATGCCGATGTTGGGCATCTCCGGGATGCGGCAGAAGCCGTCGTCGTCATAGGCGGGGGGGATCAGGCCGGCCCAAGTGTCGTAGGCGATGCCGTGGCTGGGCATGTCCTTGTAAGGGCCGGTCATCCCGTAGCCGCTGATGGTGGCGAACACGATCTTGGGATTTACCTCTTTGAGCTGCTCGTAGCCCAGACCCCGCCGCTCTAGGGCACCGGGCCTCATGGCCTCCACCACCGCGTCGGCGTTGCGAGCCAGGTCCAGATAGAGCTCCACGCCCTCGGGCTGGCGCAGGTCGAGCACGATGCTGCGCTTGCCCCGATGGGTGTGCAAGTGCAGCAGCGACACCCCGTTGACGATGGGCCAGGTCATCTGGCGGATGTAGTCGCCTTGGGGCGGCTCGACCTTGATGACGTCGGCCCCCATGTCGGACAAGAAGGTGGTGAGAAACCCGGGGCCGAGCAGAGAACTCTCGATTACCCGGACACCGGCGAGAGGGGGAGCAGAGTGGCTCATGCCTTGGTACCTCCATCAACGCGCGAATAGGTGCGTTCGGTAGCGGTGCAGATCATGCCTTCGTACCTCCATCAACCCGCAAAACGATCCCATTACAGAAGCTGGCGTCATCGCTGGCCAGGAAGGCGAACGCCGAGGCCAGCTCAGACGCATGGCCCGGGCGGTGGTAGGGCTCCATGATGGCCATGAGGGTGAAGTCGACCTCTTCTGGGGGCATGAACTGCTTATAGATCTCGGTCTCTACGCCGCCGGGGGCGATGCAATTCACCCGGAGTCCGGCTCGCCCGTTGGTGCTGGCCATGGTCTGGGTGAGGGCGACCACACCGCCCTTGGAGGCCGAATAGGCCGAGCTCCACGGCTGGGCGTGGGTGCCTGCGGTGGAGGCGGTGTTGACAATGTTGCCCTGGGACTCGAGCAGGTGAGGCAAGCAGGCCTGGGACATGAAGAAGGTGCCGGTGAGGTTGACGCCGATTACCCGGTTCCATGCTTCGAGGGTCTCATCTTCATCGCGGGAGAAGTGGCCGATTCCGGCGATGTTGCACAGCACGTCGATGCGGCCGTAGGCGTCCACTATCTGAGCGACGGTGGGAGCGATGGCGTCCAGGTTCAGCAGGTCCAGTTGGATGGCCATGTCGACGTCGTCAACGGGATCTCGGTCGATACCCACGACGGTGCCGCCCTCTGAGCGCAAGCGATCAGCGGTAGCCCGTCCAATGCCGGAAGCCGCGCCGGTGACTATGGCGATCTTGTCTTCAAAACGGTTCATGCCCAAAGCATGGCTTATTGGGGCGGTCGGCGATGCATCAGAGCCGTGCGAACGGCCCGACAAACAAGGGCTTCTGAGCCAGTGCAATAGGCCCGGTGCTCCAGGGTCACCACCCCCTGCATGGGGCGGGACTTGGATTGCCGCGCGTCCAGCACCTCGGTCTCCACCCGGATGGTGTCGCCCGCGAACACCGGGGCGCCGAAAGAGACTTCTTGGAAGCCCAGATTGGCCACGGTGGTGCCCATCGTTGTCTCGTGGACGCTGATGCCCACCGTCAGACCCAATGTGAGCAGCGAGTTCACCAGCGGCTGGCCGAATTCGGTGTTGGAGGCGTAGTCGGCGTCGAGATGGAGGGGCGCTGGGTTCATGGTCATGGTGGTGAACGCCACGTTGTCGGCCTCGGTGATCGTGCGGCGGATGGCGTGGTGGACGACCAGCCCGGGGGTCAATTCCTCAAACCACTGTCCGGTGACCGGTCGAGGAATCTGTTTGTCTGTCACAGTGGCAAATTACTGGCCCGCGCGTTGAGGCGCCGTCATGGCCGCACTCCGAGAGGGTGCCTCAATGATCCCGGTCAACATGTCCACCAGATTCGCGGCATACACATTGTCTTGAGTGGCCAAGGGATCGCCTGCTTCGATGCGCCGGGCCCGTTCGGCCAATGAAGCGGTCATCAGCTGGATCATGCCCAGAACCCGCTCGTCTCGCTGGGCCTTGTCGGCCACCGACGAGCGGTCCCGCAACAGCCTCAAGATGGCGTTGAGGTTTGCCGGCACATGGGTGGGATCGAAATCCCAGCGACTGAACTCGGCGCTTAGTTGGGCCACGATCCGCAGGTAGCACCGACCGCTATCGGTGGCCAACCGTCGGGTGAGGGGCTGGACGAGCGCCTCGATGAGCGCGGGGGTTTGGTCATCATCCAACGAAGCCCACACCTCACCCCGGTCTTGGTCGATGGGCTCACCGTGCTCTCGCAAGATGGCGTCGAGCACTCCGCTACGGGATCCGAAGTGATAGGAGAGCGCCGAGCTGTTCTTTTGCCCAGCGGCGGCCACGATGTCTTGAACCCGCACCCTCCAGATGCCCTGCTCGGCGAACAGGCGCTCGGCTTCGGCGATCAGTCGGGCTCGGGTTTCGGTGGCGTCGCGGGGCACAGCCGCTGCTCCTCGAGTCGGCTGGGTTATTTGCCGTGGCCCAGGGGCAATATGGCGGTGTCGGGGATGAGCTCCACGTCGATGCCCTCGGGCAGCGGGAATTCGAAGTCGGGATACCGACGCTGGGCGGTAGCCCGGTAGCGGTCGGTGGAGTGGATCGGATCGGGGTCGTACTCGGGGATGACCTTGGTGCCGAACACCTCCAGCATCTCGTCGATCTCGTCGTGCTCCATGCCCTCGCCGGGCAGGCCGAACACCACCTGGTCGCAGCCGACCGTCTGGTAACGGGCCACCTGTTCGCAGACCTCTTCGGCATTGCCGCACAGCATGTAGCCGCCGGCAATGGCCCCGTCGAGCATCTCGTCGGTCCACTCGATCTGGTTGGGCGCAGAAG
>JAJEEH010000179.1 GCA_022821105.1 Acidimicrobiia bacterium
TTCGCCAGCTCACGGTACGGACCTCACTTTCGGCCGACATCTCCCACTTCCACGACGCCCTCCGGTTCTTGGACCGGCACAGCGCCAAGATGGGGCTGGAATCAGCGGTGTGCTCCAACACCTATTCCCTGGATCAGGTGACTGATGCGTTGGCCGCCATGAAAGCCGGTGCTGAGATGAAGCCGGTGATCGTCCCATGACTTCCGACCTGTCTGGAGTCGAACTCCGCGACCGCTATCCGCTGCTGGTGGGGGACGGCGAGGTGGCCGATGGCGACATGATGGCGGCAATCGCCCCGGGCACCGGTGAGACCGTGGCTGAGGTGCCGCTGGCCGACGCCGCTGCGGTGGATCGGGCCGCTAAGGCAGCAGAAGGGGCCCAGCCGGCGTGGGCTGCGTTGTCGGCTGCTGAGAGAGGCCGATATCTGCGCACCCTGGCCGATGCCGTGAGATCGCAGTCCGAGCGTCTGGCCCGAATCGATGCCATGGACAGCGGCAACCCCCTGGCTGCCATGCGCAACGATGTGGCCTACGGGGCCGATGTCCTGGACTACTTCGCCGGCATCGCCCGCGAACTGCACGGCAAGACCCTGCCCGCGTCGGCCAACAGCCTCCATTTGACCTTGCGAGAGCCCTACGGCGTGGTGGCCCGCATCCTGCCCTTCAACCACCCGCTGATGTTCACCCTCTTCCATGCGGCCGCCCCCTTGGCCGCGGGCAACACCGTCATTGTGAAGGCCCCCGACCAAACCCCCATCTCTCCGTTGGAGATCGCCTATCTGGCCGCCGAGATCCTGCCTACCGGTGTGCTGACTGTGCTGACCGGAAACGGAGCCACCACCGGCGAGGCCTTGGTGGCCCACCCGGCAATCAGCCGCATCGGGTTCACTGGGCGGGGGACGACCGGGCTGCGGGTCATGGAGGCTGCTGCGGCCTCGGGCCGGGTGAAGCATGTGACCGTTGAGCTCGGGGGCAAGAACCCCCTCTTGGTCGCGCCCGATGCCGATCCCGCGTTTGTGGCCGAGCAGGCGGTGGGGGGGATGAACTTCGAGTCCTCCCAGGGGCAGTCATGCGGATCCACGTCTCGGCTCTACGCCCCTGCGGCCCTCCGTGACGAGATCGTGGATGCGGTAGCGGCCCGGCTTGACCAGATCAGAGTGGGCGACCCTCTCGATGCGGCAACCACCATGGGGCCGCTCGTGTCTGAGCCCCAGCTCAACCGGGTTCAGGGCTATGTGGATGTTGGGCGGTCGGAGGGCGCCCGGCTGATCAGGGGCGGCACCGCCCCCGATGGCGTGCCCGAGGGCGGGTTTTACTTGGCGCCCACGCTCTTCGATCGGGTGGAGTCCGGCCACACCATCGCCGCCGAGGAGATCTTCGGTCCGGTGCTGTCAGTTTTGGAATGGCGAGATCGAGACGACCTGATTGCCCAGGCCAACGCCACCCGCTACGGGTTGACGGCCAACATCATCACCAACGACCTGGACTGGGCGATGGACGCCGCCCGCCGGGTGCAGGCCGGATGCGTGTGGATCAACGGGCGGGGCCAGCACTTCCTGGAGACGCCGTTCGGCGGTTACAAGGACTCAGGGCTGGGAGCGGAAGGGTCGATGGAGTCGCTGCTCAGCTACACCCGGACCAAAGTTGTCCACGTTCTCGACATCGGAGCGCGACCATGAGCATCCAACAGCCCGAGGCCATTGCCGACCTCAAGGAGAAGATCGCCACCTCGACCCGGATTCTGGTCCGAGAGCGGCTGATCGGTCCCTTTGGCCACCCCTCGGCCCGGATTCCGGGAACCGACCTGGTGGCCGTATTGGGCCACACCCACGATGACGTCAAAGACCTGGCCGAGACCGACCCTGATGATGTGGTGATTATGGACCTGGATGGCGAGGTGGTCGAGGGTTCGATGGAGGCCCCCGGCGAGCGGTTCATGCACACCGAGATTTATCGGGCCCGCCCCGATGTGGGAGCGGTTATCCACGCCCATCCCATGCACTGCATCGCGTTCTCGATGACCGACGTTCCTCTTGCCCCGGTCTGGCACCTGTGCACCCTGTTCGCCGACGGCGTACCGGTGTACGACTCCGCGGTGCAGATCGACGACCCCGAACGCGGCCGAGCAGTGGCCGCAGCCATGGGAGACCGGAAGGGGATCTTGTTGAAGGGCCACGGGCTCACTGTGGTGGGATCCTCCATCGAGGAGGCCACGGTAAGTGCGGTGAACCTTGAGCGCTCGGCCCGATTGCAGATCATGGCCCAAGGCCTGGGCCCCGTAGCGGCCATCGACCCGACAGAGCTGACCGAAGAGTTGCTTACTGACGGGCTGACTCTTGAGGAGTACACCCACACCCAGTGGGACTACTGGGCCGTGGAGTTGGCCCGGTGAAGACACTGCGGCGGGAGGATTCCCGGCTGTTGCGGGGCGACGGACGCTACGTGGCCGATATCGAGCTTCCGTCGATGCGGTATGTCTCCTTCGTGCGCAGTCCTGTGGCTCACGCCGACGTGAACGGGGTGGAGCTTCCCTCGGAGGTTGTCGGCTGGACCGGCGCGGATCTGGTCGGACGGATCGACACGATGGCGCCCAACGAGGCCGATGGCGGCGTCTACCAGGACAAATTGCTGGAGACGCTGGGCGACGAGCGGCTGTTTGTACGCCATGAAGGTCGGCCGCTGCTTGCGGTAGACCGGGTACGGCACGTGGGCGACCCCATTGCCGTGGTGATCGCCGACACCCCCTATGGCGCAGCAGACGCAGCTGATCGGGTTCTTCTCGACCTGGCTCCCCGTCCGCCGGTTGTCGATCCCTTCGCCGCGCTGGCCGATGATGCTCCCCGGCTGTATGACCACTGGCCCGACAACCGCTCGTTGTTCGTGGCCGCCGGTTTCGGCGACACAGACGGCGCCTTCGCCGAAGCCGCCCATGTCAGTCGACGCCGCCTGTACTCGGGCAGACTGGCTTGTCACCCTATGGAGCCGAGGGGCGTGGTGGCCGAACACGATCCCCGCACCGATCTGCTCACGGTGTGGAGCAGCACTCAGATTCCCCATCCGCTGCGCACCGCCTTGGCCAAGTCGCTTAGCAGACCAGCTCACCGAATCCGGGTTGTGGCCCCCGACGTGGGCGGCGGATTCGGCGTCAAGGCCATTCCCTACGCCGAAGAACTGGTTATGGCCTTCCTGGCGCTGGAGATGGGAGTCCCTCTCAAATGGGTCGAGCAGCGAAGCGAGCACGGCCTGGCCGCCATCCATTCCCGAGACCAGATCCACGACATCGAACTAGCCCTCGACGGCGACGGCCGCATACTGGGGGTGCGCGACCGATTCGTGGTTGACAACGGAGCGGCCAATCCACTGGGCGTGGTCCAGCCCTACAACACGCTTGCCCACCTGTGCGGGTGCTATCGGGTGCCGGCGCTGGATGTGGAGGCCACCGCAGTAGTGACCAATAAAGCCCCGATCTCGCCCTATCGGGGAGCGGGCCGACCTGAAGCCGTCTTTGCCATGGACCGCATAATCGACGTCGCCGCCCGAGAGATGGGCATTGACCCGGTAGAACTTCGCCGTCGAAACCTAATCGGGGCCGAGGAAATGCCCTATACCGTCGGCCTCAACTATCGGGATGGCACGCCCATGACATACGACAGCGGTGATTTCTCCGGCTGTTTCGAGGCGGCTATGGCCATGGGCAATATGGCCGACGGCCTCCGGGGAGGGGCGCCGGATGAAGCCGGCCGACTGGTCGGCGTCGGTGTGTCCACCTATGTGGAGGGAACAGGGGTCGGACCGTTCGAGAGCGCCCGGGTTCGGGTTGATGAGACCGGCTGGGTCGAGGTGTCAACCGGTGCCTGTTCTCAGGGCCAAGGACACGAGACCGTGTTCGCTGAAGTGTGCGCCCAAGCGCTGGGCGCCGACCCTGAACGCGTGACGGTGATCGGGGGCGACACTGCCGCAGTCGAGTATGGATGGGGCACTCTGGCCAGTCGAAGCGCGGTGGTGGCCGGCAGTGCGATCCACGAGGCTGCCGGGGTGCTGCGAGACCGGATTGTCAACGCAGTGGCTCAGCGGTGGGAACTGGCCCCCGCCGACCTGCGCATCCACAACGGCGTGGTGGAGGTGGTGGGAACTCCGACCCGGCGCATGGAGCTGGCCGAAGTTGCTGAAGGCTTCGCCCCCGGAGGCGTCTTTGCCAACGGCAGCACCCCCGGACTTGACGAGATGGTCTGCTTCGAGCCGGCGACGGTCACCTTTGCTGCCGGAGTGCACGCAGCACGGGTTGCGGTCGATCCGTCCACGGGAGCGGTGGAGATCCTCGACTACGTGGTCGCCCATGATTGCGGACCGCTGCTTTCTCCCATGATCGTGGACGGCCAGATCGCCGGAGGAGTGGCCCAAGGGATCGGAGCGGCGCTGTTCGAGCAGGCGGTCTACGACGCCGACGGGCAGCCCCAGAACCCCAGCCTGGCCGACTATCTGGTGCCCGACGCCGCCGGGGTGCCTGAATTGGCCGTCGCCCACCTGGAGACGCCTTCGCCGCTCAACCCATTGGGCATCAAGGGCGTGGGAGAGGCGGGGGCGATTTCGCCGCCGGCGGCTGTGGCCAACGCCGTCGAAGACGCGTTGGGCGGCCTCGGCATCGAGGTGAACCAAGTGCCCGTGTCGCCTTACTACTTGTTCAATCAATTGCAGGGAGCGAGATCATGACCGCAGGCCAGCCTGGATCAGCAGTCGAATCCACCCCCTCTGAGGATTCCCAGTCACCGGATATCGCGCTGAGCGTTTCGGGGATCCACAAGCGCTACGGAGGAGTGGTTGCCCTCCGCGACGTGTCGCTGGACTTCCCCGCCGGCACGCTCACCGCCATTGTCGGCGACAACGGGGCCGGCAAGAGCACTCTGTTGAAGGTGATCTCCGGAGCGGAGCAGCCCGACGCGGGAAGCGTGGTGCTGCACGGTGAGACCCGCCGATTCCGCTCTCCGCTGGATGCCCGGACAGCGGGCATTGAAACCGTGTACCAAGACCTGGCGCTGGCCGACAATCTGGATGCCGCCCAAAACCTGTTCATGGGACGGGAGCTCAAGGTGGGGTGGGGGCCGCTCACCTTTCTGCGGCGTCGGGCCATGCGGCGGGACACCGAGCAGATCATCCGGCGGCTCAATATCAAGATTCCCTCTGTCCGCATCCCTGTTCAGCACTTCTCCGGGGGTCAGCGTCAGGGAGTGGCCATCGCCCGGGCCATGAACTGGGGCAACGAGGTGATCATCATGGACGAGCCCACCGCCGCGCTGGGCATCGCCGAGACCGCCCGGGTGGAGGACCTCATCACCACACTGCGAGAGCGCAAGCTGACCATAATCGTGGTCAGCCACAACCTCGACCAGGTGTTCCGCCTCGCCGACCGGATCGCGGTGATGCGCCGGGGGCAGCTCATCGAGCTTTTGGACGCCCACAGCACCGACGCCCAAAAGCTGGTGTCGCTCATCACCGGTTTGGCCGCGTCTCATGAAGGAGATTGAGATGCCGCCGCGTGTGGGAGTCCAGATCCGGCCCAACCATGTGAGCTGGGACGAGATGGAGGCCGCATGGCGTTACGCCGATGAGGCCGGGGCTGACAGCATCTGGACGTTCGACCACTTCTTCCCCATTGACGGAGACCCTGACGGCACCGCCTTTGAGTGCTGGTCCACCCTGGCCGCCATGGCGTCGGTCACCAGCAGGGCGCAGATCGGCCCGCTGGTCACCTGCACCGGATTCCGCAACCCCGACCTGCTGGCCGACATGGCCCGCACGGTGGACCACGCATCTGGAGGCCGAGTAGTGCTCGGCCTGGGCTCGGGCTGGCTGGAGCAGGACTACTACTCCTACGGGTATGGAATGTCCGGCGATGCCGATCGGATCCGCGAGATGGAGGTCGCCATCCATCGCATCCGCCGACGGCTTGAAAGGCTAAGGCCCGGGCCGGTGGGGCCGCTTCCCATCTTGGTCGGCGGGCTAGGGGAGCGGATGACCCTGGACGTGTGCGCTCGCCTAGCCGATGCCTGGAACGGGTGGGGCACTCCCGAAGAGATTGCCCACCTCAACGGTGTGCTGGACCAATGGTGCGAACGGGCCGAACGCGACCCGGCAAAGGTGGAGCGAACGGTGGCGTTGTTCGAGATTGCTAGCGATTCCACCTACGACGACTACGCGGCGGCCGGGGCTGAGCACCTCATCTTGGTCCGGTCGGGCCCCGACTATCGGATGGAAGAACTGGAGTCACTGCTGGCGTGGCGGGATGCCCGGAGCGGGCCATGAGCAGCGACGCTGCCCCATTGTGGATGCCCTTCACCTCGGCAGGTGGCAGCAGGCCTCCGGTGGTGGTGGCCGGCGACGGCAACTATGTGGAAACCGACGACGGAAACCGGCTGCTCGACGCCACCGCCGGGGGTGTGGCCTGTGTGATCCTGGGACACGGCCGAACCGAGATCGCCGAGGCGGTGAGCGAACAACTGCGTACCCTGGAGTACCACTGCCTGTTCGGCTACAGCCACCCTAGGGCCGAAGAGCTGGCTGAGGCAGTTGTCGCCCGAACCCCGGGCGACCTGAACCACGTGTTCTTCACCAACTCAGGTTCCGAAGCAGTCGAGACCGCCATGAAGATCGCCCGCGGGTACTGGCACCGGATCGGTCAGGCGTCCAAGACCGGCTTCGTGTCGCTGCATCGGGGCTATCACGGCATGAACTTCGGGGGCATATCAGTAGGCGGCCTCACCGAGAACCGGTCGGGGTTCGGACCTCTGCTGGAAGGCTGCACCCAAGTCCCGGCCCACGACACTGACGCGCTGGAACGGGAACTGGCCTTTCGCGATCCGAGCACCATCGCCGCGGTGATCATGGAGCCGGTGCAAGCCGCGGGAGGGGTCTATCCGCCCCCGGAGTGCTACTTGTCCGAGGTCAGGGCGATGTGCGACTGCCACAATGTGCTGCTGGTCTTGGATGAGGTTGTCTGCGGATTCGGTCGGCTGGGCCACTGGTTCGGGGGTCACCGCTACGGAGTGGCTCCCGACATCATGACCGTGGCCAAAGGGTTGACGTCGGCCTACATCCCGATGGGGGCGGCCATCGCCAGCACCCGGATTCATGAGGAGTTCGTCGATCCAGAAGGCTCAATCGAATTGATGCACGGCTATACCTACAGCGGTCATCCCGCAGCCTGCGTCGCCGGGCTGAAAGTGATCGAGATCCTCGAGCGGGAGGCCCTAGTAGATCACAGCCTCCAGACCGGTCGGCACCTTCAGGAGCGGGTAGGCAGTTTGGATTCCCTGCCAGTGGTGGCCGAGGTTCGCGGCGAGGGGATGTTGGCCGCGGTGGAACTGGCCGCAGACAATCCGGAGCCGCTGGTGGCGGAAGCCCAGAGGCG
>JAJEEH010000045.1 GCA_022821105.1 Acidimicrobiia bacterium
CCTCCAGTCGCTGGTGTTCAAGTACCACGACACCTTCCCCAAGCCCGACGAGGTGCCTCCGTACCCCGTGATCATCCCCGAGCCCACCTTGGAGGACGTGGAGGAGCGCATCGAGGCCGGGTTCCTTTTGTGCGGCGATCCCGACGAGGTGTTGGAGCAAGTGAAGCGCTACGAGGAGATCGGCTGCGATCAGGTGTCGTTCGGGCTTCCCATCCAGCTCGACCATGAGGTTTGCCTGGAGACCATCCGGCTGTTCGGCACCCACGTGATCCCCAAGCTGGACAAAGACCCGCTGCACCGCAGCACCCGCCAGCGGATCGAGCATGCCGGACCGCTGGAGATGACGCCCGACCCGTTGTATGAGGTTCCCCGGGCCGAAGAGCTCCAGTAGATGCCCTTCAGTCGCCGGTTAGCGCGCGTCCGGGCGGCGGGTCCTGTCACCTACGGCGGCCTGGCCGCCGGAGCGGCCAGGTCCGCCTGCGGTGCCACCCACCGCCCTCGGCTGATCCTCCAAACGCCATGAACAGCGGGAGCGTTGAACGGGAGGAGTTGCGCGAGCCGTTGGCTGGGTGGCTGGCGGATCGGCTCGATGCTCGGAACGTAGACATTGGTTCCTTTGAGGTGCCTTCGGGGGGGTATTCGGCGGAGACCTTGTTGTTCGATGCCACCGTGGACCGGGGAAGCGGGCCGGAGGTGGAGCGGTATGTGCTGCGGCGGGAGCTGCCGGAACCGGCGGTGTATCCCCAGCAGGCGCCGGGCGAACTGGACATCGAGGTGGACATCCAGTACCGGGTGATGTCGGCGGTCGCCGCCCACAGCGATGCCCCCATCGCCCCGCTGGTGGGCTACGAAGCCGACGACGCCATCCTGGGCGGTCCGTTCTTCGTGATGGGGTTTGTAGACGGTGACGTTCCCCGGGAAGACCCCATCTACACCGGCGCCGGATTCTTCTTCGACGCCCTGCCTCACCAGCGCCGCCAACTGGTTGACCGGGGGCTGCGGACCATGGCCCAGATTCACAGCATCGACTGGCAGGCCGCCGGGCTCAACTGGCTGGTAGCCACCGGCGACCAACCGGGCACCGCCACCCAGGTGCGGATCTGGCGGGACTACTCCGACCGAGAGCTCGACGGCCGCGACCATCCCGTGCTGGAGGCCGGGTTCGACTATCTCTACGAGAACATGCCCGCCGACGACGGCCTGTGCCTGAACTGGGGCGACGGGCGGCCCGGCAACATCATCTGGCAGGACTTCGAGCCCGCCTGCGTCACCGACTTCGAGGCGGCCTGCATCGCCTCACCGCTGGTGGACCTGGGGTGGTGGCTGATGTTCGACCGGTGGTCGCACGAGCACATGGGCAACCAGCCCCGTCTCGACGGCGAGCCCACCCGAGCCGAGCAGCGCGAAATCTATGCCGCCCACACCGGCCGCGACCCAGGAGACACCACCTGGTATGAGGTGTTCGCCGCGGCGCGCTACACCGCCATCGTGGTTCGGGTAATGAACCGCACCGTGCTGCGGGGCGAGATGCCCGCCGACAACCCGTTCTGGCTGGAAAACCCCTCCAGCGACTGCTTGAAGGCTCTGCTCGACGAACTCTGAGCCCCGCTGACGTGGTGGCTAGCTGCCCACCACCCGGTCGGTCTGCTCGCGGTATTCGTAGACCAGGCGGACCAGCCAATAGCGCATGAAGCGCTTGAAGGAGCTGATCAGGATCATCACCAGGCCGATTAACGTGAGGCTGAGCCCGAATATGGCGGACACGATCAGATCGAGGTGGTTTGACTGATGAAGATTGCCACCCTCCGTGTCGTAGGCCTCGCCGGTCAGAAAGAACGAGACCACGGTAAAGGCCAAGCCAACGATCGTGAGGATCAACCCAATGCGGAACACCCAGCGATCGGGATTGGCCCGTCCACCGGAGGCCCGGAGCTTGGATACCTCGTCGTGGAACTCCTCGAGCCTGCTGCTGTCGCCTGTGGCGTCGGTTGTGTCACTCATGATGTCTCCTCAGGACATGCCTAGATAGGCGGCGGTCAATTCTTCGGCGATCTCTTCGGGCGGCCCGGTGCGCAGGACCTTGCCATGGAGCATGATGGCGGCTTCGTTGGCCACACCCAGCACCGCTTGGGCAAACTGCTCCACGATTAGGATCGACAGTCCGGCTTCAGCCAGGGTGGCCACCTGCTCGTAGAGCTCCTCCACGATAATGGGGGCCAGCCCCATGGACAGCTCGTCGAGCATTAGCAGAGCCGGGTCGGTGGACATCGCCCGGGACATGGCCAGCATCTGTTGCTCACCGCCCGAGAGCGTGCCCGCCATCTGATTGCGGCGTTCCCCCAAGATGGGGAACTGGGCAAAAGCCCGCTCTTGCACCTGCTTGTAGGAAACACCGGCATAGGTGCTCATGCGCAGGTTCTCGGCCACGGTCAGGTTGGGGAAGATGCCCCGGCCCTCAGGGATCAGGCACACGCCAGCCCTGGCCAAGCTGTCGGGTGAAACCCCGTTCACCTCGTGGCCGTCGAGCAGCACCGAGCCGGCATGGGGCTGTATCTGGCCGCTGGCCACCCCCAGGGTGGTGGTCTTGCCCGCACCATTGGGGCCCAACAGGGCGTACACCTGGCCCGGCATGACCCGGAGGTCCACCCCGTGCAACACGTCAATTGTGCCGTAGCCGGCCCGAATGCCCACCAGCTCCAACAGCGGGGTTGCAGTCTCGCCGCTCATTCGTCGACTCCCACGTAGGCCCCCCGGAATTCGTCGCTCCCCAAGTAGGCAGCGCGCACCGCGGTGTCGGCCTGTACCTCGATGGGGGTGCCCACCGCGATGATCTTGCCGAAGTCCAGCACGTGGATGCGGGCACACACTCCCATTACGAAGCTCATGTCGTGCTCCACCAGCAGCACGGCGAGATCGTTGTTCTTGTCGGCCACAAGTTCCAGCAGCAGTTGACCGATAGAAGAGGTCTCCTCTTCGTTCAAGCCCGACGACGGCTCGTCCAACAACAGCACCCGAGGACGGCAGGCCAAGGCCCGGGCCAACTCCACCAGCCGGGCGCTGCCGGTGGGAAGGGTGCCCACGGTCACATCGGCTACGTCGTCGAGGCCCACCTTCCCCAGCATCTCATGGGCCACGTCGTTAACCCGTTGGTGCTTCCACTTGGTGCGATGGTTCTTCTCCACCGCGACTCGGACATTGTCGAACGCGCTCAGCGTGTTGAACGCCTCCAGCTTTTGGAATGTGCGGGCGATACCCATCTGCGACCGCTTGGCCACGCCGGCGCGGGTTATGTCGACGCCGTCGAACTTCACCCGGCCACTGGTGGGGGGCAGCAGGCCGGTGACCACATTGAACAACGTGGTCTTGCCCGCGCCGTTGGGGCCGATCAGGCCGGTGACCAGACCGGGGTCGACGTCCACTGAGGCATCGTCGAGAGCCACCACACCGCCGAAGCGCATGACCACATTCTCAGCTTCGAGAATTGCCATATCCCTCCTTCGGTACCACTTCGTCCAATATCCCCAAACGCCGGTCGATGGCGATCACCTCTTCGGGGGTGAACGGCCGCTCTAGGCCCAGCTCGCCGATCTCCGGCTCCCGTTTCTGGGCATTCTCCGCCGCAATCTCAGCTCGAGCGTCTTTGCGCCACGGCAGGATGGGCGAGAACCCCCGGCCCATTTCGAAAATCGCTCCCCTTGGGTTGAACACCATACCGATGGCCATCAGCCCAGGGCCGAAGATCACCAGCTGGTCGAGGAACGTGACTAGGTAGTCCACGTTTCCCGCTTCTTCCAGCCGGGCAGCCAATCCGGTGAACAGCGGTTTGAAGATCAGAAAGATCCCCGCCAGTGGGATGGAGACTCCCGCAGCGGCTACCAACAAAACCGCCTCAAAGCCAATCAGCAAATCAAAGGACTGCGCGCTGTCCAGGTTTCCGGCCACTGTGGCCCAGAAGACGCCAGCAATGCCCGCTATGGCCGCCGACACGGCATAAACCACAACTTTGGTCCAGACAACTGGCACTCCCAGGGTGGCCGAAGCGGCCTGCGAGTCGTTGATGGCGATCCACCTTCGCCCGAATCGGGATCTTCGTAGTAATACCAGCGCATACACAAAGATGGCGAATGTGCAGACGAGAAGCATGAAGAAACCGCGGCGATCATCAAAGGTAATGCCGAACAACTCGATATCGGGGAACTGTAAGCCGACCTTGGTTCTGGGTATGACCGATGGATGAGGGAAAAAGATCAGCGACATGGCCTGGGCCAACGCCACCGTCATCAGCGCAAGATAGAGCCCTCGCAATCGAGCCGCTGGCAGCGCCACCAGGGCGCCGAACGGAGCGCATAACAGGCCCACTAACGGGATCCAGTATCCGCTGGCGGTGTCCCCCGCCAGCTTGAGGTACACGAATGCGCCAAATCCGGCAAAGGCCAGCGGGGCGAAGTTGAGCTGGCCGGCCCATCCGATCAGTGGCACAAGCGAACACCCGATAAGGGCCATAGCAAGGGCGGCATTAGCCGAGTTCAGCTCTAGCAGTCCCCAAGGAGCGGGATCCCAGATCTTGAAGTTCAACCACCCTCCGGACAACATCACGGCCAACAGGATGATCACGCCACAGCCGATGAGGCCCTCCCACCAATTGGTGTAGCGCTCGTGGCGGCGCAGGTGGTGGGCCACCCTGCCCACCTGCAAGCGAGCTTGAGGCAGAGCAACCACCACCGCAAATAGCAGCAATGGCGCGACCGACCGATGCGCGATCTGGAAATTTGGTCCGAAGTCCAGCCAGGTTTCGGAGTGCTGTCGGAGCAACCCCAGCAGCATGGCACCAACCACCGCTAACGGCAGGTTTCTCAACGCCCCGAATGCGGCGGCGGCGAATGCGATGATCACCACGCTGTTGAGAGTTGCTGGATCGAGGCCGAGCTCAGGGGCTATGAGGATGCCGCCCAGCGCTCCGAGCATGGAGCCCAACGCCCACGACGTAGACGACACCACATTTGGGCGAGCCCCGTTGAGCGCGGCCAATTCCCGGTTGTCCACCACCGCCCGCATAGCGGTCCCGATGCGGGTGCGGCGCAGGAGATACCGCATGGACACGGCGATGGCGATTGCCACGATGATCACAATCAACCGATGCCAAGGAAGTCGCGACGGTCCGAGATCGACGCCGTTTTCGATTCCGAAGAGGAAGGGAACCCGTCGAGCGGTGTCTGCCTCCCAGACAACGCCGACCAGAGCCAGCAAGAGCACCATGACCGCCACAGTGACCATGAGCTGCACGACCAAGGTCGCGGTTCGCAAACGGCGCATCAACATGATGTCGAGCAACACTCCCAATGCCGGGGCAAAGAGGCCGACCACCACCAAAAGAGCGGCAATGGAGTGCCAATCCCGATTCACATGGAGTTCCCAATACAGGAACGCAGAGAAAACCCCGATGGCGCCTTGGGCGAAGTTGAAGACCCCCGTGGTGGTGTACACCACGACCAGTCCGGTGGCGTACATCGCCCACAGCGCACCAAGGAACAACCCGGTGTAGGTGGCAACCAGGAAGGTCCCACTGGTCACCGGACTGCCCGCCCAGGTGAATATCGTGAGGATCACGGCGCCCACCACGGCAACCGCCGTGGTGATCACGACTGACGGACGGAGACCCAAGATCACGAGATCTCGGCCTTCCTATCCTCCTCTTCAGTTGCTTTCGACTAGCCGCCGAACTCCGCGGACCAGTCGAGGGTGAGCTCGACAACGTTGTCGGCATTACAGTCCAGCTCACCCGGTGCTTCGGGGTACACCCGGGCAAAGGCACCGTCTTGCACCTGCATCACCATGAAGCAGGGCATGATGTTCTGGGTAGTGGAATAGTCAGCCGGGCTCCACCAGCCGTTCACGTCGAACGAAGTCAGGCCTCGAGCCCCGTCGAGTACCGCCTGACGAGTCAGACCGTTGGGACCGGCTTCGGCCACGATGCCGTTGACTACCTGCTCGAACAGCACGCCGTCTGCCCAAGAGCCCGCGGCCCAGGCCGGCGGGAAATCGTTGTCGATGAATTCCATGAAATCGGCCAGCTCATCGTTGTGTTCAACCTCGTCGAACGGCAGGAACCAGATCCACGTATAGGTCCCCTCGACCACATCGCCCGCTTCCAAGAAGCTGGGGGTGTAGCAGGCCAGCTGGCACATCCAGACCACACTTTCGGAATCAAATCCCTGCGCCTCAGCCTCGCTGCGCCACTTGATCATGGACTGGTCGTCGCCACCGGAATAGGCGAAGTTGGAGTCGTTGTCCCGCATGATCTGGATGTACGTCCCATATTCCGACTGAGTGGTGAAGCCGCTGAAGCCAGGCTCACCGTCGATAACCACGCCGATCTCCTGGAAGGACCGCACTTGAGGCATGGTCGAAGTGATGGTGGACGGGAGATCAGTGGGCACCAAGTACACGCCGTGGAGATTGGGTTCGACATTCTCCAACGTCCACTGGGCGTGACCCACCTGGCTCTGAACCGTCCGAGGCCCGCTGCCCCCGTAGGGGCACTCGCTGTTGGGCCGGCTGGAGGCGAAGGTCACCACTGAGCACTGGTGAGGCGGCTCGGTTGTGATGTAGGCGAAGTCAGGCACCCCGATCTCGTTGCCCTGAGCATCTGGACAGGTCTGCAAGTCGGAGGTGTCAAGGGCGAACAGGGCCGTGGTTCCCACTAACACGAAGGCATCTTCACAAGCCTTCAGGAAACCGTTGGTGGTATCAGTGGGGCTGATGGCCGAGTCGTGCTCAAGGACTTCGATCTGGCGACAGGCCAAGCCGCCTTCGGCGTTCACGTGGTCGGCCCACGCCTTGACGCCGTCAATAGAGCCCTGGAACAAGCCAGGAGCGAGCGGGGAGCCTACATCGGCCATGACAAGCACGGTGATGGTGTCGGAGGTGATTCCGATGTCGGTGGCCTCCAGATCAACGTTGGCGCACGGATCGACTTCGGGCTCTTCAGTCGCAACCGGCTCGGCATCGGTTTCGCCCATGTCATCGTCGCCCATGTCATCCATGTCGTCGTCGCCCATGGAGTCATCACCCATGTCATCATCCATGTCGTCATCGCCCATGGAGTCATCACCCATGTCGTCATCCATCGAGTCATCGCCCATGGAGTCATCACCCATGTCGTCATCCATGGAATCGTCTGGGGCTTCGGTAGGTGCAGCAGCTGGGGCCGAGCCGCCCTCGTCGTCGTTGCCGCCGCAAGACGCGGCAACAAGGGCGAAGACAGCCAACAGACAGATGATCCAACGGAGATTCTTCACGGTTCCCCCTTCTCGGCCGACGGAGCTTCTCATCCGCCGACTATTGAACGCGGGGACATTGTTACCCATACCGCCGCTTGTTCGCCATATGCGGAGCCATTCCGAATCAGATAATCCGGGTGGGCGCGGAGGGACTTGAACCCCCGGCCTCTTCCTTGTAAGGGAAGCGCTCTTGCCATCTGAGCTACGCGCCCGGTGCGATGGCCAGATTAGTGGCGTACTTCAGTTTCTCCTGCACCAATAGCGGCGGGATCTTCGGCGCCGAAGGTGCGCCGCTGGGTCAAGACCTCGTCGAGCAGCTGAGGGGTGGCGGCCACCACTGGATAGCGGCGCTCAGCGAGGTCGTCGGGCAAAAGAGGGCGTCCCCAGGCCTCCCCCATGGCCACCCCGGCCTCGGCGCACACCAATGCGGCCCCCAGGTAGTCCCAGGTAGAGTGCCCTTCATTGGTGCAGTCGATGTAGGCGTCGAGCACCCCCTCGGCCACCGCGCACATGTCCAGGGCAATGGACCCCAGCACCCGGTATTGCCTCCAGCCCAGATGGTGGGGGGGTATGTAGGTCAGCCCCACCGTGGCCTCCCCCAGCGACTGCTGTCCCGATGGCCCTGTTCCCCGGCGGGGCTCGATCTCGGCAGGTGGGGCCAGCGGGCGACCGTCGACGGTGGCCCCTCGGCCCCGCACCGCCCGATAGGCCTTGCCGTTCGCCAGGTTGAGCACCAGCGCGGCCAGCAGCCCCTCGGAGTCCACCGCGCAAAAGCTGGTTGAGAACCACGGCAGGCCGCGAGCCGCGTTGGTGGAGCCGTCTACCGGGTCGAGCACTACGACGAGGTCCCGCTCGGTGTTGTGCGGTCCCGACTCTTCGCTGAACACCCCTAAGCCGGCCTCCAAGAGCACGGCGCAAGCTGCTTCATCGGCGGCCACGTCGAAGCCGTACTGGCCTTCCCGGGCCCCAGTGAGCTGACCTCCGTCGATCCGGGCCACCACGTCGGCCACCCGGGCCGCAGCCTGGTCCAAAACCATCAGGATTCGGTCGCCGTCCACCGGGGTGAAACTATCTGCTATCAGATAGCCAGCACGGTCAATTTCGTGGCAGTGTGGGATTCTTGGCTGTCGTCGATATCGCCACCTTCATCGCCGATCTCAAGGACCATGCCGTTGATCACGGCTTTCATGTCCACGATGATCGCCATTTCGTGGAGACCTACTCCATGCGCCAGGCGTGGGAGGTTGACATTCATCCCGCGGCTGCCTGCGGCGGGCCACTGGATGTGCACATCACGCTGGAGGTCGACCCCCGGGTGATGCTGAGCTTCGAGGACCACGTGATGGAACTGCCCGAGGGGGTGGATCCCCCCGATGACTTCAAGCTGCCTCTGGTGGTGTCTTGGAGCCTGCCGCCGCTGCCCGATGGACCCGACCTTTTGCTGTTGGCCACTGAACTGGCCGGAATCGGGGGCATGGAGTTGCCCCTAGACGTGTCGGCCATCGACGCCTACGCCGCGGTAACCGACGGCCCGGAGCGGAGCATCTCTATCACATCCCGAGTGGAGGTGTCGATCAGCGGCATGTTCACCGGCCAGGAGTGCCTCGGCGGCGTGATGCCCAAGGTGGCCGAGATCAGCGAATTCCTGTTGGACCGGGCACCAGCCTGGCTGGGCGACGTCTAAGCGTATCTGAGGGCGCTCAAGCCTCTGCTGGCGCCGATCGGACCACCCGAGTGAACCGGTGGAAAATCCCGGTAACGAATCGGTTAACATTAAAGTGCCATGGTTCGTCAGCTAAAGCTCATCGTCGCGCCGGAAATCGACGGCAACGCGCGCAGCTGGCGCAATTTCCCAGGCCAAGTGCTGATTGTGACAGTGGCCGCGCTCATCTACTTCGGCGTGCGGATGGCTACCAAAGGGGCCGAGGTCGCCGCATTCAAGAACGCCTACGACCTGCTGACCTTCGAGTCCACTCTGGGGCTGGACCTAGAGGCTTGGTCTCAATCGGCTGTGCTCGACTACCACTGGCTGGTCACCTTCTTCAACTGGGTGTACATCTGGCTGCACTGGCCGGTGATCATCGGCGCATTGCTGCTGCTCTACCACTACAACCGGAGCCGCTACACGCTGATGCGCAACGCCATGATCGTCTCCGGCGCGCTGGGCCTGGTGTTCTTCGCCTTCTTCCCGGTGGCCCCGCCCCGCTTCTTCGACGGCTTCACCGACACGGTCACCGAGCTGTCCACCTCCTACAAGTACCTCCAACCCCCGTCGGTGGTGAACAAGTACGCCGCTTTGCCCAGCTTCCACGTGGGATGGAACGTTTTGGCCTGCGTGGTGCTGTTCCGCACTGTGCGGTCGATTCCGGTGCGGATCTTCGCGGTGGCCTCACCGCTGCTGATGGCGGTGGCGGTCGTGCTCACCGGCAACCACTGGGTGATCGACGGCTTCGTGGGCATTGCTCTGGCCATGATCGGCCTGTACGTCGCCCACCGCTTGGGCTGGCTCACCCGCCGCTGGCAGGAGCCGGCCGAGGTAGAGGAAGAAGGAGTGGGCCCGGCGGGGATCGAACCCGCGACCGAGCGATTATGAGTCGCCTGCTCTGACCACTGAGCTACGGGCCCGCCGACAGCCTATTGGGCGGGGCCCTTGCACTGGTGCTGGTTTGGCTCTCTGGTGCTGGTTTGGCTCCGGGGGTGAGACTCGAACTCACAACCTAGCGGTTAACAGCCGCTTGCTCTGCCGGTTGAGCTACCCCGGATCAGCCCGTGATTTTACCCTGCCCAAAGGCTGGCTCACTCATCCAATACGACGGCTGAATCCGAATTCCGCCGCCATCACTCATCCAATACGACGGCCAGCACCGAAATCGCCACCAGGGGGACCCCCAGCCACTGCAATCCCCCTAGCTGCTCGTCGAACAAGAACCAGGCCCACATCACCGCCAGACCCGGAGCGGTCATGTTCAACAGCGAGATGGTGCGCAACGACACGTACCGGTGGCTGTAGTTGAACGTGAGATGGGCCACTCCGGCGGTCACCGCCATGGCGGCGGCCACCCCCCAGCTCCAGCCGTCGCTTATGAACAGGGGGTCGAACGACAACAGCGCGACCGGCAGCATGAGGACAGCCGAAATGGTGGACCAGCCCGCCTGATACTCCAGGGCGGTCAAGTGATTGCGGGCGATGCGGGAAGCCACCAGATAGCCGGAGAAGGAAATCACCGCCACCACCGCCAGCACATCGCCGGTGAGGGATCCGCCACCGGTGCTCCCTGAGCGGCCCAGCAGCATCATCACCATCCCGGCGATGGCCACCGGGGTGGCCACGATCACCCGGTAGCTGATCCGCTCTTTGAAGATCCGGCTGGCGGCCCACAGCAAGAAGATGGGGGCGGTCGCGCCGATGACCATGGCGTTGGCCACCGAGGTGGTCTTGATGGCGGTGAAGAACGTGGCACCGTTGACAGTGAACACCACCCCGCCGGCCAGGGAGTGGCGCAGCACCCGGCGGTCGAGCCGGCCGCCCCGCAGGTGGAGGGCGGCCACCGCCCAGATTGCCGCCCCGATCAGGCGCCAGAACGCGAACGGCAGGGCCCCGAACTCGTTGTCGCGGACGAAGATCGGGCCCCAGCTGAACAAGAAGATGCCGGTGGCCGCGGCCCACATGCCCAGGCCGAGTCCGGCTTGGGGTGTCGCCGCGCCGGCCTCCCCGGACCCCGAGACTGGGGGCGAATAGCTAATCGGAGGCCGAGGCGATCAGGCTGAGCACCGCGTTGGGGTCGAGCGGCTGGCGGTTGGGATACACCCCGAAGGGGGCCAAGGCGTCGGCCACCGCGTTGAACACCGCTGGGGGCGCTCCGATGGCGCCGCCCTCGCCGGTTCCCTTGTGCCCGCCGGGGGTGTCGGAGGGCACCACGACGTGGCCGCACTCTAGCTCGGGCACCTCAGCCGCGGTGGGCACCAGATAGTCGAGGAAGGTGGACGCCAGCGGATTGCCGCTCTCGTCGTAAACGCAGTGCTCATACAGCACACCGCCGATGCCTTGCACCACTCCCCCGGCGATCTGGCCGTCGACCACCATGGGATTGATCAGCACTCCGCAGTCCTCGCTCACCACGTAGCGCAAAAGCGTGACCTTGCCGGTGTCGGGATCG
>JAJEEH010000229.1 GCA_022821105.1 Acidimicrobiia bacterium
GGGGGGTGGCCCGGCTCAGGGCGCCCGCCGCCCGCAGCTCTGCGAGGACGGCGGGCTGGGCCGGGACAGGACCCGCCGGCCTGCCGGGGGATTGTAACGGCATGACCGGCTGTCCGAGCATACAATCGAGCCATGGCCAGCGTGTTCACGATGATCATCAACCGGGATCTTCCGGGTCACTTCGTGTGGGAAGACGACGACTGCGTCGCCATCTTGTCCATCAACCCCATACAGGCCGGCCACGCGCTCGTCGTGCCCCGGGCGGAGATCGACCACTGGCTGGACGTCCCTCCCGAATTGGCCGCCCATCTCATGGTCGTGGCCCAAACGGTAGGCAATGCCCAGATGGCCGCATTCGGGCCTCCCCGAATCGGGCTCATCATTGCCGGCCACGAGGTGCCCCACACCCACCTGCACGTCATCCCGATGTTCGATATCGCCGACTTGAGCTTCGCCAATGCCAAAGCCTCGGTTCCCCCCGAAGAGCTGGCCCAGGCCGCCGAGGCCCTGCGCTCCCACCTTCCAGCGGCTGGCTAGCTCTGGATCACATTGCGGAGCCGGTAGACCCGCAGGCCCGCTACCTCCTCTTCCAGGTCCAGCCGTTCAAAGCCGGTTCGCCGAATGTCCAAATCGAAGCTCTCGATGTCGAGGGGACTCCACTGGGGTGCCGACTCGGCATCGAACACAATCCACTCCACCTTGGGAGTGGCGGCCACCGCGGCGCTGTCGGGGTCGTCGCCGGCATGAAGCTGGTACAGCCGGGTCCGGTCCGACAGCAGGGGCAGGACCTGCTCTGAAGCCCGCACCGATGCATCGGGGGGAATCAGATCGGCGGCCTCCTGTCGGGCGATGTCCAGCGTGTCGCGCTGGCCCCAGTCCCACGGCCTCTCGTACAGCGAGCTCGGCGCATCGCGCAAGAAGAAGAGGCTGGCCGTCAGCACCAGGGCGGTAAGCAGGCGGCGGTCGACGTTCACCCGCTCCACCAAGACCCGGCCGGACCGGGCCAGGGCGAACACCGTGGCGGCGAAGACGAACGGAATCATCGGCACTGTCTGAGAGGCCTCCGCCAAGTGGCCCGATGGCACGTCGGCCACCAGGTACACCGCGAACAGGGGCAGCACGGGAAGTACGTAGCGGGGCGCCACCAACGGCAACAGCATGACCGGCGCCAGCAGGAACACGATCATCTGGAAGTTGGCCTGCGATACCGCGTCGGCCACCACCTGGTGGGGGGCAGATATGAAGCCCCACAGCACCGAGCCCGGATGGTCGCTGCCGAAGTCGGAGAACGCCTCGATATGGGGGAACCGCCCTCCGTTGAATCGGGGCTGGATGGCTGTCATCGCCACCAACCCGTAGGCGAGGCCGCCCAGGGTAATGGCGGTACCGGGGCGGCGGCGGCCTTCCAGCAACACCAGTAGGCCCAGTCCGGAGAGGGCGAAAGCCAGATCAGAACGGCAGGTCACCACCAACAGCGCAAACACGGCGAACCAGTTCCACCGCCCTTTGAAGGCAGTCAGCACCGCGGCGAACAACGCGGGCACGGCCAGGGCCTCAGGGTGGAAGTCGGAGAGGTTGATCGAGTGGACCGCCGGATAGGCGCAGTAGGCGAAGACCACCGCGAACGCCGCTCCCGACTTGAGCCCTCCCACGTCGCGGGCGATTCGCCACAGCGGCACCACGGCCAGGGCGAGCGCCGCGGCTTGCAGGCAAAGCAGGGTGGGCTGGTCGGGAAGCAGGGCGATCAGCCCGGCCACGGGATAGAGGATGAACGCGGCCTGCTCCCACAGCAGGTTGTGGCCAGCCACGCTGGAGCGGGGCTCATAGCCCTCCCCGATAAGCCACAGCCCTTGCAGGTGGGCCGACAAGTCGGCTCCGGCATCAAGCTGATAGGCCCGAGTCAAGGCCAGCCCTGAGAGGGCCGCGCCCAACAGCACTGCGATGATCCACGGGACGGCCTGGTCGACCCGTCTGGTGTCGAAACGGGCCTGCCAGCGCAACGAGAAGATCTCCAGCCGCCGCCTCAGCTGGGCCAGCGAGACCTTGGTCTGCTCGAGGTCCACTACCCGACCAGCACGGTCTCGGTGTCGCGCCCCGACCGCAGCAGGGTGCCGGGCCGAGCCTCAGTGGCCTGCCCGTCGCTCACGATGGGCTGGCCGTTCACCAGCACATGCTCGATCCCGACCGAGTCGGCGAACAGGCGAGGCGAGCCGCCCGGCAGGTCGTCCACCATGCGCATGGCGCCGGAGTCGATCGTGTCGGGGTCGAAAACCACGAGATCGGCGCGCCATCCCTGCTCGATGCGGCCCCGCCCCCGCAGGCCGAACAGGCGCGCCGGAGCGTCGGTCAGCATGTGTATGGCCGATTCCAGCGACGCCAGCCGCCGGCCCCGCAGGCAGTCGCCCAAAAACGCGGTGGTGTAGGGGGCACCGCACATTCGGTCGAGGTGGGCGCCGGCATCGGACCCGCCCAGCAGCGTGTGCTCGCTCTGCCACGCCTCGGCCCGGAGCCGCCAACTCTCGTCATCGTCGTCGGTGGGGGCCGGCCACAGCACGGTGCGCAGTTCGTCGGCCAACACGATGTCAACCAGGGTGTCGAAGGGCTCTGTTCCCCGCTCGGCGGCGATCTCGGCCACGGTGCGCCCCGTCAGCCCCTCGTTGGCCGGATCGAAGGTGTCGCCGATCCGGTAGCCGCCCCAGCCGGTGAGCCGGCTGAACACGCCGGCATCGGGCGAGGCGGCCCGCTGGGCCAGATGGGCCCTAGTCTGGGGCTCGGACAGCCGGGCCATGCGCTCGGCAACCGGAAGGCCGAGAACCTCCCCCCAGTCCGGGAGCATGTTGAGGGCGCAGTAGTTCAAGAAGCTCATGTTCATGCCCACCAGCACCGGTATGGTCAGCGCCACCACCCGGGCTCCGT
>JAJEEH010000245.1 GCA_022821105.1 Acidimicrobiia bacterium
CAAGTCGAGCACCATCGACCGCTTGTTGCGCTGGAGGTTGTAGGTGTCTGACCCGCCCAAAGAGTAGGCACCGGGCTCGACGACGCGAATCACCTCGGCCCCCATGTCAGCCAACTGCCGGGTGCAGGTCGGACCAGCCCGGGCCCTGGTGAGGTCGATAACCCGCAGGCCGTCGAGCGGCCCGTTTCCGGCCTCGGTTCGGTCGTACATGGCCATCGTGCTACTACTACCCCATGGCCCAGAGCGTGGATACCGGAACCGACAAGCTGATCGCCGAGGTCGAGGGCGCGGTCGGCCGCATCGTGTTCAACAATCCCGAGCGGCACAACGCCATCACCACCGACATGTTCGCGGCGCTGGCCGTCGTTGTCGACGCCTACGAGCAAGACGAGGAGATTCGGGTGGTGGTCATTTCCGGTGCCGGGGGTCGGGCGTTCGCCTCCGGCGCCGACATCGGAAACTTGGACTCCGCTCGGGGCCCGAGCCGTAACCCCTCCCCCGACGATTCCCGAACCGGTCGAGGACCAGCCGCTCTCGGCCGCCTCAACAAGCCGCTGATCGCCGCGGTGGACGGCTACTGCCTTGGCGGTGGGCTCCTAGTCGCCCTTCACGCCGATCTGCTAGTGGCCACCGACCGCTCACAGTTCGGCATCCCCGCCGCCCGCCTGGGGGTCGGCTATCCCATCGAGGGCGTCGAGCAGCTGGTGTGCCGGGTGGGTGACGCCAATGCCGCGCGCGTCTTGATGACCGGGGACCGGTTTAGCGCCGATGAGGCCGCGGCCATGGGCTTGGCCTACAAGGTGGTGCCCGCCGATCAGCTCGACCGGGAGGTCGACAACCTCTGCTCCCGCCTGGTGGCCAATGCTCCCCTTACTCTGCGGGCGGTGAAACTGTCGATTGCCGCGGCCGCGGGCCGGGGGGATCGACGGGCAGCCCTGGACGCCATCGCCGACTGCTGGGCTAGCGAGGACTTCGCCGAAGGCCGGGCCGCTTTCTCCGAGCACCGCGAACCCCGTTTTCAGGGGCGCTGAGCGTAAAATCCAACCACTAGAGCTATGTCCTCGATTGCCGTCTTCTTCGTCTTTCTGCTGATCATGCTGGCGCTGGCCACCCTGGCCATCATCTTGGATTGGATGGGCAAGCCCATCCGACGCACCTTCCGCCCCCGCACCACCGGGACACCGGGGTGGCTGATAGTTGACGCTCCAGTGTCACCAGAGGTTCCCGACACCGCTTCAGCGCCGGGCATCATCAGCGAACCTCCGGCGCTCCCGCCTGAACCTGCCACCAGCCAGCAGCCAGAGGATTCCCTCGCCCCTGCTACAGAGCCTCCCGCCGAATACCCCGCCCTCAACCCCGCCCCCCAGCCAGAGCAGCCATCGTCGCCGGGGCCGTGGCAGGCGGGCGACTCAATTTTCAAGCTCACCCCCCGGGGAACCCCGCCGTCGATTACCGCCGTGCGCCGCCGCTATTGGAAGAACCTGTCGGAGCGCTCATCCTCGGCGGTGTTCGGCGAGGACAACCGGACGCTGATGGCCGTCGGACAAGCCCCTCAACGCTTCAATCCCCGGACCGGGGCCATCGAGGAGCTGAGCCTGCCCGAGTCCATGCTGCGCTACTGCTGGGCCACCAAGCGCCGGCCCTCCCCCACGTGGGACGACCAGGGTCTCGACCCCTTTGCCCGGCCATGACGGCCACTCCCACGCTTAGTGACTTGTTCGCCGACGGGGCCGAGACCGTTGAGCATCGCGGGAGCGACGTTCGGCCGCTTCTGCGCTTGGCGGCCTCGGAGGGCACCAAGGTGCGGGTAGAGCGGATCGCCGCCCGGCCTGATCGGCGCCAAGCCCTCAAGCTGGCCGCGGTGAACGGGCTCCTCGAAGTGAACGGGGCCACTTCGGAGATCATCTCCCTTTGGTCCGACACCAGCCCGATCGAAGTGGAGCTGACAGTGATCGGCGCCAATGCCCGGCGTTTGGAGGTGTGGAATGCCTGGGATCTGGGGGGCTTGGAGACGGCTTGGCTGGGCAACGCCGGCATGATCGTCGAAAAAGCCGAGCGCCACTTGTCCCTGCATTGCAGCGACGGCCTCGGTCCCCCCAACTTCACCGACCTCCAAGTGCGCCTTTCAGTAGCCCAACCGGGCTGATACGCGGCAAGCTTAGACATGGCCATCTCGCTCGACGACCTCACTGCTGACACCTCTTTCACCCAGCACGTCAAGGGCCAGGTCACCTTTCTGCCCGAGCCTGAGAGGGCCGATCGGTGGACGCCGATGATCTCGGTGGACGACCACATTGTGGAGCCTCCTGGGGCGTTCGCCGATCGATTCCCGGCCAAATATGCCGACGACGCTCCCCGGGTGGCCACGCTCGACGACGGATCTGAGACCTGGCTGTATGCCGGACACTCGCTGCCCAATGTGGGATTCAACGCGGTGGTGGGCCGCCCCGTCAGCGAGTACAGCTTCGAGCCCACCCGCTTCGAGGACATGCGCCGGGGGTCATGGGACATCGACGCCCGGATCGCCGACATGGACCTCAACGGCGTGTACGCCTCGCTGTGCTTTCCGTCGTTTTTGCCCGGCTTCTGCGGACAGCGTTTCCAGCAGCTCACCGACGACCCCGATCTGGCCTTGGCCGCGGTGCGGGCCTGGAACGACTGGAATATCGAGGAGTGGTCCGGGGCCTATCCCGACCGCATGATCCCCTGCCAGCTCACCTATTTCCTAGACCCCGAGGTGGGCGCGGCAGAGGTGTACCGCAACGCCGAACGGGGCTACAAGGCCATCAGCTTCTCCGAGGCCCCCCACTCTCTGGGGTTCCCCAGCCTGCACTCGGGCCACTGGGACCCGATCATGGCCGCATGCCAGGAAACCGAGACGGTGGTGTGCCTGCACGTCGGCTCCTCGGGCACCTCGCCTGCCACCTCCCCCGACGCCCCCTCCGACACCGTGGGGGTGCTGTTCTTCGGCTACGCCATGTTCGCCGCGGTCGACTGGCTGTACTCCAAGATCCCAGTGCGGTTCCCCAACATCAAGATCGCCCTCAGCGAAGGGGGCCTCGGCTGGGTGGCCGGGCTGTTGGACCGCCTCGAGCACGTCCGCAAGTACGACTCCATGTACGGCACCTGGAACGACGTGGAGCTGTCCCCCGCCGACACCCTGCGCCGCAACTTCTGGTTCTGCGCCATCGATGACCCCTCGGCCTTCGACCACCGCCACTACATGGGCCTGGAGAACCTTATGGTGGAGTCCGACTACCCTCACGCCGACTCCACCTGGCCCAACACCCAGGAACTGCTCCGCAAACAGCTTGCCGGCATCCCCGACGACGAGGTGGCCCGCATCTGCTGGGCCAACGCCAGCGACCTCTTCCGCCACCCCATCCCCGACTCGGTGATCGCCGACCCCAATAGCTTCTAAGACTGTGCCGATCGCGGCTGATCCTGAGGTGGCTGCTGCTTATGTGGCGGCGGGCTGGTGGGGGGATGAGACTCCTACCGACCTGATTCGGCGCAACGCGGTTGAGCGACCCGACGACACTGCCTATGTCACGTGGAGCCGCTCGCTCGCGGAGGGCTCTTCGGGGAGCATCGATCGGACCTCTTGGGCGGGCTATGACCGGCTGTCGGATCGGGTGGCCGCTGCTCTGCTGGCCGCGGGGCTGGAACGGGGAGATCGGGCGGCGGTGATCTTGCCGGATGGCGCCGCTGTCCATGCTGCGTTCACGGGTGCCGACAAGGCCGGGGTGGTGGTCATGGGCATCGGCCATCGGGCTGGCCCGGCGGAGATCGCCCACTTGGTTGAGAAATCTGGGGCTCGGGCTGTTATCACCGCTGCGGAGCTTCGAGGCCGGCCGGCGGCCGACGCAGTGGCTGAATTGCGACGAAACCTGCCCGATCTCAGCCACCACATCACCATTGAAGGCCCTGGCCAGGATGCGGCTATCGCTCTCGACGGCGAAGATGCCCCCAAACCGGAATCGGTGGCCGGATTCGCCGAAGCCGTCGAGCAGCGCCGTCTTGGGGCCTCCGAGCTGTGCTTGCTGAACTCCACTTCGGGCACCACTGGGCTGCCCAAATGTGTGATGCAGACCCACAACCGGTGGTTTTACTTCCACCAGAAGGCGGTGGAGTACAGCGGGCTGGGCACCGACGAGGTGTTCTGCGTGCCGGTGCCGGCGCAGTTCGGCTTCGGGCTTTGGACCGCCCACTACACCCCCACCATCCTGGGTGTTCCCACTGTGGTGATGGCCGATTTCGACGCCGCCGCGCTAATCCGCCTCATCGAGGCCGAGCACGTGACCGTGCTGTGCGCGGTGACCACCCAGTTCATCATGATGCTCAACTCCCCGGTGTTCGACGACCACGATCTGTCCTCGCTGCGGATCATGTTCACCGGTGGCGAGGCCATCCCCTATCAGCGGGCATCCGAGTTCGAGGACCGCACCGGCTGCACGGTGTTGAACTTCTACGGCTCCAACGAGACCGGGATGCTGAGCGGAACTCGGCTGAGCGATCCCCGGACGGACCGGCTGCGCTCCGGCGGGAAGTGCGAACCCGAAATGGACTGTGCCCTCTATGACCCCGACGACGGTTCCCTGCTTCCGGAGCTGCGAGGCCGGGGGCAGCCCGCCTGCCGGGGACCGGCCACCGCTTTGGGTTACTACGACGATGACAAGGCCAACACCGAGCTGATGACCGACGATGGCCGGATGCTGATGGGCGACATCGTGGAGATCGACGACGACGGCTACCTGCGGGTGGTGGGCCGCACGTCGGACTTCATCATCCGCGGGGGCAAGAACATAAGCGCCCCCGCGGTGGAAGACGAGGTGATGACCCACCCATCGGTGGCCATGGTGGCGGCAGTAGCCGCCCCCGACCCGGTGTTCGGCGAACGGGTGGCCGCCTACGTGGAGCTGGTGCCCAGCACCACCCTGGATCTCGACGGACTCCGGGAGCACCTGGCCGGACGAGGAGTATCCCGGGAGTGGTGGCCCGAACACTTGTTCGTAGTGGACGCCCTCCCCCGGTCTTCAGGGGGCAAAGTAGCCAAGGGCCAGCTAAAACAGGACGCCGCCGACCGGCTCAAGGCCGGGGAAGACCAGACCTAGCGCTGGGTCAGAACCATTGCCTGCCAGCGCCCACTGAGCGGAAACTCCACGAGGTTGGCCATGGCATCAACCAGGAACTCCAGCGCCACACGGGGGTCTTGTCCCTCGGGCAGCTCGTACACCAAACCCCGCTTGATGTGGTCTTGGCGCCGGTTCCAACCGTCGGGCTCGGTCACACCCCGCTCTTCCAGCAGTTTGGCGGCGTGCCGACCGCCGGCGTGCTGCAACCCCACCGAGGCGGGCTGCCACTTGTCCCGGTAATGGTGGCCCGGCACCCAGGTGCCCAGCGGGACGGCCGGTCCCTTCGCCGTGAACAGCTTGAATATGGGCGACTCGGGAGGCCGATCCTCGTCGGCCACCAGCGGCTGAACGTTGATCCACCCCGAGCCGTCGCCCCGCGCCGCCAAGGTCAGCATCTCGTGGACCACTTCCTCCAGAGCCAACCGCTCAAACCGTATGGGCCGCTTATCGAGCGCCATCTCTGCTCCAGGAATGCGAAGCCGCTTCGGCCCAGTCGGGAATCACCCCCGCGGCTCCCCCATCAAACCCGCCCGGGTGTAGGTGATGTCGGAGCGGTCTCGGTGGCCGATGGTGAAGTCGTCGTCGTAGGGGAACGAGTAATTCAGCTCCAAGGTGTAGCGCCACTCAAAGGCACAGATTCGGGTGGCGATCAGCCAGGGACCACCTTCGCGCCGCTCGAAGCGGTCCACGTAGCGCAGGCCCATGCGCATGTCGGAGCCCGGTCCCTCCTCGGTGGGGTGTACCACGTGGTGGGCGTTGCAATACGTCTCAACGAAGGCCGCATCGCCCTCGAGCTGGATGCGGGACTGGCCCAGCAGATGCTGGGTGTAGTCGAAGTGCGCCAGCACTTCCAGCACCCAGTCGGCAAACTCTGTCGGGCTGCCCCTGAAGTTGTTGTGGTCGTCGAAGCCGTCGGGGTGATAGCCGGAGACGATCAGCTCCTTGTCGAGCCGGTCGGTGCCCCGGGCCACCCGGTGGATGGTGTCGGTGATCTCATCTTTGTCCAGCAGCCCCTGGAACCGGGGATCCACCTCAGCCATCCCCTACCCCGATCATCACCGCCGACAGGGTGAATGGGCCGTCGCCGGTGTTCCGCCAGGCGTGCTCAGTGCCCCGCTGGATCACACAGTCGCCCGCGGTGAGATGCGTCGGCGGCTGGCCAGGCAACTCCAAATCCACCGTGCCCTGGGCGATCCGCACGAAGTCGATGGTGGGCGTTTGGTGCATCAACGCCGCCTGGTCGGCCATCGATGCCGGAATGGTGACCTGCTTCCATGTGACTCCTCCGCCCGGGGGGTTCAGCTGCATCTCCGACTGGGGAGCGTCGCCGCCCTGGAGCTCGCTGACCACCGGGGCGAAAGTGTGCCACAGCTCGGCGGTGACCAGGCCCCCTTCGGATTGCGATGCGGTGGCCGGGGGGCCGTCGGCGCACACCCCGTCGCCGTCGGTCACAATCCTGCGAGGGCCGACGGTGCCAACGGATGCCCCCGCGAAGCCTGGATCCGCACCGTCGCCTACTCCCAACATTGTCGCGCTGAACGTGCAGGGCTCGTCGCCGATCACGATCCACCGATGCCACGTGCCCCGCTGAATGACGCAGTCACCGGAGGCCAACTCCACCCAATGCTCGTTCAACTCCAACCGGATCTGCCCCGAGATGATCTCGATGAAGTCGATGGTGGGGGTGGCGTGAAAGCCGACCCGGTCTTGGTCGAATCGGGGGTCATCGAGCGGGCCGATCGCCTTGCCGCCCGAAGGCTTCAACGTGAACAGCCGCCACGAGATCCCACCGGGCGGGGGAACGAAATCGGTCCGGTCGTCCGGCTCCTCCCCGCCGTCATCCACCGAGGCGGGACGCTGTCCGACGTACCACATGCTGGCCGTGCTCCGGCCCAAGAAGCTCGACGGTGCCTGCCCGTCGGAGATGATGACCGGTGCTCCGCTGTCGTCGTGCCCGGTTACGATTCGCCGTCTCGTAAGTGCCATCCGGCAACCGTAGCCACCTGTTGCCGCGCCGAACATCGCCCAACCCCAAATCGATACTTCGCGCTCGGTAGCCTCAAACCAGATGTTTGACCCGCCCGATGACGTGATTGCGCCGGAACGCCCCCTTCGAGTGGCTGTATTGGTCAAGCAGATCCCGGTGTTCGAGGACATGGTTCTCGGGCCCGATGGCCGCATGGTGCGAGACGGCATCGATATGCACATGAACGACTACTGCCGCCGCGCCGTGGCCAAGGGCACCGAGGTAGCCCGGGCCAGCGGGGGCACGGTGACCGTGTTGACGCTGGGACCGCCGTCAGCCGAGAACGTGTGCCGGGAAGCCCTCCTGTTCGGGGTGGACGCCGGGGTCCATATCTGCGATCCAGAGTTCGCCGGATCTGACACTTGGGCTACTGCCAAGGCGCTGGCCGCCGCCTTGGAACGGTTCGGACCGTTCGACCTGGTGATGATGGGACGCAACTCGGTGGACTCCGACACCGGCCAGGTACCACCGCAGCTGGCCGAGCTGATGGGCTTGCCGTTCGCCACCGGGGTTAGGCACTTCTCCCTTCACGGCGACCGCTTGGAGCTGCGATTGGAGCACGATGACGAGTGGGTGGACGTGGCCGTGCAGTTGCCCGCGGTGGTGTCGTGCGCCGAGCGGTTGTGCGACCCGTGCAAGATCAAGGACCCGGAGGCCTGGGCCACGGTGGACAGCTCCCACATCCAGACGGTGAGCGCCGCCGACTTGGGTACCGGTCCATGGGGTCAAGAGGCCAGCCCCACCACGGTCGGGCCAGTTCAGATGATCGACGTGGAGCGCGGCCGCCAGATGATGACCGGCACGTTGGAGGAGCAGATCGATCAGGCGGTGGCGATCTTGGCCGAAAAGGGGGCGCTGGCCTCTGGCTCGAGTGCCGAGCCTCCTCTGGTTCCCGGGCGGGTTTTGGCTGGTGACGATGGTCCCGCCATTGCCGTGCTGGTGGAGCCCGGACGCGAGCGGGTGAACCGGGAGCTCTTAGGAGCCGCCGCCGATCTGGCCGCAGAGATCGGCGGTTGGGTGGCCGCCCTCGGTCCCGGCCTGGACGACATTGACGAGGAACTGAGCTCATGGGGAGCCGATGAGCAGATCGCTGTCGTGAATCACGACAACGGCACATCGCTGGTCGAAGAAGACCTGGCGTCGGCCATGTCGGCGTGGGCGTCCGAGACCCAGCCATGGGCCGTTCTGGCACCGGGCACCGCCTGGGGGCGTGAGGTTGCATCTCGGATGGCGGCAACGCTGAGCGCGGGCCTCACCGGCGACGCCGTCGGGCTGAAGGCGGACGACGCTGGAAAGCTGATCGCCATGAAGCCGGCCTTTGGCGGATGGCTGGTGGCCGAGATTCTCTGTGCTTCCCCCATCCAAATGGCCACGGTGCGCCCCGGGGTACTGCCCTTCCCCCGGCCCAATCCCGACCGCCCACCGGCCCGCCGATTGTCGCTGAAATCTCCCGGCCAGAGCCGCCTGGAGATCATCCGGCGTTACCGGGACGACGACAGCGATGAGCTGGCCAACGCCTCGGTGGTGATCGGCGTGGGCCAAGGTGTCGATCCAACCGACTACCCCAAGCTGGAGAAGCACCAGGCCGCCATCGGGGCCGCCCTGTGCGCTACCCGCAAGGTCACCGACTACGGCTGGATGCCCCGGGCCCGTCAAGTGGGCATCACCGGCCACAGCATCAGCCCGCGGCTTTATTTCGCTATCGGCATGAGCGGGAAGTTCAACCACACCGTGGGCGTCCGCAACGCCGGCACGGTGGTGGGCATCAACCCCGACCCCGACGCTCCCCTGTGGGAGATCGTAGATATCGGGTTCGTGGGCGACTGGGCCGAGGTTTTCGAGGCGCTCATCCCCCGTCTCGCCGAAGCCCAGGCCGGCTGAACCGCTCGCTAATGGGCGCTGACGAGGCACCGTCGGCTGCTGCTGAGAGCTGGTTCACTAGGACCGTTTCCCTGGCCAAGCAGTCCGTCTCGTGCTGGCGGGAGGGCGAAGGCGGAACCGGGGCAGCAGAAATCGCCTTCTGGTCGGCGGTGTCGCTATTTCCGGCCGCAGTGGCCGCCGCCGCCATTGCCTCCACGGTTCGGGCGGTGTCGGACCGCATCGCCGACCGATTCAACGAGTGGCTGGCCGACGCCGGGCAGACCGCGCTCAGCGATGTGGACAGCACCATCGGAGAGGAGTTCGCCGACGTGGTCTCCGCTCCCCCGGCGGCCACGTCCATCGCCGCAGTGGTCGCGGTATGGGGCACCATGAGGGCCGCAGCAGCCGCCTGCCGGGCCGTCCGCCGGGTGCGAGGCGCCCCCCGCCGGTCGTGGTGGCTGGAACGATTCACCGGATTTTGGCTCTTGGTGGGCGCGCTTCCCCTGATCGCCGGTCCTACTGCCATTGCAGTGTGGGTCGACCCCCGGCTGGCCCCCGTGGTCGGCTTCATTTCAGCAGTGGCCGTGTTCTCCCTGGTGCAGAAGATGGCCTGCCCCCACCAGCCATTGCGCCATCACCTAATCGGCGGCTTGGTGTCGGCCCTCTGGTTCTCAGTGGTATCGGCCATCGCCGCAGTAGCCGTGAACTGGACCCTAGGCGGCACCGCCATCACCGTGGCCACCGCCGGAACCCTGGCCGCCCTCAGTTGGCTATGGGCCGCCGCCTGCGGCGTAACCGCCGGCGCCGCCATAGCCGGCGCTCTCGACCAGCGAAACACCTAGTCGCCGCCCAGAAAGGAGACCTCTCGATCTATTTCAGGGGATCGATCTTGCCCAGGGGCTCCAAACGCCTTGCCCGCTCCCAAGCCTCCCTTAGCTCACCGCGATGCTGTGCGCCCCACTCAACTACCAAGCCTTGCGCACGCGGTGGAAGACGGCCTTCAAGCACTGCCAAGGTGTCGATATCGATCAGCGCCTCGTCGCCGCCGTAGAGGGCATGGAAGTGTGGCGGCCCATGGTCATCAAAGTACATGCGAATGATGATCCCGAAGAACCGGCAGAGCTCAGGCATCCACAGAAGCGTCCATCACGCCCGGGAAGACCTCCTCAACCGACTTGCCGGTAAGCCTCATGTAGAGAGCATCCGGACAGAGCTCGATCTCTTCCCCCCAGGCGATCCCTCCATCTGCGGCAATTCGCACTGCTTCAAAGCAAGCTCGACTCTCCCACGCCTGAAACACCCCTCGGCCAGCCAGATCCGACAGATCAACCTCGCCAGCTACCCCATTGGAGTATCGAAGCCAGACTCGATATCCCTCTCGGGGTACCACTTCTATCGGGCGGTTCAAATTACTTGTGCTTTCCATACGCTCAGAGCCTCAGCACTTGCGATCGGCCTTACCTGCTTGTCCAAACTACCGGACTCCACGCCCAATACCCCACCACATTCGGTCAACATGCAACTTCGCACACCGCGTGCGACCAGTTGCCATGGGTGAAGTACGGTCGGGCCATGTCTGAACCTCGTCAGCCCGATGTGCTTAGCCGACTGCCCATTCCCGAGGAAGTCCGCGACGATGTGATGGAAATGTTGAGGGTGGGCCCGTCGGCGGTGTGGGGTCGGCCGGTGCTGAGCCGCCGAGAGCGCAGTCTGGCCACCATCGCCATGATGACTGCTCTGGGCAACGAGTTCGCCATCCGCGAGCACGTCATCATGGGCTTGGACTCTTTCGGCCTGAGCCGGGAAGAAATCTGCGAGGTCATGATCCAAGCCGCCATCTACGCCGGCTTCCCCGCCGCCATGAAGGCATTCGAAATCGCCACCGACATCTTCGCCGAACGCGACGCCGCCCAATAGACGCTGCGTTTGGCTGGACAGCTGAGGCCGATGGCCAGGATTGAGCCCCAGATCGTCACGGCGAAACCCATCAGCATGAACATCAGCGTGCGGGTCTGCTGGGCGAACATCTGCTTCATCTCGCCCCGAAAACTCGTGAACTCTGCCTGGGTCCATTCCTTGAGGGCCCTGACGTCGCCTTTAGTGGCTAGGTTGTACCAATAGGTGGGGGGAAGGCTCTCCATAAGCGTTCTGGCCTCCTCCTTCCCCGAGTGATGACTCGACCTTACCGAGCATCAGAGTGTTTTACAACCACCTACTTTGGTGCTTGCTACGACTTGACGGTGAAAACCCAGCGGCCTTTGGTGTGGGAGAGGTGGCCGCAGCTGGGGCCGGCGAAGTGGGTGCCGAAGATGAGGATGCCGGAGTCGGCGTAGCGGTCGCGGAACTCCACTCGGGTGGCCGATGCCCGGGGTGGGTCGTCATCGGCGGTCATGACCCATTCGGGAGCGGTGAACTGGATCGGGTGATGGACCAGGTCGCCGGTGATCACTGCTTCTTGGCCCGCTGAAGAAATGCGCACACTCACATGGCCGGGGGTGTGGCCGGGTGAGGGCTCGAGGCTGATCTCGCCGGTCACCGAATGGTCGCTACCCACAAGATCGGCTAACCCGGCTTCCAGCACTGGGCGCACGGCATCGCCGAAGGTAATGGCGGCACCCTCGGCACCGGAGTCCCAGTATTCGTACTCGGTGCGGTTGAACAGATAGCGGGCATTGGGGAAAGTGGGCACCCACTCCCCGTCGACCAGGATGGTGTTCCAACCAACGTGGTCGAAGTGCAGGTGGGTACACAGCACGATGTCGATGTCCTCAGGCTCATAGCCGGCGGCGGCCAGCTCGTCGAGGAAACCGTTGCCCAGGTGGCTCATCTGTGGAACCATCTCGATGGGGCGGTTGCCGATACAGGTGTCCACCATGATGGTCTGACCCTCCGATTCCAGCACCAGGGCATGGATTGAGAGAGCTAGGTCGCCGGATTCATCCAAGAAGTGGGGGGCCAGCCAGTCGGCATTTGCCTCGAACACCGCCATGTCGGGTTCCACATACATACCCTCGGCCGGTACCGGTTGCAGGGTCTCCCGCACCAGTATGACCTTCACATCGCCGACCTGTGTGACTAGCGCCATGGCTATCCTCCGATCTTGTCCAGCACTTCGGCCTGGTAGCGACCGACGAAGCGCCGGATGTCGTCTATGTCGGTGCTGCCCGACTCGGCCGCCGAGACGATCAGCCGGTCGAGGCCCGACTTGGCGTACTTCTCGATGAGGCCCAGATCGAACGACCCGCCCCGCTGGTAGCTGCCCGGCCACACGGTCATCTCAATGGCGTCGGGATTCCGGCCGTGCTCGATGGCCGTGGCCCGGATGGTGGCCACCCGGTCGGCATAATCCTCCGGCGAGATCACATAAGGGTAGAACCCGTCGCCGATGCGCCCGGCTCGCCGGGCCGCCCTTCCAGTGCTGCCGCCGATGACGATGGGCGGGCCGCCGGGCTGGGCCGGGTTGGGCAGGCTCTCGCACTCGGTGAAACTCACGGCGTTGCTCTCGTAGGTGCGGTAGCCGGGGGCCCAAAGCTCCCGCAGGGCGCCGATACACTCGTCGAGCCGCTCCCCCCGGCCCTCATAAGGCACCCCGCAAGCGGCGTATTCCTCGATCTGCCAACCGCTGCCCACCCCGAGGATCACCCGTCCGCCGCTGAGGGCATCGAGGGTGGCCACCCGCTTGGCCATCACCGCCGGCGGGTGCAGGGGCAGCACCACCACCCCGGTGCCCAGCCGCACCCGCTCGGTGACCGACGCCATGAAGGCCAGCATCTCCAGCGGGTCGGGCATCACCACGCCGGGAGCCCCGGGCATTCGGCCCGACTCCGAGTAGGAGTAGCGGGGTTCGTAGTTGTTGGCCACCACCACGTGCTCCACCGTCCAGATCGACTCCACTCCCTCTTCGTCCATCGCCTGGGCGAACTGGGTGATCCAGCGGGCGTCGGTGACTACCGACTCATGCATGTGGGGAAGAACTCCAAGACTGACCATTGGCGGAACATTACGCCCTGTCCGCCCGGCGCGGGCCACCGCCCGCCCGAGGGGTTAGCTTCATGGCATGCCGGAGCATCTGGTGATCGACGTGGACGGCCACGTGTTCGAGCCCGACGAACTGTGGGAGCAGTACTTACCGGCCCGGTTCCATGAGCGCCGGCCCCGGATGATCACCGACGACCGGGGCACCACCCGCTATGTGATCGAGGGAAAGGTGATTCCCCCGGGCACCGGAGTGGGCGCCTGGGCTCCTGAGGGCATCCGAGAATCCACCACCCTCCGGGAGGGCGGGGTCGACTCGGGGCTCCGGCTGGCCGACATGGACACCGAAGGCATCGACATCGCCGTGCTATACGGGGCGATGTCGCTCGGTCTGTACGCCGGAGCAGACCGGGAACTGACCGCGGCCTGCTGTCGGGCCTATAACAATTGGCTGGCCGACTGGTGCTCGGCCGACCCCAAGCGCTTGCGGGGCACCCCGGCGCTGCCGCTGAAGTGGATAGACGAGGCGGTGGCCGAGGCCGAGCGGTGCGTGACCGAGCTGGGGTTCGTGTCGCTGACCGTCCCCTGCGCGGTGGGCGACCGCAACCCAGACCACCGCGACAATGACCCGCTCTACGACCTGGCCGAGCAGCTCGACGTGCCCTTGGGCTTCCACGCCGGCGGCTGCCGGTTCGCCAACGGCCGATTCACCGATGCTTACGCCCAGCTCCACGTGATCGAGTTCCCGTTCAACCTGATGTTCGCGGCCACCACCTTGATCTGCGGGGGCGTATTCGAGCGGTTCAAGCGGCTGAGGGTGGCCCTGCTGGAAGGCGGCGTGGGCTGGTTTCCCCACACCTTGGAACGCCTCGAAGAGCACTATGAGCACCGGAGCCACGAGTTCGACGCCATCACCAAGCCGCCCGCTCACTATGTGGCCGAGGGGCGACTGTTCATCTCCACCGAGGGAGAGCTAGGTCTACCCATGGTGATTGAGCAGATCAGCAGCGCCTACATCGTGTGGGCATCGGACTACCCCCACTGGGACAGCGACTTCCCCACCAGCGTGACCGGTGTGACCGATCGCTCCGACCTGGCCGATAGCCACAAACAGGCAATATTCGAGACCAACCCCAAGCGGCTCTTCGGATGGGATTGAGCCCATGAGCCTGATCACAACTGCCGGCACCATCGAAGAGTGGGTGGAGCTGGCCCATGCCGAGGGGCTGACCGACGGGCTGCCGGTTTATCCCCCTACCCGATCGGCAGTGGACGCCCTGGTGGAGGCCTCGGGGCGTGATCCCGGCCAGCTCTTGGGGGCCATACCCCCGAGGGGTGGGGCGGCCACCGTAGAAGTGGTAGCGGCCAACGCGGCCATGGCCGGCTGTCGGCCCGAGCACTTCGAGATTGTGCTGGTCGCCGTCGAGGCCATGCTGGAAGACCGCTTCAACCTGCGGGGGGTGGTCACCACCACCCATCCGTGCTGGCCGCTGGTCATCGTGTCGGGGCCAATCGTGGAACAGCTCGATATGGCCCATACCGAATCGGTGTTCAGCGGTGGCGGGGCCCACGCCAACGCGGCCATCGGCCGGGCCGTCAAGCTGCTGTTGTGGAATGCCGGTGGGGCCACCCCTGGCGAGCCGGTCAAAGAGGTGTTCGGCCACCCCGGCCGCTATGCCTTCTGCGTGGCCGAGTCGCCGGCCAGCCCGTGGCCCCCGCTGCACCAGGCCCGAGGCGTCGACGCGTCCAACGGGATCACGGTGTTCGCCTGCGAATCCCCTACCAGCGTGGCCATGTGGGGCGCAGACGACACGCCCGTCAACCGCCTAGCGCAGTTGGCCGACGCCATGGCCATCAAGGGGTGCAACAACACCCACACCATGGGCGAGACCCTGGTGGTGCTCACCCCCAATGAGGCCCGCCACATGGCCGAGAACGGCTACGACCGGGCCGCCGTGCAAGAGCAACTCTGGCAGCAGGCCCGACGGCGCATCGGCGACCTCCTCTCCCCCGGCGTTCCCCCCTATGCGTGGTGGCCCGACTGGGTGGACACCGGTGATCCCGACACGCTGGTGCCGGTCACCGAGCGGCCCGAGGACATCCACGTGATGGTCACCGGAGCCGAGTCCATCCCCTGGATGGCGGTGTGCGCCGGCTGGGGCAACCTGGGCGGCTACGCGGTGAGCCGGGCGCTGGGCAGCTAGAACTGGCAGGATTGGAGTGTGAAGTTGGTCGGCGAACTGGTGGATCCCCGGGGCCAAGTGGTGGTCAACGACGACGCTCTGGCCTCCCGGCGGGGCCACACCCAGGGGCCGCTCATCATCGGTTTCCTGGTCAACGAGTACAACCCCTCGTCTGGCCCCGACTTCACCCGCTACACCGAGGTTATGGAGCAGGAGTTCCGCCACCGCCTTGACGTGGACGCGGTGGTCCGCCAGCACAAGCCGGTGCTCAGCCGCCCCGCGGGCGACGAGATGCTGGCCTCGTTCCGGGCCTGCGCGGGGGTGGTCAACGGCCTGGCCAAATGAGGCTCATGCACGTCGGGCAGTGTGCTCGACGCCGTGAACCTGGAGAGGCTGGGCATCCCCACCGTCACCGTGGTGACTGAGCCCTTCACCGTGGCAGCCGACACCGTGGCCCGCTCCTTGGGCATGCCCGACGTCCCCCGGGTGGTGATCCCCCACGACTACCTAAGCGAGGACACCGACGCCATCGCCAAGAAGCTCGAACCCCTGCTCGACGAGATTCTCGACCGGTTGCTGATTCGCTGACCGGCCGCTAGTTCGCCGACTACGAACTCTGGTCTTGGAATTCCTCGGGGGTCTTGATGCGGCCGCCGTCCTTGAACAAGATGTCGTTGTAGCCCTGGCCAGGGGGGATGAACTCGGCCCAGATGGGCTTGTGGTAGCCCACATAGATGGTGCGGCGTCCGCCGGAGGCGGGGGCGGCAGTGGGAGGCGGGGCGCCGTGCATGGTATGGCCGTAATGCACGGTGACATCGCCGGGTGAGGCGCTTATGGCCACCGTGGGCCAGTCATCGCGCACATGACGAGACCGACTGGACGAGTCGCTTGAACCGGCCAGGTAGTGGAGCTGGCCGTTGGCCTCAGAGCACTCGTCAAGCTGGATGCCGATGCTCACCGTGGGACAGGTGATGGAGTGCCCGCCGGTGCCGCAGTCCCGGTGCCAGGGCAAGTCGGCCATGCCCTCCACGATGCTGGGCAGCTTGATGACCACCGATACCCCGTCGCCCCGCTCGGGGTAGGCGGCGAAGTTGTCTCCGCCCAGCGCGCCGATGGCGTCCAGACGATGATCGCCTATCAGGCTGAGCATCAGCTCGCTGCGGTCGTCCATGTGGGTCACCCGGCAGCACACCTCCTCGCCATCGGCGTTGGTGGCCCACCAGGAGCGGTGGTCGTCGGGGGTGACCTCGCTTCGCTGGCGCTCCACCTCGGCCCGCAAAGCGTCGATCTCCTCGGCGCTGAACACACCTCGGATGTGCAGGAACCCGGCCTCGTTGAGATAGCGGCTCAACTCCTCATGGTCGTCGTCGAGGGAAAAGCTGCGGGTCAGGTCCACCGTGGGCTCCCAACCTTCGTACAGGGGTCGGCCGTGGTACATGGCCAGCAGCACCGGCTCGAAGTCCTCGAAAAGCCCGAAATCGCCCCGAACCGTCTCGGCGGCCTCCGTATACAGCAAGCCGACCCAGGTCCACAGCTCGGCCACGTAGTTCGACCAGTTCTCCTCGCTGACTTCCACCACCAGCTCCGCGTCGTGGCCGGGACGGACCTCAATACCACTGTCGCCCACCGCATAGGTCACTGACCGGCCGTCGGTCAACCGCCATGCGAAGCTCTTGATCAGGGCGCCGGAGCCAATGTTCGCGGCCAGCGCGCCGTTGCCATCGGCCAGTCGCCGGGGCAGCTCATCAGCGTGGAAATCGTCGAAGTCCAGGGTGTCGAACAGCGGAAGCCGAGGGGCTTGGTCTACTACAGCCATGACGAGAATTTAGCCCACTGCCGCCGGAGGTCCCTGAAGCGCCCGCTAGAACTCCATTCCCGCATAGGGATCGGTGGGGTTGCGGCGAGCCTCAATGTCGGCAAAGCGCACCGCGGCCCCCACGGGAGTGGTGTCATGGGTGAACACCCAAAAACGGTCCTCGACAATGGCGCTCACCACGTTGGCCGCTACCTCTGAAGGGGCCATGCCCCGGGCGGTGATCATCTCCCGCATGGGGGTCATGATGGCGTTCTGGGTGGCGGTCAGTTCGGCCTCGTAGGGGCGATTGCGCTCCGACTGGAAAATCCGGGTGTTCACCAGGTTGGGGCAAAGACACGACACGCCTACACCCTGGGGATGCACCTCTCGCCATAGCGACTCGCTCAATCCCACCACCGCGTGCTTGGTTGCGCAGTACATGCCCAGAACGCTGTTGGTAACCAATCCGGCCTCCGAGGCAGTGTTCACGATGTGACCTTCCCCAGCCTCGGCCAGGATCGGCCCGAACGTGATCACTCCGTGAGCCACGCCCATGACGTTGACGCCCACGATCCACTCCCACTCCTCGGCGGTGGTCTCCAACATCAGGCCGCCTGGCCCCACCCCAGCGTTGTTGCACACCACATGCACCCCGCCGTAGGCCGACAGCGTCTGCGATGCCAGGTCTCGCACCGCGCAAGGGTCGCTCACGTCGCACAGCACGCCCAGCACGTCGGCGCCCGCGGATTCAAGCTGGGAGGCCGATGCCGCCAGCACTTCCTCTTCCACGTCGGCCATCACAACCTGCATGCCCTCGGCGACAAACCGCTCCGTCATGGCGAAGCCGATCCCGCTGGCCGCCCCTGTCACCACCGCGACCTTGCCCTTGAGCTCCTTCATGGCTGCAACTCCTCTGTCCGACTATCCGACGCCACATATTGCCAAGGTTGATAGCCGGCCAATGACTTGTAGCCAGATCACCATGACAAGGCTGCCGGAGCGACAGGCCGTAGTGTGAGAGGAATGGCTGTCCCTGTTGCCGATCTCACCGGAGCCACCGTGGTTGTGGCCGGTGCCGGAGGAGGGGGAATCGGCACTAGTTCTTGTGAGGCGACCCTGGCGGCTGGAGCCGAGGTCATAGCGGTGGAGCGGTCTCCAGAGGAGCTCGACAAGCTCGACTCGCTCCCCCGCCCGGTGGTCAAAGTTCAGGCCGATCTCACCGATCCCGATGCTCCGGCGACCGTCGTGGAGGCCGCGCTCAACGCCCATGGCCGCATTGACGGGCTGATCAACGTGGCCGGCGGCACCGGCATCGATGACTTCGGCCCCCTGGTAGACATCGACCGCCAGGGCTGGGACCGGGTCATGGCCAACAATCTCCGCTATGTGGCCTTCCTCAACCGCGAGGTGGCCCGGGCCATGATCGACGCCGGAACCGGCGGGGCCATGGTAAACGTCTCCTCGGTGAGCAGCCTGGCCTCCCAGCCCTTCCTGGCCGCCTACGGAGCGGCCAAGGCCGGACTCAACTCGCTCACCCGCACCATGGCTGTGGAGTGGGGAGGCCACGGCATCCGGGTCAATGCCGTTGCCCCCGGCACCATCACCACCCCCCGGGCCGGTGACCATGAATCGCTCGAAGCGGCTAAGCGCGCCATTCCCCTGGGTCGCCGGGGCCATCCCGCCGAGATTGCTGCCGCTGCGGTGTTCCTGCTCAGCCCCCAGGCCGGCTACATCACCGGGCAGGTGCTGTCGGTAGACGGCGGCATGTCGGTGAAGCTGGCCATGCTGGGCGACGACAATGCCCCGGTGTTCGTCACCGATCCCGAGGTGAGAGCCCGAATGTTCGGGACGGAAGCGCCATGAGCAACCCCCCGAGCGACGACAAGCGCCATCGCTTCACCGATTGGGCTGGCCAAGACGACAACGCCCCCGAGCTGGTGGCCGCGGCCACCGTGGTGCTGTTGCGCGATGCGCCCGGAGGACTGGAAACCCTGATGATGCGGCGCAGCTCCAAGCTCAGCTTCGTCGGTGGGATGTGGGTGTTCCCCGGCGGTCGGGTGGACGATGACGACTACCCCGCCGGGCAGCCCGACGACATATACGCCGCCAGTCGGGTCGCTGCGGTGCGGGAGGCCGCGGAGGAGGCCGACCTGGCTATCGCAATTGATGATTTGGTGCCCTATTCCCACTGGGTTCCCCCCACCACCATCAACAAGCGCTTCGCCACCTGGTTCTTCCTCGCCCCCGCTCCGGCAGGCACGGTCACCGTGGACGGCGGCGAGATCAAAGAGCACGCCTGGTGGCGCCCGGGCGAAACCCTGGCCCGCCATACCGCCAGCGAGATAGAGATGGTCCCGCCCACTTTCATCACTTTGATGGAGTTGACCCAACACTCCACCGTCGACGACGCCATGGCCGCGGCCCGCGACCGGGCCGACGACATTCCCCACTACGAGACCCATATCGCCCTGGACGGCAAAGTCCCAGTGTCTTTATGGCACGGCGATGCCGGCTACGACACCCATGACGCCAGCGCGCCCGGCCCCCGGCACCGTCTCACTCTGCACGAGGGCGGCTGGCGGTTTGAGCGAACATGACGCGGGGGCTTAGCCGTAGAACCGCAGCCGCCCCACCGATGTTGGTGATGGTGGCCGCGTTCATAGCTGTTGCCACCGGCGCCTGCGGATCGGGGTCATCCATCGAGTCAGCCCCCTCGGCCACCCCGGCCGTCGTCGAACCTCCGGCCACGGCCACCCCGGCTCCTGATCTCGGGCCGGTGACCTTTGTAGACCCCGTCTTCCAGCCTGATGGCAACCGGCTGGCCACCGGCTCCGGTCTGGGCACCGGCTTCATCCAGCAAATAACAACCAAGGACATCAACTTGGGCGATGTCCCGACCTGGGTCACCGGCACCAGCACCCCCGACGGGGACGTCTGGGTGGTTGCCCTAGCCGATGGAACGGTGTACGGCTATCAGATCCCCATTGGAGGCCAGCCCTCCCCCTTTGACATCCCCGGCGACCGGCTAGCCCCCGGCCAGCCGCCGGTTTTGGCCGTGCAGGGCAATTCGGTGCGACTGGCCACCACACCGGCCAACGCCTCTCCCAACAGCGTGCCTGTGTACTTGACAGGCAATCGAGCCGCCTACGTGGACAACCTCCAGCGACTCACCGTGCTGGAGCCCGACGGCACACTGTGGCGTCCCGAGCTCGAAGTGCTTCCCGATACCCGGGTGGTCCAAATCAGCCCGGAAAAGGTGCTGGTGCTGGCTCAGCCCACCGATCGCTACCCCCAGTCCGCATTGGGCGACAATCTGGAGGCCACAACAGTGGTGGTGGTCACCGTTGGAGTGAACGAGGTCGAGGTGGTGTACGAGTCGGGCGACGATGTGATCGAGTCCATCGCACCACTGTTGGCCGATGTGGATGGCGACGGAATCGACGATGTGGTGCTCACCGTCAGCAATGACAGCGAAATCTGGTTCGAGGTGGCATCGAGCACCGGCGGCGGTGTGATGGCAATCAGCGATCCGGTGGACCGATTGTTGGGCTGGCGCCACCTGGTAGCGGTAGGGCCGCTCAGTCCCACGGGGCAAACTGAGATCGTCGAAGTCCTCTACCCCGACACCCAGGGGTCGGTGAGGTTCTTGAGCTTGAACGGAAGCAAATTGGGGATTACTGCGACACGAACGGGTTACCGGTCCCACGAGTTCGGCGCCCGGAACCTCGAGCAGGCCGTGGCCGCCGACGTCGACCGGGACAGCTATGTCGAAGTGATCCTCCCCACGCTCGACCGGCAGCACATCGCCGGCGTGCGCCACGGCCCCGACGGAGCCGTGGATATGTGGAGCCGCCCGCTCGGAGGCACACTGGCCAGCAACATCGCGGTGCTCACCCGCCCCGACGGCACGATGTCAGTAGCCGCCGCCACAGTCGAGGGCTCTTTGCGCATCTGGCAGTGATCGATTCGGTGGCCAGCCTGGACGATGGCAAATCGTCCCATTTCGATTCCCAGCCGGTAACTTCGGAGCCTGATGGCTACTGAGACCGCGGCAAGCGCAGCCACCGAGGTAGACCCAGCGCGGGGGCTCACTGCCGAGCAGGTGGCTGAGAGGATGGCTGCGGGGCGCACCAACCAGGTGCCAGACGCCCCCGTGCGCACGCTGCCCCAGATTCTGAGGGCCAACGTTTTCTCCCCGGTCAACGGGATCATGCTGACCCTGTTCGCCGCCATTTTGGTGGCCGGCTTCCCCCGCGACGGCTTGTTCGTGGGGGTGGTGGTGTCCAATGCGGTGATCGGGGTGGCCCAGGAGATCCGGGCCAAGCGCGAGCTCGACAAGCTGGCGGTGCTCAGCGCACCCAAGGCCCGGGTGGTGCGCGACGTCGAGGTGTCCGAAGTCGGGGTAAGTGAGGTGGTGGCCGACGAAGTGCTGGAGCTGGCCCCCGGCGACCAGGTGGTGGTGGACGGGGTGGTGCTTGTTTCCTCCGGGCTGGAGGCCGATGAGTCGCTGCTCACCGGCGAGGCCGATCCCATTGTTAAGGAACCGGGCGACGAGCTTCTGTCGGGCAGCTTCGTAGCAGCGGGCAGCGGGCGGTACCAGGCCACCCGCATCGGTGCTGAGTCGTACGCCAGTTCGCTGTCGGAAGAAGCCAAGCGCTTCACCCTGGTCAACAGCGAGCTGCGCCGGGGCATCGACACCGTGCTGCGCTGGCTGATCATCATCATCCCCCCGGCCTCGGCTCTGCTGATATTGGTGCTGCTCGACACCGAGGACCGCTGGCAGAACGCCATGCAGGGCACAGTGGCCGCCGCGGTGGCCATGGTCCCCGACGGCCTGGTACTGCTCACCAGCCTGTCCTTTGTGGCCGGCGTCATTGCATTGGCCCGACGACGGGCGTTGGCCAAAGAGCTGGCCACCGTGGAATTGCTGGCCCGCACCGACGTGCTGTGCCTGGACAAGACCGGCACCATCACCACCGGACAAATCAGCTTCGGCGAGGTGGAAAGCCTGCCCGGCGTCGATCCCAATTTGGTGGCCACCGCCCTCGGGGCCATGGCCCACGCTGATGAGGCCCCCAACACCACCATGCTGGCGGTGCGCGATGCCTACCCTGCTCCCGAAGACGGCGACACCGGCGGTTGGGCGCCGGTGGGTTCCACTCCGTTCTCCAGCGCCCGCAAGTGGTCAGCCATGGAGTTCCGCAGCCACGGCGCCTTCTACTTCGGCGCCCCCGACGTGATCGCCGGCGATCTGCCCGATGTGATGAACCGAGTGGCGACCCACGCAGAAGCGGGCCGGCGCACCCTTCTGCTAGCCCGTAGCCCCGAGCCCCTGGCCGATGAGACCCTGCCCGAAAGCCGGACCCCACTGGCCCTGATCCTGCTGGAGGACACCATCCGCCCCGACGCCCCCGAGATCCTGGCCTTCTTCCGGGAGCAGGGGGTGAACCTCAAGGTGATTTCCGGTGACCACACCGCGACGGTGGCCGCCGTGGCCCAGCGGGCGGGGATTCCCAATGCCCATAACCACATCGACGCCCGGGAGCTGCCCGAGGACACCGACGAGATGGCCGCCGCCCTGGCCGACAACGCCGTGTTCGGCCGAGTCACCCCCCAGCAGAAGCAGGCCATGGTGGGCGCGCTCCAGTCAAGGGGCCACACCGTTGCCATGACCGGCGATGGCGTGAACGACGTGCTGGCCCTGAAGAACGCCGACATGGGCATCGCCATGGGCAGTGGCTCGGCCTCCACCCGGGCCGTGGCCCAATTGGTGCTGCTCGACAACTCGTTCGCCACACTGCCCGAGGTGCTGGCCCAGGGGCGCAAGGTGATCAACAACGTGGAGCGGGTGGCCAACCTATTCGTGACCAAGGCGGCCTACGCCGTGCTGCTAACCGTGCTGGTGGGCATCTTCACCGTGGAATATCCGTTCCTCCCCCGCCATCTCACCCTGGTGGGCACCTTCTCCATCGGCGTGCCCGGCCTGTTCCTCGCCTTGGCTCCCAGCACGGAGCTGATCCGGCCCGGCTTTCTGACCAGGGTGCTGCGGTTCTCCGTTCCCGCTGGGGTGCTGGCCGCGGTGGCGTCCTTCTTCGTCTACGAGATCGCCCGCCGCCATGACGAGGTCACCCTGCCCGAGGCCCGCACCGTGGCCACATTCACCTTGCTGGGAGTCGGGCTGGTGATCCTGGTGGTGATCAGCCGCCCGCTGCGACCGTGGAAGATCGGGCTGGCCGCGGCCATGGGTGGGTCGTATCTGATCGTGATGGTGTGGCCATGGGCCCGGAGTTTCTTCGAACTGGACGTGCCTCCGGCATGGATGTGGATCCCCACCATCGCCGCAGTGGTGATCGCCGGTTGCGGGGTGGTCACCATCCCCCGGGCCTTGAGGAGATACCAGGACCAGTGACTGACGACTACCAGGACATCGCCTATTCGATAGACGACCGGGTGGCGGTGATCACGCTGAACCGGCCCGAGAAGCTGAACGCCTTCAGCACGCTGATGGGGACCGAGCTCGCCGACGCCCTGCGCCGCAGCGATGGCGACGAGCAGGTCCGGGCGGTGGTGATCACCGGTGCGGGACGGGCGTTCTGCGCCGGGGCCGACTTCTCCGGCGGACCGGGAGTGTTCGGTACCCCCAACCCCGACAGCTTCCGCTCTGACGCTCTGGAGTTCCACCCCTGGGACGTGCGCAAGCCGGTCATCGCCGCCATCAACGGCCATGCGGTGGGCCTGGGCATGACCATGGCCCTTCAATGCGACATCCGCTACATCGCCGCCGACGCCCGATGGGGCATCGTGCAGAACCGCCGGGGAGTGCTGCCCGACTTCCGGTCCCACTGGACCCTGCCCCGCACCGTGGGCCACGCCAAGGCATTGGAGATTCTGCTCACCGGGCAGATGTACACCGGTGAAGAGGCCGCCCAGATGGGCTTGGCCACCGCCGCACTGCCTGCCGATGAGGTATTGCCCACCGCCTTGGAGACCGCCCGCGACATTGCCGTCAACGTGGCCCCGGTGTCGGTCGCCCTCAGCAAGCGCCTGTTGTGGACCACCTCACCCGGCGACCAGGGGGTGATCAACGAGTTGGAGCGCCGCATCCACCTCCACGTCATGGGCCAACCCGACGCCACCGAGGGGGTCATGGCCTTTTTGGAGAAGCGCCCCCCGGAGTGGTCTCTCACCCTGGCCGACCACTGGCCCGACTGGATGCCTCCTGCCACTGAGGACGAGTAGAGCCACCCAAGACGAGTAGCGCCGCTGAAGGTCTGTAGGGTCGGGCCATGCGCATCGGCATCTACATGGACCTGCGGAACCCACCCGACTGGCAAAAGCCCTGGCCCGACTTCTACCGGCAGTCGCTGGATCTGGCCGTGCAGGCCGAGGAGTGGGGAGCCGACTCGGTGTGGCTCAGCGAGCACCACTTCTTCGAGGACGGCTATCTGCCCCAGCCCCTCACCTTCGCCGCCGCGGTGGCGGCCCGCACCGAGCGCGTCAGGATCGGCACCGCGGTGCTGCTGGCTCCACTTCGTCTCGCTCCGCAGATCGCCGAGGAGGCCGCAGTGGCCGACCAGATAAGCAACGGCCGAATCGACCTGGGCCTGGGGGCGGGCTACGTGCACGACGAGTTCGAGGCCTACGGAGCTGATCTGTCCAAGCGCTACACGATCACCGACCAGCGGGTGCGGGAGGTGCGAGAACTGCTGGACGGCGGCATCGTCACCCCGCCAGCGGTGCAGAACCCCTTCCCCATCTGGCTGGGCTACAACGGTCCTCAGGGCGCCCGCCGAGCCGGACGTCTGGGCTGCGGCCTGCTGTCGATCAACCCGGCATCGCTGGAGCACTACACAGAGGGCCTGGCCGAGGGCGGTCACGACCCGGGCGTCGCCAAGATGGCCGGGATAGTGAGCCTGGTGGTGGCCGACGATCCCGAGGAGGCTTACGAGCGCATCCTCCCCCACTTGGCCTGGCAGCTCAACACTTATCGGGCCGCGGGGGCGTCGGGCACCGGCAAGACCCCCAGCCCCCTGACGGTGGAGAAGCTGCGGGAGCGGCGCAGCACCATGGGGGTCATCTCGCCGCTGGAGGTGCTCACTCCCGACGACGCCATTGCGCACTTGCGGGGTTTGTCCGAGGGCATCCCCATGGTGGAGGCCTACTGCTGGACCAGCATCGCCGGCATGCCCGACGACCTGGCCCATCGCCATGCCGAACTGCTGTGTACTGCGGTGAGAGAAGGAGTGGCCGAGCTATGAGCAACCCGTCTGAGAACCTGCCGCTGGCCGGGATGGCTGCCCTCGTCACCGGGGGCGCAGGCGGCATCGGCCGGTCCACGGCCCGGCTGCTGGTGGCCGACGGCGCCCATGTGGTGATCGCCAGCCGCAGCGAGGGCCACCTGCAAGAGGTGGCCGACGAGTTGGCCCCGCTAGCCACCGAAGCCGGTGGGTCGATCCGCTGGACGGCCTGCGACGCCACCGACAGCGATCAAGTCCTAGCCGCAGTGGCGCTGGCTGCCGAGCCCACCGGGCGGCTCGACATGGCGGTTTCGGTGCCCGGCGGGGGTGCTATGGCCGCGGTGCTCGACTACGAGCCCGAGCAAGTGGCGGAGACGGTCAGCTTCAACGTGGTGGTGCCGTTCATCATGATCAAGCACGCCGGAAGACACATGGCCGACGCCGGGGGCGGCTCCATCGTGGCGGTGTCGTCCACCTCGGCCATCCAATCATGTCGCTTCTTGGCCCCTTACTGCGCGGGCAAAGCCGGGGTGGACGCCCTGGTTAGGGTGGCCGCCGACGAGCTCGGGGCCCTCGGTGTCCGAGTCAATGCGGTGCGCCCGGGGCTGACCGCAACCGACACCACCCAGGGTCTGGTGAACAACGACTCGGTAGTGGCCCAGTACCTCGACCAGCAGCCCCTTCAGCGAATCGGCCGACCCGACGACGTCGCCGGTGCCATCCGCTATCTGGCCGGACCGGAGTCGAGCTTCACCACCGGCCAGTTCATCACCGTTGACGGCGGCCACACGCTGCGCTCGTTCGTGGACTTCACCGACGTGGTGGCCGCCCGCTCTTCCTCCTAGTGGCGTGTCACCGAGGCAAGCGCTACTCCGAAAAATCACAGCTGGCCGTCTGGCGCTGTCCATTCTGGTGATCGCTGTCTTGCTGGCGGCATGCAGCATTGAGGAACCCGCCGCCTCTGGGGACCGCTTCACCGCCGTGGCCGCCGGCCAAGATCATTCTTGCGGCATCCGCGAAGACGGCACCGTCCAATGCTGGCGGGCCGGCGGGAACGACCCGGGCTGGGCGGTCTACCTAGGCGGCAACTTCACTGCCATATCCGCGGGTAGCGGCTACTCGTGCGGGATTCGGGATAACGGTGCTGCCGACTGCTGGGAGGACAACTACCAAGCCGGCGTGGAACCGCCTGAGGGGCGCTTTACCGCCATCTCGGTCGGTGTGCAGAGCACCTGCGGGATTCGAGACAACGGTACGCTCCATTGCTGGGGAAACCAGGTCGGGGGCCCCGAGCCCGCTAGTCCCCCAGAAGGGCGCTTTGCCGCCATCTCTGTCGGCTGGGGCGATGCGTCGTGCGGGTTGGGAGAAGATGGCACCGCGGAGTGCTGGGGACCAGGGAGTTGGGCCGATCCGCCCGAGGACCGATTTGCCGCCATCTCCGTCGGACTGTCCCATGCTTGCGGGCTCCGAGATGACGGCACCGCCCAATGCTGGGGTGACAACACCGCTGGGCAGGCCGATCCCCCACTCAGCCTCTACACCGCCATTTCAGCCGGTGACAGCTTCACCTGTGGCATCCGCGACGACCAAACAATTCGATGCTGGGGCCGCGGCGGGGTCGTCGATC
>JAJEEH010000254.1 GCA_022821105.1 Acidimicrobiia bacterium
TTCGAAGGCGTCGCCGACCGCCCCATCAGCCTCGAAGAAATCGCCCCCCTAGAGCTCGCCACTGTCTAACCGCTAAGGCGCCGACCAGGTTTCGGTGCGGAGGTAGGTGTAGACGCCTTCGAAATCGGTGCGGGCTTTTTCGGGCAGGTCGACGGGGTCGCCGAGGCGGCTGGCCCCCCACACGATGCGGGCGGTGTGCTCGGCTACCAGGGCGGCGTGGAGGGCGTGATCGGGCGACTCGCCAATGCAAAGCATGCCGTGGTTGGCCATCAGCACCGCTGAGCGGTCGGCCAGGTGGCGCACCACCTCGTCGCCCAGTTCATCGGAGCCTGTGGGCCGGTAGTCGGTCACCGGCACGTCTCCGCCCAGGTACACGATGACCTCCTCGATCACCGCAGGGATGCTCTTGTGGGCCACCGCGAACATCGAGGCGTGAATCGGGTGGCAGTGCACCACCCCGCCCACCTCGGGGAAGGCCCGATAGCAGGCCAGGTGCATGGCCTTCTCGGTAGAGGGCCGAGACGTGCCCTCCAACAGGTTCCCCTCCAGGTCAACCGCCGCCAAGTTGTCCACGCTCACCTGGTCGTAGGGGAGCGAAGACGGGGTCAACCAGATCGTGCCGTCGTCAGCCCGCCCCGACACGTTGCCCGCGGTGCCCACCACCAACCCCGCGGCATCCATGGCCTGGGCCGCGGCCACCACTTGGGTTCGAATGTCGGTGCTGTCGGTCATTGCCACACCTCCGGGTTGGCCAATCGGTGGGGTCGCTCACCGGCCAGGAGCCGGCAGATGTCCTCCACCACCATGTCAGTCTGGTTCACCTCGGTGTCGTAGGTGGCGCCCCCCACATGGGGGGTCAGCACCACGTTGTCGAGGGTGGTCAGCGGATGGTCGGGCGGGAGGATCTCCCCCTGAACGTGGTCGAGACCCGCGCCCCCCAGATGACCCGAGGTCAGCGCTTCCACCAGGGCGTCGGTGTCGTGCAGTGCGGCCCGGGCGGTGTTCACGTAGATGGTCCCCGGCCGCATGGCCGCAAACTGTTCGGCACCGATCATCCCCGCCGTCTCCAGGCTGACCGGGGCGTGCATCGACACCACATCGGCAGTGGCCAGCAGTTCGTCCAGCTCGCAGTCGGCATCGGCCTGATAGGGATCGCAGGCGACCACCTTCATCCCCAGCCCCTCGAAGCGCCATTTGGCCGCTCGCCCCACTGCTCCCAACCCCACCAATCCCACCGTGCGGCCAGCCATCTGCCAGGCCCGATAACGCTGATAGGGGATGGTGTCGGTAAACACCGTGCCCGCTCGCATGTCCCGGTCGCCCAACAGCACAAAGCGATTGACTGCGAACATCAGCACCACCGCCATCTCGGCCACCCCGTCAGCGTTGCGCCCCGGGGCATGAAGCACCGGAATGCCCGCCGCGGTAGCGCCGGCCACGTCCACGTTGGTGGGGTCGCCCCGGGTGGAGGCCACCGCCCGCAGCGGCTGCTCGAACACCGGCCCTTTGCACTCGTCGGCCTCGCACACCAGCAAGTCGGCCGACACGTCGGCCAGCCGGGCGGCCAGATCATCAGCACCCAAGAGCCGGATGGGCCGGTGCTCGATCCACGGGTCGAAATCCACGTCGGCCACGTCCCGCAGCCGGTCCAAACTCGGCCCCCGCAACGGAGCGGTAACCAGCGCTGTCGGCCTGCTCACGCTATGAGCGTAGGGTTTATGACCGTGGGTGAAGCAGTCGAGGTCACGGTGGGCATCGACATTGGCACCACCTCGGTGAAGGCGGTAGCGGTTGACGCCGACGGCGATGTGCGCGCCCGCACCCGCATCCCCCACGCCGCGCACGCTCCCACCCCGGAAGTGTTAGAGCACGACGCCGCCGCGGTGTGGGCCACCAGCGTTGTGCAGGCCTGCGACACGGTGTCGGCCGGCCACCAAGTGGCGGGCTTCGGCCTGGCCGCCATGGTCCCGTCGCTGGCCGCAGTCAACGCCAACGGCGAGCCGATCTCTCCGGGCATCCTGTACGGCGACCACCGGGGCCACCACCCCGACGGCGAATTCGTAGGCTTTCTGCGCTCGTTGGAACAGGCCGTGCCCGACGCCCACGCCTATTGGCCCGCCCAAGCGGTGGCCAGCCAAGCGCTGTGTGGGGCGGCCGCCATCGACGCGATAACCGCCATGACCTGCCTGCCAGTGTTCGGCGCCGACGGCTGGGACCCGCAGTGGTGCGACCCCGCCCGCCTCCCGGAGCTGGCCATGGGCTCGGCCCCCGTCGGCTACCGGGACGAGGCGCCGGTAGCGGCCGGCACGGTAGACGCGCTGGCCGAACAGCTCGCGGCCGGAGCCGACTCGCCCGGCGATGTGCTGGTGATATGCGGTACCACCCTCATCACCTGGGCGGTTGCCGAGGGGTGGCCCGAGGCCGAAGGACTGTGGACCATTCCCCACCTCCAACCCGGCCTGGCAGCCATCGGCGGGCCGAGCAACGCCGGCGGCCTGTTCCTGGAGCGGGTGAGGGCCCTCACCGGCGACCCGACCGCTGAGCCGGACCATCCCGACCGCCTGCCGCTATGGGTGCCCTACATCCGGGGCGAGCGCACCCCCCGCCACGATCCCGATCTGCGGGCCGCACTTGTGGGCCTCGATGTGGGCCACGGTCCTGCCGATGTGCTGGCCGCCGGCTACGAGGCTGCCGGGTTCGTGGTCCGCCATCACCTCGATCTGGCTGGCACCAGCCCCGAGCGCATTGTGGCCGTGGGCGGGGGCACCCACGTCGAGCGCTGGATGCAGGCTTTGGCCGACGCCACCAATCTGCCGGTAGACGTCACCGCGGTGCCCGAGGGGGCGGCTAGGGGAGCGGCCTGGCTGGCCCGCATTAGCGCCGGTCTGGAGTCCAACGACCTGGCCCTGGCCCGCCGCTGGGCCCGAACCGGCCGCCGGGTCGAGCCCCGGCCTCAATGGGCCGAAGCCGCCAACCGCCGCTACCCCCAATGGCGGGCCGCTTGCGACGCCCGGACCGGTGCTGCACAGTAGGGCGCGCACAAAAAGGAGACCCATGAAGTTCGCAGTAGTGTTTCCGTTGGTGGCCCATCCGTGGGACCAACGGCTGATAACCAAGCAGGGCGTGGTGGATTTTGCCCGCACCGCCGAGGAGTCCGGGTTCGACGGGCTCGGTTTCACCGACCATCCCGCCCCCACCGACCGCTGGCTCAATGCCGGCGGCCACGACGCCGTCGATCCGTTTGCCGCCCTGGCGTTCTGCGCCGCGGTCACCGATCGCATCAAGCTGATTCCCAACATCGTGGTGGTGCCCTACCGGAACCCGTTCATCATGGCCAAGGCCATCGCCACCATCGATGCCTTCTCCGATGGGCGGTTCATCTTCGCCACCGGCGCCGGCTACCTCAAGGGCGAGTTCAAGGCCCTCGGTGTGGACTTCAACAACCGCAACCAGATCTACGACGAGGCGCTCGAAGCCATGGTCGGCATCTGGACCACCGACGACTTCGCCTATGAGGGCAGCAACTTCACCGCCCTGGGCCAGACCGCCAATCCCAAGCCGGTTCAAAAGCCCCATCCGCCCATCTGGATCGGCGGCAATTCCAAGCGGGCCCGCCGCCGGGTGGCCACCCACGGCAATGGCTGGACCCCGTTTCCCGCCCCCCGGGTGCTGGCCACCACGGCCAAAACCCCGCCACTCGAAACCCTCGACGACCTCTCCGCCATGCTCGACGAGCTGTGGACCTACGTGGACGAGGCCGGCCGCGACCCGTCCGAGTTCGACGTCAGCTATCTGAACCCCGTCGGCGGCCTGCCGGCCGACCCCGACTTCGACGCCGACGCCCACATCGCCGCGCTGGCCGAGCTGGAGGCGCTGGGAGTCACCTGGATCACCGTCAACCTCCCCGGCGACGACATCGAGGCCACCCTCGACACCATGCGCCGCTACGGCGAGACGGTCATCGGCCCTTCTCAGAACCGGTAGATGACCGCCAGCCCCGGCGAGCTGCCCGTCCCCGCCCCGATTCACCCGGTCGAGTTCCCGCCGTTCGAGCCGACCGTCCCCCACATGATCCGAGCGGCGGTCGACGCCTACGGCCCGCTGGACCTCGGCGTGCTCGGCGACCGGCGGATGACCTTCGCCGACGCCGATGCCGCCTCGGCGGCCATCGCCAAGGGCCTTCTGGCCATCGGCGCGGGCAAGGGCACCCGGGTAGGGCTGCTGGCCCCCAACAGCCCCGACTGGATTGCCGCCTGGTTGGCCATCGGCCGGATCGGCGCCATCGGCGTGCTGGCCAACACCTACTACAAGTCCCGGGAGCTCGAATGGGTGCTGCGCCACTCCGATGTGGAAGTGCTGCTGAGCGTTTCCCGCTATCTGGGCCACGACTACCTGGCCCGGCTCGAAGAGGTCGTATCCCCGGGCCAAGACCCGGTCATCGCCTCTCCCTCGCATCCGCTCTTGCGCTCGGTGTGGGTATGGGGCCAGAGCGATTCCCCCTGGGCCCGCTCGATGGACGACTTGGTGGCCGCTGGCGAAGCCGTGAGCGACGAAGCACTGGCCGCGGCCGAGTCCCAGGTGACCCCGGCCGACGAGTTCACCGTGGTCTACACGTCGGGCAGCACCTCGTCGCCCAAAGGGGCGGTCCACACCCAGCAAGCGGTGGTGTGCCACGCCCACAACCTGGCGCAGTTTCGCGACTTGCAGGTGGGCGACCGCGTCTACTCGGCAATGCCCTTGTTCTGGGTGGGGGGCATGGTGATGGGGTTGGTGGGGTCGATCTACGCCGGGACCTGCCTGGTCTTCGACGAGCGGTTCGAGCCCGGCTCAACCCTGGCCCTCATCGAGAAAGAGAAGGTGACCCTGGTCTTCGGCTGGCCCCACATGGCCCAACTGCTCACCAACCATCCCGACTTCCCCAAGCGGAATCTCTCCTCGGTGCGGGGCGGCAGCCTCTACGCCCTTTTGCCCCCCGAGAAGCAGATCGACGATCCCGAGCTGCGGGTCAACTCCCTGGGCATGACCGAGACTCTGGGCCCCCACACGCTGGGCATCATGGGCGCCCGGCTGCCTGAGGAGAAGCGGGGCTCTTTCGGCTGGGCGGTGCCCGGAATGGAGCACCGGATAGTGGATCCCGAAACCGGGGAAGACTGCCCGACGGGGGAGCGGGGCGAGGTGTGGGTGCGGGGCTACGCCCTCATGTCCCGGCTGTACAAGGTGGACCGGGCCGACACCTTCACCCCCGACGGCTGGTATCGCACCGGCGACAGCGGCTATTTCGACCGCGACGGCTACTTCTACTTCACCGGCCGGATGGGCGACCTCATCAAGTCGTCGGGCATGAACATCGCCCCCCGCGAGATCGAGCTGGTTCTCGAGGAGCCCGATCAGGTCATGCACGCTTTCGTGTGCGGCGTGCCCCACCCCGACCGCCTCGAAGACGTGGCCGCCGCGGTGGTGCTGCGGCCGGGCCAGCCTCTCACCGCCGAGGAGCTCAGGGCATATGTCGCTGAGCGGGTCGCCTCCTACAAGGCGCCCCGCCACATCGCGGTCTTCGACACTCCCGATGCGCTGCCCTGGCTCGACTCGGGCAAGATCGACCTCATGGGCGTGAAGCAGCTGTTGTCGCAGCGCTTCGCCGGCAGTCCATGATCCACGAGATGCTCACCGTCGTGCCCCGACGCGACGACCTCATCGTGGCCGGCGACCGCCGCCTGTCCTCCGATGAGGTGTTCGACTGGGCCGCCCAAGCCGCCGCGACCCTCGAACCGGCTCAGCCCACCGCCTTTCAGCTCCCCACCGGCCCCGAGGCCGTGGTGGCCTACCGGGCCTGCTGGCAGGCCGGCGCAGTGGCTGTGCCCCTGCTGCATGCCGACGGAGGCCGCCAGCGCGAGCACGCCTTATCCACTCTCGGCATCGACGGCCTGTTCGATCCAGCAGACCACTCCGCAATCGGTGAGGCCTCCTCCCGGCGCTCGACCCAAGACCGGCCCGACGACCGGGCCCTCATCATGTTCACCTCCGGCTCCTCCGGCGTGCCCAAGGGTGTGGTCCACACCCAGGCAGCCCTGGCCTACAAGACCCGCCAGTCCATATTCATCCAGAGCCTCACCTCCGAAGATGCCGTGCTCTTTCCCGCCTCGCTGGCCCACGTGGCCGGGCTCCTGCACGGGGTGCTCGTCCCCGGCGCCGTCCCCATGAAGACCGTGCTCATGGCCCGCTGGGACCCGGCCGAGGCCCTGCGGCTCATCGAGCAGGAGCAGGTCAGCTACATGATCGGACCGCCCACCTTCTTCAACGATCTCATGGACCACCCCGAATTCAGCCCCAGCCGGACCGCTTCGTTCCGGTTCCTGTCCATCGGCGGCTCCAGCGTGACCCCCGCCTTCGTGAACCGGGCCAGCGATGCCTTCGGATGCGTCGTCAAGCGGGCCTACGGCTCCACCGAGGCGCCCACCGTCACCACCTGCACCCCCGACGACGATCCCGAGCACATGGCCAACACCGACGGCCGCCCGTTCTCGCCTACCCAGATCCGCGTCGACGAGCACGGCGAGATCCAGATCCACGGACCCGAGGTGACCGTCGGCTACCTCGATCCCGCCCACACTGCGGCCGCCTTCACCGAAGACGGCTGGTTCCGCACCGGCGACCTGGGCACCATCGACGCCGAGGGCTACCTCACCGTCGTCGGGCGGCTGGGCGACAAGATCATCCGGGGCGGCGAGAACATCGACGCCAAAGAGGTGGAGGCCATCCTCGAAGCCCACCCGGCGGTAGGACAGGCCGTGGTGCTGGGGGAGCCCGACCACCGCCTCGGCGAGCGGGTGGCCGCCTTCGTGGTGGCCGACGGCTCTTTCGACCTCGACCAGTGCCGCCGCTGGTTCTCCGAGTCCGGCGCGGCCCGCTTCATGACCCCCGAGCGCCTCATCCCGATCGACGACATGCCCACGATGCCCTCCGGCAAGCCCGACAAGACCGAACTCGCCCGGCTGCTGGAAGACTCCACTGGGTAGACTTCCAGTCGTGGCCCAGTATCAGACCCCGGAGTGGCATCCGGCGTTCGAGGAATATTGCGAGACTATCTTCGAGCTGGCCGAAGACGACGTCGACGTCATCCAGGCCCGGGTGGCCGAGCGCTTAGAGGTGTCCCGCCCCGCGGTGTCCGAGATGATCCACCGACTGGAGGCCGAGGGCCTGGTCACCCTCAAAGGCCGGTCGATCGAGCTGTCTCCCGACGGAATGGACCTGGCTGAGAGGGTGGTGCGCCGCCACCGCCTGGCCGAGGTGTTCCTCACCCAAGTGCTGGGCCTGTCCTGGGCCGACGCCCACGCCGAGGCCGGCAAGTGGGAGCACGTCATCTCGCCCCTAGTGGAGCAGGCCATGATGCGGGTGCTCGACGACCCCACCACCTGCCCCCACGGCAACCCCATCCCCGGTTCGGCCTACCAGGCTCCCCCAACCCAGGCGCTGGCCAAGATCGAGGTGGGCCAGCGCTTCGTGGTCACCCGCATCACCGAGGAACTGGAGTTCACCGAGGGTTTGCTCGACTTCCTGGAGGGCTCCTCAGTGGTTCCCGGCGCCGAGGGCGTCATCACCGCTTCCTCTCCCGACGGAACCACCACCGTGGAGATCCAAGGCCAGCACGTCGGCATCGGCGGCTTTGCCAGTGAGCGCATCTTCGTCACCGCCGCCTAAACAGAACATCAGGTAGTGGATCTCACTCCTACCGCTGACCAAGAAGCCTTCCGCCAAGAGTGCCGGCAGTGGCTCCAGGAGAACCTGCCCTGGGAGTACGGCAAGGGCTTGCCGCCGCTGTTCGACGATCTGGCCGAAGAGGTCGCCTACCTCCGCAAATGGCAGGCCGCCCTCGCCGAGGCCCGTCTTGTGGGCGTTTCCTGGCCGACGCAGTTCGGCGGGCGGGGGGCCGGCCCGCTTCATCACTACATCGTCCAAGAGGAGCTGGCCCGGGCTCGGGCTCCCGAGCTGGTCGGCCGCCTGGGCGTGAACCTGATCGGCCCGACCCTGTTGGCCCACGGCACCGACGAGCAGAAGCAGCGCTGGCTCCCCTCGATCCTTCCCGCCGAACAGCTCTTCTGCCAGCTGTTCAGCGAGCCCGATGCCGGCAGCGATCTGGCGTCGCTGTCCACCCGGGCCGATCCCGCCGACGGCGGCTGGCGGCTCAGCGGCCAGAAGGTGTGGACCTCCTACGCCCAGTTCGCCGACTGGGGCCTGTGCCTGGCCCGCTCCCACCCCGATGAGCCCAAGCACCGGGGCATCACCGTATTCATGGTGAACATGCACGCCCCCGGCGTCGACATCCGCCCCCTTCGCCAGATCACCGACGAGTCTGATTTCAACGAGGTCTTCCTCAACGACGTGTTTGTGGCCCACGACCAGGTGATCGGCGAGCCCGGCAACGGCTGGCGGGTGTCGCAGTCCACCCTCAGCGTGGAGCGGGGCACCAACCCCCGCCAGCTCGTCATCCACCTCCAACTCCTCGAAGAGCTGTTTCGCCTGGCCGCCGACACCGGCCGCAACCAAGACCCTGTGATCCGCCAAGCGCTGGCCCGCTCCTTCATCGAGGTCCGACTGTTCCAGCTTCAGAACTGGCGGGTGCTGTCCCGGCTGGCCCACGGCCGCGACCACGGCCCGGAGTCGGCCACCGCCAAGCTCTTCTGGAGCGAGATGAGTCAGCGCCTCCACCGCACGGCCATGGACGTGCTGGGCGCCGCCGCCCCCCTGTGGCGGGGCGACCCCCACAACCCCGGCGAGGGCCGCTGGCAGCGCTCCTGGCTGTACTATCAAGCCGCGACGATCTTCGCCGGAACCAGCGAAATCCAGCGAAACATCATCGCTGAACGCACCCTCGGTCTCCCCCGTGAGCCCCGTTAGGAGCATCCATGAGCACCGCCTTCGACACCATCGAATACAGCGTCGATGAGGCCGTGGCCACCATCACCTTGAACCGGCCCGATGTGGCCAACGCCCAGGACACCCAGCTCATCGATGAGCTCGACGCCGCCTTCGACCTGGCTGAGGCCGACGACGATGTGCGGGTGGTGGTCATGGCCGCCAACGGCCGCCACTTCTCCGCCGGCCACGACCTCAAGGCCCTGGTGGGCGACGTGGAGCCCGACAAGTGGCGGCTCATGCGCGACACGCCCGAGGGCAAGTTCCTCCACGAGAAGACCATGTACTTCGACCGCTGCCTGCGCATCCGCGACTTCCCCAAGCCCACCATCGCCGCCGTCCAGGGCAAGTGCATCGCCGCCGGTGTGATGCTGGCGGCCATGTGCGACCTGATCGTGGCCTCCGACGACGCCTCCTTCCAGAACCCGGTGCTGCGCATGACCGGCGCCGCGGTGGAAATCCTCATCGAGCCCTGGGAGATGCCGCCCCGCAAGGCCAAGGAGTTCCTGCTCACCGCCCAGACCATCTCTGCGGCCGACGCCGAGCGCCTGGGCATGGTCAACCGGGTGGTGCCCCGCGACGAGCTGGCCGCCACCACCAAGGAGATGGCTGAAGCCATCGCTCTGGTGCCCCCCGCCACCGCCCAGGTGGTGAAGCGGTCCATCAACAAGACCCTCGAGCTGATGGGCCAGAAAGACTCCTGGGACTACCACTTCATGGCCCACCACTGGATGCACAACACCGACACCGCCCTGGGCGCGCTGGAGCGGCGCATGCAGAAGTCGTCGATGAAAGAAGTCTTCGCCGAGCACCGCGATGAGTAACCCGCCCACCGGCGCCGCCGCTGAGTTGGAGCTCGACGTGGGGCGGCTGCGGCGGGAGCGGTACGCCAAGCTCCAGGCCCAGATGGCCGCCGACGGGCTCGACGCCCTGGTGCTGCTCCACGGTCCCCATGTGGCCTACGCCACCGACTGCCTTCCCATAGCCGCCGACGCCACCCACGTCTCGGCCAACCGCCCGGTGGCCGTGGTCCTGGCCGACCAGTCTCAGCCCTGCCTGCTGGGCGGCGATCCCAACGGCCTCGATGTCGACCCCCACCCGGCGGTCTGGCCCGACATCGACGAGGGCGCCGCCGACCTCGGTGCCCAACTCGACGCCATCTTGGGCCAGAGCGCCCACGGCGGGCGTGTCGGCATCGACCTCATGACCGGGGCCATGCGGCGCACTGGCGTGCTGTCGGCCGCCGACATCACCGACGCGGCCAACACCATGGCCGCGGTCAAGCTCCACAAGACCGTCGACGAGCTGGCCTGCATCCACCAGGCCCAGGTCCGCACCAGCGCGGCCATGGCCACCGTGCAAGAGGCCCTCGTTCCCGGCGTGCGCCGCAGCGAATTGGCCGCGGTATTCCTCCGCCGCCTCCGGGAGGAGGGCATCGACGCCAACATGATCGACGTCATCTTCCAGCCCATGGCCCGGCGCATGGCCGACGGCCCCCGCACCACCACCGGCCACCTCGCCTTCCCCACCTGGTCGGGCGACCCCGTCTACGCCGAGGGCGACCTCATCTGGGTGGACGCCGGCAGCGACTACCACGGCTACGCCTCCGACTTCGGCCGCACCTGGGTGGTCGGCCGCCCGCCCACCCCCGCCGAGCAGCGCTGCTTCGAGCGGTGGCTGGCGGTGATGGACGCCTCCTACGAGGCCATCGTCCCCGGCGCCACCTTCGCCGAGGTGTGCGCCGCCGCCACTGCCGCGGATGCCGCCCACCAGCCACACGGCGAGCGCCCCTGGATGCCGCACTTCTACCTAGTCCACGGGGTGGGCATCGAGAGCGCCGAGATGCCCTTCTTGGGCACCGACAACGGCCCCGACTTCGACGCCGCCAACACCCTGGAGCCCGGCATGGTGCTGGTGCTGGAGCCCGCCATCTGGGACGACGGCACCGGCGGCTACCGGTCCGAGGAGATCGTGGCCATCACCGACGACGGCTGGATACCCCTGGGCGGCGGCCATCCCTACGACCCCTTCGAGGTGCCGACATGAGCCTGCACCTCCAGCGCCGGGCCCGAGCTGTCGACGCCCTGGCCTCCGCCGGGATCGACTTTTTGGTCGCCGGGCGACAAGACCACATCAACTACATCACCGGAGCCCACCAGCTCTGGACCGCCGGCGCCCGCCCCTTCGGCCCGGTCTGCACCCTCAACGTTGCCACCGGCGAGATCTTCCTGCTGTCCACCTGGGACGAGGGCGTCCCCGACGACATCGATCTCGACCACCTCCACGGCATCACCTGGAGCGGGGCCATCATCTACCAGCGTCTGGCCGCCACCCCGGGCATCGCCGCCGCCCAACGCGTGGGGATCGACGCCTGGTCGCCGGGCATGGCCGGGCTGCTCAGCGCAGTGGCCCCCAACGCCGAGATCGTCCCCGCCGATGACATCTTGCTAGAGGCCCGCCGCACCAAGCTGCCCTCGGAGGTCGACGCCATTCGCGCCGCCTGCGCCGTGGCCGCGGCCGGTGCGCAAGCCGCCCTCGTCCACCACGGCACCGATGCCCAGCGCCTGGCCGCTGGCGTGGAGGCCATGGCCCTGGCCGGATCGTCCACCCCCGCCGCCGAACCCCAAGCAGAGGGCAACATCGTCGACTTCAGCTGCATCCGGTCCCACTACGAGGGCGGCCTCGGCCGCACCGCCAACGGTGCACCCCCCGCCGCCCGCCCCCACGCTTCCCTCATCGCCGCCTGCGTCCCCGGCGCCACCGGCCATGATCTGCGCCTAGCCGCCCCCGACGGCGATTGGCTCGTACGAGGCCTGGGCATGGGATTCGAGCCCCCGGTGATCAACTCCCGCTACGGCGCCCACGAAACTCTCGAAGCCAACATGGTTGTCAGCGTGAGCGCCACCACCGGCGCCGAATATGCTCGCGACACGGTCCTTGTCACCGAATCAACCCCCGAAATCCTCTCCCCGGAGGAGCCATGAACCTCGACTACCACGCCTACGACGCCGACAATCACCTCTACGAGCCCATCGACGCCTTCACCCGCCACCTCCCCGAGCGGTACAGCGGCGCCATTCGCTATGTGGATGTGGACGGCCGCACCAAGATCGCCATCAACAACAAGATCAGCGAGTACATCCCCAACCCCACCTTCGAGGTGGTGGCGCCCCCGGGCGCTTGGGAGGAGTACTACCGGGGCAACAACCCCGACGGCATGACCCTTCGGGACTTCACCGGCAAGCCCATCCGCTGCCTGCCCGCCTTCCGCCACCCCGACGACCGCATCAAGCTGCTCGACGAGCAGGGCGTGTATGCCACCCTGCTGTTCCCCACCTTGGCCTCGCTGCTCGAAGAGCGCATGAAGGACGACATCAACCTCACCCACGCCGCCATCAGCGCCTTCAACCGATGGATGCTCGACGAGTGGACGTTCAACTACCACGACCGCATCTTCCCCACGCCTATCATCACCCTGCCCGATCCCCGCCGGGCCATCGAAGAGCTGGAGTGGTGTGTGGAAAACGGTGCCCGAGCTGTGCTGATACGCCCCGCCCCGGTGCCTGCGGTGAAGGGCTCCCGATCGATGGGCCTGCCCGAGTTCGACGACTTCTGGAATGCGGTGGAGCAAACCGGGATCCTGGTCGCCTGCCACGCCTCCGACTCCGGCTACGACGCCTACGCCAGCGACTGGGAGGGCGGCCGCGACGAGTTCCTTCCCTTCAAGCCTGGCGCCTTCCGCACCGTCATTGCCCACGGGCGGCCCATCTTCGACACCATGGCGGCCATGATCTGCCACGGCCTGTTCGAGCGCCACCCCAATGTGCGGGTGGCCTGCATCGAGAACGGCTCCACCTGGGTGGCCCCGCTGCTGTTGGAGCTTTCCGACGCCTACGGAAAGATGCCCCAGGAGTTCGCCGAAGACCCGGTGGAAACCTTCCGCCGCCACATCTCGATCAGCCCCTTCTATGAGGAGGACATTCCCGGTCTCATAGACCACGTCGGCATCGACCGGGTGCTGTTCGGCTCCGACTTCCCCCACCCCGAGGGCCTCGGCCAGCCGCTCGACTTCATCAAGGAAGTGGCCGACCGCAGCCCCGAAGACCAGAAGAAGGTCATGTCCGAGAACCTCAAAGAGCTCTTGACGCTTCGACCTGCCGCATGAGCGAACAACCAGAGCAAACCACGGACTCCAGCGTCTTCTCGCGCTCCGACACCGACGAGGCCTCCGAAGCCGAGCGCACCAAGGGGCTGATCGAGCCGGTCGCGCTGTGGGAGTGGATGGACGCCCAGGGCCTGCCCGGCCAGGGCGAGCCCATCACCAGCCGGTTCATCTCCGGCGGCGCGTCCAACGAGATCTTCGAGGTGTGCCGGGGCGAGCACCGCTGGGCCCTGCGCCGCCCGCCCCGCAAGGTTCCCGACGGCCGCAACGAGACCATGATGCGGGAGTTCCGCATCCTCTCGGCCCTGGCCGATACCGACGTCCCCCACGCCCGGGCCGCCGGCGGCACCGACGACACCAGCATCATCGGCGCGGCCTTCTACCTGATGGACTTCGTCGATGGCTGGTCGCCCATCTCAGAGCCCGGCTGGCCCGAGCCCTTCGCCTCCGACATGGATTCCCGCCCTGCCCTGGCCTACGAGCTGGTCGACGCCATCGCCCGGCTGTCCAAGGTGGATTGGCAGGCCAACGGCCTCGAAGGCCTCGGCCGTCCCGACGGGTTCCACGAGCGCCAGGTCGACCGCTGGTACGCCCACCTAGAGCGCTTCAAGTTCCGCGACATCCCCGGCCTAGACACCGCCGGCGACTGGCTCCGGGGCCGCACCCCTCGCAGCTATACGCCCGGCATCATGCACGGCGACTACCAGTTCGCCAATGTGATGTTCCACCACGGCGCCCCGGCCCGGATGGCCGCCGTCGTCGACTGGGAGATGGGCACGGTGGGCGACCCGCTGCTGGACTTGGCCTGGGTGGTGATGAACTGGCCCGAAGACGAGGCCGGCCGCCCCTCGGTGGGCTACGTCGACTACGAGGGCTTGCCCTTCCGCGACGACCTGCTGGAGCGCTACGCCACCATGTCGGGCCGCGACGTCGACGAGATCGACTACTACGTGATCCTGGCCCGCTTCAAGCTGGCCATCGTGCTGGAGGGCGGCTACGCCCGCTTCGTGGCCGGCGGCGCCGACAACCCGAGAATGGAAGCCTTCGGCCGAGTCGTCCTCGACTTAGCCCGCGACGCCGCTGCCTTGGCCCAAACCACGACCCTGTAGCGGCCGTCCGACCAACCGTTCAGGCGTCCCACACCACATGCAAGGTGGCGGGGGCCCGGAAGGCCAGCCCGGCAATCGACGGCGCCTCGGCGTCGGGGTCGAGGCGCAGGCCGGGGAGGCGGTCGAGCAGGTGTTCCAGCACCACCCGCATCTCCATGCGGGCCAAATGGATGCCCAAACACAGGTGCGGCCCGGTGGCGAAGGCCATGTGGCCCTTGGGCTGGCGGAAGATGTCGAACCGCTCGGGATCGTCCCACCGGGACGGGTCGTGATTGGCCGAGCCCAAAGAGGTGTACACCGCCGTGCCGGCCTCGAT
>JAJEEH010000230.1 GCA_022821105.1 Acidimicrobiia bacterium
GGATCGTCAGCGCGGTGGGCCGGGCGATCAGAGAGGGCACGGGCGAGAGCGCTTTCGTCGAGATGATCCAAACCGATGCGCCCATCAACCCGGGCAATTCGGGCGGTGCGTTGGCCAATCGCTTCGGTCAGGTCATCGGCATGAACACGCTCATCCAGACCGATGGCCTGGTGGCCGGCAACATCGGTCTGGGATTCGCCATTCCCTCCGACATCGCGTTGAACATCGCCGAGCGCATTCTCCAAGGCGAGAGCACCGAGCTCGGTTACCTGGGGGTCTGGGGGACCGATCCGGAGATCGGCGAGCCTGGAGCCCTGATCGTGGAGGTAGAGCCGGGCACCCCTGCTGATGATGCCGGATTGATGGAAGGGGACCTGATAGTCCAGATGGACGATGAGGTGGTGTCGACGTTCACCGAACTGGCCGCCAAGGTCCAGTTCCGAGTACCGGGAACCGAGGTGGAGCTGGTGGTGGTACGCGACGACGTCCGCATCACCCTCACCGTGGTCATCGGCTCTCGGCCTCTCCCTGAAGGGCCCGACGCCGGGGACGAGGAATAGTGGCGCTTCGGGACCGGCTGGCCAATGCCCGGGGATCATTCTCAGGCTTCTTGGCCTCAGTGGCCTCTCGGGGGGTTGACGACGCCACTTGGGAGGAGCTCGAGGATGCGCTGATCCTGGCCGATGCTGGCATCGACACCACCACCGCGCTGCTGGACCGGCTCAAGGAGCAGGCCAAAGCCGAGAAGATCGCCGATTCCGAAGGCTTGGTAGCTCTGCTGAAATCTCAAGTGGCCGAAAATCTGGGGGGCCGCGACCTTGACCTGGGGATTGAGGGCAACCCTGCGGTGTGGTTGTTCGTGGGTGTAAACGGGGTGGGCAAGACGACGACTATCGGCAAGCTGGCCGCTCGGGAAGTTCGAGACGGACGCAAGGTGGTTCTAGCGGCGGGGGACACATTTCGAGCCGCGGCTGCCGAGCAGTTGGGTCAATGGGCCGAGAGATCGGGAGCCGAGCTGGTGCGGGGCGCTGAGGGTGCCGACCCAAGCTCGGTCATCTACGACGCCGTCGAGCATGCCGCCGCGGCCGGCGTACCGCTGGTCATGGCCGACACCGCTGGCCGTCTGCACAATCGCGCCAACCTGATGGAAGAGCTGGCCAAGATCCACCGGGTGGCCGGCAAGGGGCCGGGGACGGTAACCGAGGTGCTCTTGGTGGTCGACGCCAGCACGGGCCAGAACGGGCTGGCCCAAGCCCGCCAGTTCACCGAGACAGCCGAGTTGACCGGGGTGGTCCTGACAAAGCTCGACGGGTCGGCCAAGGGCGGCATTGTCATGGCCGTGCAAGATGAACTGGACATCCCGGTGAAGTTGGTGGGTCTGGGGGAGGGAATGGACGACTTGGTGGAGTTCGACCCCGAAGCATTTGCCGAGGCCCTGTTCTCTTAGTTATCTCGGCAGCTCCCTGGGTGTCGGATATCCAATTCGACGCGCCAGCGCGTAGTCTGGGCAGCCCATGTTCGACACGCTGAGCAACCGGTTCGAGGGCATTTTCAAGCGCATGCGGGGTCTGGGGATCCTGCGGGAGAGCGATGTCGACGAGGTGCTGGGGGAGATTCGCCTGGCCCTTCTGGAAGCCGATGTCAACCTCCATGTGGTCAGGAGCTTCCAGGACCGGGTCCGCCAGCGGTGCGTGGGTGCCGAGGTCCACAAGGCGCTGAACCCGGTCCAGCAGGTGATCAAGTTCGTCCATGAGGAGCTGATTGCCACCTTGGGCGGCGAAACCCTCGAAATTTCCCATCCGGCCAAAGCCCCCACGGTGGTGCTGCTGGCCGGGCTTCAGGGCTCGGGCAAGACCACCAACGCGGCCAAGCTTGCCTCTTGGTTCAAGCAGCAGGGTCGCAATCCCATGCTGGTGGGCGCCGATTTGCAGCGTCCCGCCGCGGTTGAGCAGCTCCGCACCTTGGGGGACTCAATCGGGGTTCCGGTGTTCAGCGAGCCCTCTGATCCCGTTGCCGTTGCTCGACAGGGGATAGCTGAGGCGGAGGCAGCCAGCCGCGACGTTGTTATCTGCGACACCGCCGGGCGTCTGGCCATCGACGAGGAGATGATGGATCAGGTCGGGCGGATATCCGCCGCCATAGAGCCCCACTACACCTTCTTGGTGGTCGACGCCATGACCGGCCAGGACGCGGTGACTACGGCGGAGTCATTCCACGAGGTTCTAGAACTCGACGGGGTGATCCTCACCAAGGTGGACGGCGATGCCCGGGGCGGCGCCGCACTGTCGGTGAAGGAGGTGGTGGGCCGACCCATTGCCTTCTCCTCCACCGGTGAGAAGATCGACGAGTTCGAGCTGTTCCACCCTGACCGGGTTGCTAGTCGGATTCTCGGCATGGGCGACGTTTTGACGCTGGTTGAGAAGGCCGAGCAGGTCTACGAGGAGGCCGAGGCCGAGGAGGCCGCGGCCAAGCTGCTCGAGGGGGAGTTCACCCTGGAGGATTTCTTGGAGCAAATGCGCCAGCTCAAGAAGATGGGCTCGCTCCAAAACCTGGTGGGAATGCTCCCCGGCGCTCCCCAGGAATTGCGCAAGGCCGAGATAGAGGATGGTCAAATCGCCCAGGTAGAGGCCATCATCTGCTCGATGACCCCTCAAGAGAGGGCCACCCCCCGGATCGTCGACGGCTCTCGCCGACAGAGAATTGCCGCCGGCTCCGGTACCCGCCCATCTGAGGTCTCCCAGCTCTTGCGGCAGTTCAGCGAGGTGCAGCGGATGATGAAGCGCATGGGGGGCAAGAGCTCCGGTTCGGGCCGCAAGAAGCCCAAGAAGGGCCGCAAGGGCAGTCGGGTGACCCCGCCGGGGAGCCAGCAGAAGAAGCCGGGAAAGCCCAAGTTGACCCTGCCGGGGTTGGAGGACGGGCAATTCGATCTCTCATCCCTGAGGTAGCCCACGGGGATTTTGGCCGGGTAGAGTTTGCCCATTCCGGCGGTCGGCGCCGGTTCGTGCCTGCACCGGCACTGATGAAGGGCAAATTGGGCTAAGGACGCCTAATGGACCCATGAAGACAGAAGGGCTGACCGGCTAGTGGCAGTAAGACTCCGGCTGATGCGGATGGGCAAGAAGAAGCAGCCCTCCTACCGCGTTGTGGCCGCTGATTCCCGCAAGGCCCGAAACGGGCGATTCATTGAGATTGTGGGCACCTACAACCCCCGCCAGGAGCCGTCTCTGATCGAGATCGACAACGAGCGTGCCCTGCACTGGCTTCGTCACGGTGCCCAGCCCAGCGAGCGGGTTCAGAAGCTGCTGGTTATCTCGGGCGCGTGGGAAGAGTTCACCGGCGTAGCCAGTCCACCGGCCAAGGTAACCACAGCCGCGTCGGCGGAAGCGGTCGATACTGCATCCGAGGCTGAGCCGGCAGAGGCTGTGAATGAAGCACCTGAGGCTGAGCCGGCCGAGGCTGTCGAAGAGACACCTGAGGCTGAGCCGGCCGAGGCAGGCGAGGGTTCGGAGGAGGACGCCGACAAGGCTGAGGATGGGGAATCGTGAGCGACACCGACTACGACGCCGAGAACGACGACGCTGAGAACGACGATTTCGAAGACGATGACTACGAGGATGACGACTTCGATGAGGATGGCGACATCAACACCATCGAAGTCCCGACTGCTCGAAACGTCTTGGAATTTCTGGTCAAGTCAGTGGTGGAGAACCCCGACGATGTGGAAGTGGAGATAGTCGAGCGTCAGGGATCGGTCACGCTGGAGGTCACGGTGGCCGAAGGGGACATGGGCCGGGTCATAGGCCGCCGGGGCCGGGTGGCAAACTCCATTCGCACCCTGGTAAGGGCTGCGGCCAGCAAAGATGGCAGTCCCATCGACGTTGAATTCGTCGACTGATCGTCAGGCGGGCGACCTCTGCTCGAGGTAGGCCGCATTGATCGGGCCCACGGGGTCCGAGGGGAGACGGTGGTCACACTCTGGACCAACCGCACCGAGCGACTCGAAGCCGGGTCGGTGCTGACCGCTGATTCCGGTCCGCTCACGGTGGTGGAGGCCCGAGCCTTCCAGCGACGTTGGATAGTGCAATTTGCCGAGGTCCTAGACCGAGATGCGGCCGAGTCCCTGCGGGGTCAGGTGCTTCGGGCCTCGCCTATATTCGATCCCGACGAGCTTTGGGTTCACGAATTGATCGGCAAGATGATCTGCGAGACCGACGGCACAGAGCGGGGGAGGGTGGAGGCAGTCCAGCAAAACCCGGCCAGCGACCTGTTGGTGTCGGAGCACGGCGCTTTGGTTCCGCTCACCTTCCTAGTCGGACAGTCCGGGGACCGGCTGATTGTGGATGCCCCGAGCGGGCTGTTCGACGAGACATGAGAGTCGACGTATTCACCATCTTCCCCTCGATGTTCGAGGTGTTCTTGGACTTCGGCGTGATCGGCCGGGCGGTGGAGCAGGGCCGGCTCGAGGTTCGGGTTCACGATCTTCGAGCAGGGGCGGGTGATCCCCACCGCTCGGTGGACGACGCCCCATTCGGAGGCGGTGCGGGGATGGTGATGATGCCGGAGCCCTTGTTCAAGGCGGTGGAGCAGGCCGATCCTCCCCGTCCCCTCTATCTCCTCGGCCCCGCTGGCCGGCGATTCGATCAGGGCATTGCCCGCGAGCTGGCCTCTCGGGAGGGATTCTCGTTGCTGTGCGGTCGCTACGAAGGGGTGGATCAGAGAGTTCGGGATCATCTCGCGGATGAGGAGCTGTCGCTGGGAGATTTCGTGTTGGCCGGCGGTGAGATCGGCGCCATGGCGGTCATCGAGGCGGTTGGCCGGCTGGTTCCCGGTGTCTTGGGCAACGAGCACTCTGCCGCTGAAGACTCCTTCGGCGACGGTTTGCTGGAGTATCCCCACTACACCCGGCCTGCTGAGTTCAGAGGCTGGCCGGTGCCCGAGGTTCTGCGGTCCGGGGATCACGGTCGCGTGGAACGCTGGCGGAAGGCCCAGTCCCTGGCCCGAACCATGGCCTTGCGCCCCGACCTCGTTGACGCCCGCGGCGGTCTGAGCGAAGAGGAGCGTTCGCTCCTAGATGAGTTCGGCCTTCCATAGTCAGGCCGGATATAATTTCTCGCTGCGCCCCGATGCCTGAGTTGGGCGCTGAAGTACTCACAAGAGGCGTGTTATGAATCCCACCGACATCGTTGACCGCGATACCAGACGCTCCGACATCCCCGAATTCAGCCCCGGCGACGCGGTCAAGGTCCACGTCCGCGTGGTGGAGGGCAGCCGCGAGCGGGTCCAGATTTTCGAGGGAGTGGTCATCCGCCGACAGGGCAGCGGCATCCGGGAGACTTTCACGGTTCGAAAGGTCAGCTTCGGGGTGGGGGTCGAGCGTACTTTTCCGATTCACTCGCCCATCATCGCCAAGATCGAAGTGGGAGCCCGCGGCGATGTGCGCCGGGCCAAGCTCTACTACCTCCGAGACCGGATTGGCCGGGCTGCCCGGGTTAAGGAGAAGCGCTTTTAGTGGTCCGTCTGGACCACTAGCCAAGCCCTTGGCCAAAGTGTCACCCACCGTGCTTACGGTGGGGGCATGGCATACAACCAGGCGTTAGGCCGTTGGGGAGAAGACCGGGTGGTGCGCTGGTATCGCCGCCAGGGATTCCGGGTTCTCGATCGCAACTGGCGATGCAGCAGCGGCGAATTGGATGTGATAGCGCAGCGGGGGCCGGTCGTTGCCGTGTGCGAGGTGAAGACCCGGACGTCGCTGGCCTTCGGGACGCCGGCAGAGGCGGTCGGATGGCAAAAGCAGCGGCGGATACGCCGACTGGCTGCCCAGTGGTTGGCCGAGCAGGAGCGCTCAGGACCAGTGCAGCTCCGCTTTGATGTCGCCGAGGTGATCGGACGCGAGCTGAGGGTTATCGAAGCCGCGTTCTAGTTCCCCGCTAGCCCAGTACGGCCCACAGAATCAGCCCAATGCAAACCAGCACACCCGCGGCCACATACCAGTAGTCGAACCGGGTGCGCCGCTGCTTTCGTGTGGGATCGAAGCCGATATCCCAGTATGTTCCCACTGGTGGTTGCAAAGAAAGCCGTTGTTGTTTGGGCGGTGGTTCTGGCTTTGTCCTCCGCGGTGGCCGCTGGCTGCGGGTCGGGTACCTCCCCTGAGGTGGAGGCCGGTCCCGATGGCACTCCCGATCCCGTGCTGGTGGCGGGACGAGGAGTGTTCGTCGACCGGTGCTCGTCTTGCCACGGCGCTGATGGCAGCGGGACCCGCAACGGTCCAAGCCTGAATCGGGGTCGGCTGTTGCAGGCCTACCCCGATCTCAGCGAAGCCGCCTCGGTGGTATCTGACGGCCGGGATCGCATGCCGGGCTTCGGCGGCCTTTTGACCGCGGGCGAAATCGACGCTGTGCTGCGTTACATCAACGAGGTGCTCTGAAAGGAGTGCTCCCGTTCGACATCAATGAGGTGCTCTGAGGGGAACGATCCCGTTCGGCGGTTGAGTTCGGTGCAATTGTCGCTGGCCGTGGCTATGGTCGGGGAAACGCTCGTGACCAGCGAAACGGGTCTCTCTCCAGGCACGAGGATTCATCCTCGAGAAAGCACGCACCGTGCTTGCAACCATTCCCGCTTCCGTTCTCGCCGGCATCACCGGGTACCCGGTTTCCGTGGAGGTCCACGTATCGTCAGGCTTGCCCACCTTCACCGTGGTGGGCCTGCCCGACGCCGCTTGCCGGGAGGCCCGTGACCGGGTTCGCGCCGCCCTGCTCTCCAGCGGCGTCGATTGGCCCCCGGGCCGTATCACCGTCAATCTGGCCCCCTCGGGAATCCGCAAAGAAGGCCCTGGTCTCGATCTGGCCATAGCCATGGGAGTCCTGGTAGCCGATGAGCAGCTGCCCGCTGAGGCCCTGGAGAACATGGCCTTCCTGGCTGAGCTGGGGCTCGACGGTCGGCTCCGATCGGTTCCCGGAATCCTGCCCCAGGTGCGTTGCATGGAGACCGACGCCATAGTCGTAGCACCGGAGAGCGCCGCGGAAGCTTCGCTGGCCAACGGCCCGGTGGTTCGGGCCCCGGCCACGCTGGGAGAGCTTGTCTCCGCGCTCAGGGGCGAGGAAATTTGGCCCGACCTGCCTTTGCTGGGGTCGGGGGACCCGCGGGAAGACACCGCAGACTTGGCTGATGTGAAAGGCCAGCCCATGGCCCGTCTGGGTTTGGAGGTGGCCGCAGCCGGCGGGCACCACCTGCTGATGATAGGACCCCCCGGCGCAGGCAAGACCATGCTGGCCCGCCGACTTCCCGGCCTGCTTCCCCCGTTGGATGAGAACACTGCCATCGAGGCCACCATGGTGCACTCCGCCGCTGGCTTGGACTTGCCGTCCGCGGGGTTGATCCGCCGGGCACCGTGGCAGGCGCCTCACCACTCCGCCTCCATGATGGCCTTGGTCGGCGGTGGTAGCCAGACGCTGCGGCCGGGGGCGATCAGCTGTGCCCATGGCGGCGTGCTGTTCTTGGACGAGATGGGGGAGTTCGGACCCCAAGCCCTAGATGCGCTGCGTCAACCACTTGAGGAGGGGTCGATTCGAGTCAACCGGGCCGCAGCCATGGCTACGTTTCCGGCCCGATTCCTATTGGTGGGGGCGATGAACCCTTGTCCGTGCGGAGAGCTTGGACAACCTGGTATGTGCCGGTGTACTCCCGTGGCCCGACTGCGCTACGCCCGGCGGCTGAGCGGACCTCTCCTGGACCGGTTCGATCTGAGAATCCATGTCGGCCGGCCGGAGGTGAGTGACCTGTTCGACGCTCCGCCGGGAGAATCTTCGGCGCAGGTCAGGGACAGGGTGAACCAGGCACGGTCTTTGGCCCGCAACCGCGGGGTGACCTCCAACAGCGAGCTGCCCGACGACGCCTTGGATCAATTCGCTCCATTGGACCCTGATGCCAAGAACATGTTCAGTCACGCCATCGCAGAGGGCCGTCTCACTGCTCGAGGATTCCAGCGAGTGCGAAGGGTCGCCCTCACTCTGGGCGACTTGGCGGGTAAGGGACCGCCTCTTACCGGCGGCATCGTCGCTCAAGCGATGTTCATGCGGACCGAACCGGTCACCGTGGTCCACGATCCCTGGAGCTGCGCCAATGCCCGCCGATGACTTCTCCTTGGCTGAACCCCATGGAGAACACCATGGAGAACTGCCGGTGGAGGCGTGGCTTGTGGCATTGGCATCCCTGCCCGCAGTGGGTCCGGCTCGGTTGCGAGCGCTGCTTGAGGTTGGGAGTCCGCCGGCGGTGTGGGCTCGACTGCAAGATCCACCGTCCGCTGAGTTGGCGCAAGTGGCCGGCAAGCAGGATCTGTATGCGCAGTGGCAGCGCACCGCCGTCGGGCTGAATGTGGCCGACTTGTGGGCTCGGCACCGTGAGCACGGGGTGGGGGTGGCCGCCCTGGGCACCCCCGGGTACCCATCTGCCCTGTCAAACGACGTGGACCCGCCCGCGGTCGTGTTTCACAAGGGAGACCCACAGGTGGTCGGCGGTCCCCGGGTGGCCATAGTCGGCACCCGGCGGTGTACCCGCTACGGCAGCGATGTGGCGTTCGAGCTGGGCCGGGACTTGGCCTCGGCAGGCGTGGGCGTCGTCTCCGGACTGGCACTGGGCATCGACGCCGCTGCTCATGCCGGGGCACTGCAAGCGCGAGCCGCCCCCCCGATAGCGGTGGTGGGAAACGGCATGGACCGGGTTTATCCCGAGCGCAACCGACCCTTGTGGCGTGCGGTGGCCGACCAGGGAGTGCTCTTGGGAGAAGCCCCATTGGGAGCCCCTCCCGAGCGGTGGCGGTTTCCCGCTCGAAACCGGATCATCGCGGCCCTGGCTGATGTGGTGGTCGTGGTGGAATCCCACTCATCAGGCGGGGCCATGCACACGGTGGCCGAGGCTGCGGCCCGGGACCGGAGCGTGATGGCCGTCCCCGGTCCGGTCCGCAGCTCCGCGTCCGATGGTTGCATCGAATTGCTGAGCGACGGCTGCGCCCCCTGTCGCGACGCCGATGATGTGCTCTTGGTCTTGGGTCTGTCCGGAGCCGAGACAGCCCCGTTGGACACGCGCCCCGATCCCGGCGATGCCGGTCGGCGGGTGCTGGAGGCGCTGGGATGGCAGCCCGCCGACGCCGAGCAGATCATGAGACGTACCAGTTTGACCATGTCAGAGGTGGCTGGCGCCGTGGAGGAACTGCGGGTTGCGGGCTGGGTTGCGGTATCGGGCCGCTGGATCGAGCGGGTGGGCATTCCCCGGTGAGCTGGCCTGCAACCCGTAGTCTTGAAGGTTGATGGGGTGGGATTTGGACGCGTTCGCCGCGTCGACTGCTTCGGTCAGCGATGACACTGCGGCAATGTACTGCCGCGAAGTTGCCGTGTTCGCCGAATGGCTGGCGGAAGGCCGGGGCGGTACCGGTGCGGTTGAATCCCGGGATCCAGCTCCCGAAGATGTCAACCTGCGCATGGTTCGCAGATATCTGGCCCACTTGAGCACCGAGGGATATGCCCGCAAGACGGTGGCCCGAAAGGCCACCTCGCTTAGGCGATATTTCGGCTGGGCGGAGCGCACCGGCCGGGTGGCTGCCGATCCCACTGTCGGGGCGATGACTCCGACACGAGAGCGGCGTCTGCCCCGCGTGCTGCGCACCGAGGAGCTGGGGACTCTGCTGGACAAGCCGCGTGCCGCGGTGGCCGACGACAGCCGCGCTCGACAGGCAAGGGACCTTGCGGTGCTGGAGCTGCTATACGGCAGTGGCCTGCGGGTCAGCGAAGTGTGCGCCATGCGAATGGGTGATATCGACTTGCCGCGCCGGCGCCTGATCGTGCACGGAAAGGGCTCCAAGCAGCGGGTCGTGCCGCTGAGCGAGCCGGCGGTCAGCGCCCTTGAGGAGTGGTTTGACCACGGGCGCCCGGAGATGGCTGATCCATCCGCAGCCGCAGATGTCGTATTTGTGAATCTGTACGGTCGACCTCTGAACACCCAGGCTGTGCGGCGGCTGGTCAATCGCCGGGCTGGCACCCAGACCAACCCCCACGCACTGCGGCACACCTTCGCCACCCATTTGCTCGACGGAGGGGCCGACCTGAGGCAAGTGCAGGAATTGCTGGGCCACGCCGATCTGGGATCCACACAGATATACACCCACGTCAGCCGTGACCGGCTCCGACGGGTGGTGGAGAAGAGCCATCCTCGGGCCTGACAACCGCTTCTTGCCGGTAGCCTGAGCCAGCTTCCCCTCGACAACAGACTATCGAGGGCAAGCCATGGCATTGGGAATGCGAATCGGCGGGCTGGCGACCGTCGCGGTGTCGGCCTGGTTGACGCTGAATCCTGTTCAGACAGCGCCGGAGACCCTTTCGCCGCCTGCTCTGGGAGAGGCGAGGGCCCAGCCCCCCGTGATGTACCGGCCTCCCGTGGACGCCGAAGTCGTGGACTCCTTTCGACCCCCGGCCCACATAGGGGCACCGGGCAATCGGGGCTTTGAGTACGACCCCGGGCTGGGGCAGCCGGTGTGGGCTTCGGCCGCGGGGGAGGTGGTGTTCGCCGGTCCGGTGGCCCGCAACCGGTTTGTGACCGTGCTTCACCGTGACGGGCTGCGCACTTCCTATGGATACCTGGGCTGGATAGCAGTTGAAGAGGGCGATTCGGTGGTGCCTGGGCAGTTGTTGGGCACCACGTCGGAGACGTTCTTCTTCAGCGTTCGCTTAGGGGACCACTACCTCGACCCTGCCCTGGTGCTTTCGGCGGGACGCGTGCGGCTGGTTCCCCACGGCGAGCCTGTTGGCCGCGGTCGGCTTCCTGCTTATGGTTCTAGGCACTCGTCCGGCTATCGTTGAACCCGGTCTGAAAGCAGTTTCCGGCCGTAGACAAATTCCGCTCGGGGCATCCCACGGTCGCCAATTGGTGCTGACCCCGGGTTTCGATGAACCGCTGGGAGAGGAGAAACACCATGGCGCCAGTCGTGACGATGCGACAGCTGCTTGATGCTGGAGTCCATTTCGGACACCAGACCCGCCGTTGGAATCCGAAAATGCAGAGGTTCATTTTCGGGGAGCGCAACGGCATCTACATCATCGACCTGACCCAGACGCTCGCCCATATCGAGGCGGCCTACACCTACGTTCGCGATCTAGTGGCCAACGGCGGCCAGGTGCTGTTTGTGGGAACCAAAAAGCAGGCCCAAGACAGCGTGCAGAGCTACGCCGAGCGTGTGGGTATGCCCTATGTGAACGAGCGATGGCTGGGCGGTCTTCTGACCAACTTCGAGACG
>JAJEEH010000252.1 GCA_022821105.1 Acidimicrobiia bacterium
GGCCGTTTCAACGGCCGCGTCCCAGTCAGCCTCTTGGGCCACATCCAGGTGCACATATCGGGCGTTCGCTCCGATACTGGCCGCTACTTGCTCGCCGTCGTCGTCGAGAACGTCCCCGAGCACAACTTTGGCCCCTTCAGAGGCGAAAAGCCGGGCCTCGGCCTCCCCCTGGCCCCGAGCTGCTCCAGTGATAATCGCTACTTTGCCGTCCAGCCGTCCCATCTCAGCGTCTCCTTCGGTGATCGGGCGGTGTTTGCCGGGGCTACCCTACTTGCCTGCCTCGGGCCGCCCTAACCTGTGGGCATGGATCTTGGATATCGGGCGTTCGACGCCGACAATCACTACTACGAACCCCGAGATGCCTTTACCCGTTACATCGAACCGGCATTCGCCGACCGTGCCGTAAGGCCAGTGATCGAGCCCGACGGCGCCGAGGAGGTGTACATCGGCGACCGGCGATTTACCTTCCTAGAACACCGCAACTTCGACACCGCTCCGCGGCCAGGAATGCTGCGGGAAATGCTGCAAGCCATGAAGCGAGGGGAGGGCGGCGCAAACATCAGGGGTACCCGGGTGTCTGAACCTCATCGTCCCGAATATGTGAAGCGCTCGGCCCGAGTCGACGTGCTCGACGCGCAGGGCATCGAGGCCGCAGTCTTGTTCCCCACGCTCGCAGTGTGCGTTGAGCACTACATGGTTGACGACCCCGCCCTGCTCTATGCCAACCTCTCTGCTTTCAACCGCTGGTTAGACGACGAGTGGGGCCTGAACCGAGATGGCCGCATCCATGCCCCTCCCCTGCTGTCGCTGGTCGATCTCGATCGTGCGGTGGCCGAATTGGAATGGGCGTTGGACCGGGGGGCTCGGGTGGTGTCGCTTCGTCCGGGACCCGCAGCCGGCCGAAATATCGCCGACCCAGTATTCGACCCCTTCTGGGCCCGAATCAATGAGGCCCATGCCGTGGTGGGGTTCCACATCGGCGAGTCGGGCTACAACCAGTCGATGTCGGTGCATTGGGGCGAGGACCCAAATCCCCCATCGCACCGGCAGTCGGCGTTGCAGTGGACCTGCTTCTACGGAGACCGGCCGATCATGGAGACGATGGCCGCGTTGATCTACGCCAACCTGTTCGAGGCGTTTCCCAACGTGCGGATCATGAGCGTCGAGAACGGCAGCTTGTGGGTGGATTACCTGATGGCGGCCATGAACAAGATGAACCGCATGGGCCGCAACGGCCCTTGGTTGCGGGGTCCGCTGACCGAGAAGCCCAGCGACGTGTTCCGCCGCCACGTGTTCGTTTCGCCCCACCACGAGGAGCCGGTGGCCGATCTGGCCCGCTCTATCGGCGTATCCCAAGTGCTGTTCGGCTCCGACTGGCCCCACGCCGAAGGCCTCGCCCAGCCGCTGGAGTTCGCCGAGGGGCTATCCAGTCTCCCGCCAAGTGATATTCGCCTGATAATGCGGGAGAATCTGGCCGGACTGCTCGCCGCCTAATCGGCTTGGTCTCTAAACAGCCGCCGGTCATAGGGCACACCGCATCGCTCGAGTGCGGCCTTCCAGGCGGGGCTGTTCTTCATGATGCGCCGCAATCCCAGGACCATTGCCGTGCTGGCGGCTCGCGCCCCGGGAACCGCGGTCAACCCCAAGACCGCGGTGAGCTCTCGGGGGATGGTGGCGATAGCCCCGTTCATCAGGATCTGGTATCCCGCCTTCTGTGCCGCGGGAATCGGAGGACTCTGTAGGAAGCTGACCGCGGCCTTCATGCCCGGACTCGGCGCCAGAGCAGGATGCCCGGTGATCCACTCCCGAAGCGCTCTGGTGGTTGTGGGCAACGGCGCCGCGCCCAGAATCTCCCCTACCTGGGACTGCTCTACCACGAACTGGTCGGCTTCAGCGGGGCTGAGGCGACCGCCGAAGCGCTGGTAGGACTCGAGGAAAGAGTCAGTCAGCGAGTTGTGGACCCACGCGGCAAGCTCTGGGGTCGACGCACTGTACGCCTGTCCCCGATGTGAGGTGCCGCTCACACCTTGGTGGGCCGAAGCAACCAGATCAATGGCTTCTTTGACCTCAGGCATCGCCCCAAAAGTGGCCGACGTGACGTAGAAGGACGTGCGGCTGAGCCGGCCGAGCGGATCATCCCGGTAGCGACTGTGGTCGTTCACACCGGCCACTACCTCAGGATGGGCCGCTTGGATCAGCAGTGCCCGGATACCGCCGATGAAAACACTGACATCGCCGATAACCCTCCAGCTGATCGAGCCTGGACCACACAATCCCGGATCTCCGGGGAAATCTCGGGTGTGTCTCAAAGGCATCTCTGCGTGGGCGAACATGCCGCTCACCGAGTTGATGACCCGACTCTTGGCCCAGTGGAGCACTGATTCACCCTACCGCCGGTCGAGGGGAGGCCGGTCAGGCGATCGTCACCATGAGCTGTTCGAAGCGGCGGATGGAGGCATAGGGGACCCACTCAGGCTCGGCCGCCAATTCCATGTGGGGGTGGCGCTCCAGCAGCATCGGGAAGGCCACCTGGCCTTCCAAGCGGGCCAGCGCCGCACCCAGGCAATAGTGGATTCCCTGGCCGAAGCTCATCAGCTTGCCACCGAGGCGGCGGATATCGAAACGGTCGGGATCATCGAAGGCGGCTGGGTCGCGATTGGCTGCCAGGGACATAGTCGTGACGGTCTCCCCAGCTTCTACCGGAACACCGAACAAGTCCAAAGACTCGGCGGCATCCCTGCCCGACCCCAGCACCGGCGCCTCGAAGCGGAGGATCTCGTCAACCGCCTGAGCGGCCAGATCCGGGGTACCCGATAGCAATGCTCGTTGGTCCCGGTGGGTAAGCAGCAATGCGGCACCGATCATCAGCATGGAGCGGGTGGTGTCATGCCCGGCGAAGAGCAGGTTCTCCACCATGGCCACCAGTTCGGCCTCGCTGAGGACATCCCCGTCAGCCTCTGCGGCGATCAAGCCGCTGAGCAGGTCCTCGCCCGGGTGGGCCCTGCGATCGGCTATGAGCTCGGCAACGTAGCCGTTGAGTCCGGTGATGGCGGCTTCCAGGCGGGACATCAGCTCGGGGGCGTGGACCGAAGAGAAAACCAATCCAAGATCGGCGGTCCACGCCGCAAAGCGGCGATGGTCGCCAGCAGGAACCCCCAGCATGGTTGCCATAACCCTGATAGGCAGCTCGTGGGCAAACCCGGCCACCAGGTCCACGGTGTCGCCAACCAGCCCGGTCACCAATTCCTCGGTGATATCCACCACGCTGGGACGCAGCGATTCAACCGCCCGAGGGGTAAACGCCCGGCTAACCAGGCGACGCAGGCGGGTGTGCTCTGGCGGGTTGGCCGAGAACATGACCTGGCCCCACCAATCGGCAATGGGCCCCTCGGTGATCCCTCGGGGAGCCAGCAGGTCAGTGGTCAAGAACCGGGGATCCCGCAGCACAGATTCCACCGCGTCGAAACTCAGGGCAATCAGGCCCCCATCGACTCCCCGGGCCAGCGGGTGCCGGTTCCGGGCCTCGGCCAGCACCGGATAGGGGTTCGACCAGAAGGCCGGATCGGTGAGGTCTACAACGGCGAGATGGTCCACAGTCGCTATTGTCCCCCGGCATGGAATTACTTCCCAGCCCTGAGCCGTTTATCCAGGGGATCGACTTCGGTGAGGGTCCCCGGTGGCACGACGGCCGTCTCTGGTATTCGGACTTCTACCAGTACTCCGTGAACGCTGCCTCGCTGGACGGAACCGTTGAGGTGATCGTGGAGGTTCCCGGTCAACCATCGGGTTTGGGGTGGATGCCTGACGGCGACCTTCTGGTGGTGTCGATGCGGGACCGCCGGGTCATGCGCTACGACGGCGTGGCTCTCAATGAGCATGGCGACCTCTCCGAAGTAGCCACCTCGCTCTGCAACGACATGACAGTGGACACCGAGGGGCGGGCATACGTGGGAAACTTCGGATTTGATTTGCACGGTGGAGAGGAATTTGCCCCCGCCACTCTCGGTTTGGTGCAGACCGACGGCACGACGGAGGCCGCCGCTGACGGCCTGGCGTTTCCCAACGGGGCGGTCATCACGCCCGACGGCGCCACCTTTATCGTGGGAGAGAGCTTCGCCAGCCAATTCACCGCGTTCGATTTCGGGCCCGAGGGACGGCTGGAGAATCGCCGGCTATGGGCCGCGGTGCCGGGCACCATTCCCGATGGCTGTTGCTACGACGCCGAAGGAGGCATCTGGTACGCCGACGCCATAGGACGAGCCGCCCTGCGCGTGGTCGAAGGGGGCGAAATCACCCACCGGGTAGAGACAGAGCTCAACTGCTTCGCGGTGATGCTGGGAGGAGACGACCGCCGCACGCTCTTCCTTGTCACTGCCCCAGGCTCTCACCCTGACGAAGTCCAGGGACTTGGGCAGGGGCGCATTGAATCGGTACCGGTGGAAATCCCCGGTGTCGGACTTCCCTAGAGGATCAAGGAGCTTTGATCATGAGATTTTCCGGAAGGGTTGCATTGGTCACCGGTGCTGGGTCGGGTATCGGCCAGGCCACCGCAATACGGCTGGCCAGCGAGGGGGCCGTGGTGGTGGGTAGCGACATCAACGAGGCCGGACTCGAGGAAACCGCGGGAATGGTCACCGGCTATGGTGCATTCCATCCCGCCGTATCGGACGTGCGCTCGAGAGACGCGTGCCATGAGCTGGTGGCCTCGGTGGTGGCCGAACACGGCCGCCTCGATGTGTTGTGCAACGTAGCGGGAGTGGCCCGAGGCCATCGCGTGGGCGATGTCGATCAGGAAGTCTGGGATCTGATCATGGGTGTGAACGTTGAGGGGGTGTTCTGGATGTCACAGGCCGCGCTTCCCCACCTGGAGTCATCGGAGGGCTGCATCGTCAACATCGCCTCCAATGCAGGATTGATGGGACAGGCCTACACCGTGCCCTATTGCGCCAGCAAAGGGGCGGTGGTGCTGATGACCAAGGCCATGGCCATGGAATCGATGAAGACCGGCATGAGGATCAACGCCATTGCCCCTGGCGGGGTGGATACCAATCTGGCCGCTTCATTCGGCTTTCCCGAGGGTCCTGACATGGAGCTGATGGGGCGGTATATGGGGATGCGGGGAATGGCCCAGGCCGACGACATCGCCTCTTTGGTGGCGTACCTCGCCTCCGACGATGGCCATCGGATCCATGGCTCGGTGTTGAGCATCGACGGAGGCATGACAGCAGGATGAGCTGGGATCCCACCGGACAACGAGTACTGGTCACCGGCGCCTCGTCGGGGATCGGAGCTGCTCTGGCGGTTGAACTAGGCCGGGCAGGGGCGTACGTGGGCTTGGCCGCCCGTCGGGGTGATCGTCTCGAACAAGTTCTCCAAGAAGTGCGGGATGCTGGCGGCGACGGCTGCTGGTGGACGCTGGATCTGGTCGCTCTGGAAAGCGTGGCCCCGTTCGCCGATCGGGCCTGGGCCGAAATGGGTCCCATCGACGTGCTGGTGAACAACGCCGGTGCCCCGCGGCGGCGGTCCATGAAGCGTCTCACTCCCGCGGAGTTGGACGAAACAATGGCGGTGAACTTCACCGGGTCGGCTCGGCTCACTCTGGCCCTGCTGCCCTACATGCTGGAGCGGGACTCGGGGGCCATCGTGAACGTCTCCTCCATGGGGACCCAATCGATGGCGTTTCGTACGGGGGCCTATGCCGCGGCCAAAGCCGCTCTCAATCTGTTCACCGAAGGCCTCTATTTTGATCTGGCCGGGACCGGGGTTCAGGCCCATCTGTTCACCCCCGGCTCCACCGCCACCGAGTTCTCCACCCCGAAGCCGGGAAACGACGACCCGTTCCCCCAGCCTCCTGACGCGTTCATGGACCCCGTAGATGTGGCCAAAGCGCTGATTGCCAAGCTTGACAACGATGACTTCGAGGGATTTGCCGCACCGGCCCTGCTACAGACCGCTCAGGCCAAGCGAGCCGACCCCAACGGCTACCTCGTTCAGGCAATCGAGATGATGGGTCGGCGCTAGTCGATTCTTGAGAAAGTACGGCCCGGGAACAGGTCCACCACCGGCTTCCACAGATACTCAAGGCGCCAAGCCCGGCGAGCCAGATAGCGGAGCAACTCCTCCTCATTTCCCGCACTCTGATCTTGAATGGCCTTATCCAGGTCCATCAGTCCGTCTTCGAGCGTGTCCGCCCTCCGGCCAATCAGCGCCGCGATCTCGTCCAATTCGAGTTCGGCGAGCTGGGGACCGAGCTGCTTCTGGCGATCCAGGCACTCAACCAACAAGGTGGCGTGCTCGAGGCGATGGCGCGGGAAGTCGCCGTCTACTGCGGGCAGTACCTCGTCGCGCAGATTCTGGATCACCACTCCTTCCAGAGAGGACCCCATTTCAACCTGGGGCAGCTCTGGCCGCTGCAATTCGATTCCCATGGCATCGGCCAGCGCCTCACAGGTGGCCCGCTCACAGATGTAGCGGTAGGCCCAGTTCATGGCGTTGGGCATCTGGGGGTCATTGATCACCGTTATGCGAGCCAGTGACACGATGGATCGCACGAACTGCTGCACCCGGTAGTAGCGAACCGAGTCGAGATGTACCGGGATTCCGGACAGCTCTTCGTACCGACGGAAGAGGGGGCCAAGACCTTCGTCGGGGGTCGAAGGACAGTAGAACTCCCGGGTGCAGATGTTGCCGAAGTCCTCCATGGGATCGCCGAAGTGAGCCCACTCCCAGTCGACGATGGCGCTCACCTGCCCATCGTTGAACATGAAGTTGGCCGGTCCGGTGTCGCCCTGCAAGAGGCTCACCCTTTCGAGGCGCTCGGGAACATTGTTCCTGATCCACCGGAGCGAATAGGTGTACAGCGGGTCAGTGACCATGCCGCCGAGGAACTGCTCCACGAAGTCGATCTCGCCCAGCGCGCACTCGGCCGAGGTGGTGGGAATGGGCATGTGGTCAAGCCCCAGCGAGTTGGGATCCAGCGAGTGAAGCATCACCAGTTGCTGAATGAAGTCCTCGAGCACCGAGGCCTGCTCTTGGGGGTCGGCGTTGTCCAGGTCGGCCCGACCCGGCATCCGCTGGTGCAGGGCGGCTTGGAGATCCTCGTTCCAAGCGCAGATGGCGGGAACCTTCATGCCAGTCTCGACCAACGCGGTCTGCACCTTGGCCTCGCTCTTCACCGAGTGTGTGCCGCTGCCATCCCCCTCGCGGTCCAGACGCAGGAAGTACTCCGCCACCGACCCATCGGGACGGGTGACGTCCACCACCCACGCCTCCCTTCGGGCGATGTGGCGCTTCAGATGGGTGATGCGACCACCTCCCGCGTCGGCGATCCAGTCGGTCATCCCATCGGGCAGGTCGTGCTTGAGGTCTTCAGCCATTCCGATGGCTTAGCACGCCGCTAGCCCCCAGGTCGCCTTCCCCAAACAGCAACCCAAAGGCAGTCGATGTAGCGGAAGGATGGATCATCGAAGCAGTCGAGCAGCTCATCGTACTCGGCTTCGTCGTAGTCCTCTCTGCGGGCGCTCAGCGGCCTAGCCACCTCCATCGTGAAGCGGCGGTATCGAGCGCGCAGAGATCCGCCAGCCACGATGTCGGTCAGTCCTTCTGAGGACACCTCTTCCAAACAGTCCCCCAACACCTGGTGGACTCGGCGGCCAACGAACGCATCCATGCGACTTCCAGCAGCCGATCGCTCCCGGAATCGTCGGAACACTTCGGATCGGGGATGGTCGGGGTCGCATTCCATCATGGTTCCGTAGTCGGGCTCGGCGACGGCTACCCATCCTCCAGGACGGGCCGAGGACACCAAATTGCCAACGGCGGCATCAAAATCGGAAACGTGGGCCAATAGGGCTCGACAATGCACCAAGTCGAAAGCTGATTCCTCCACCGGGCCGTCGCAGATGTCGTGGGTGCGAACGTCGGGTCCGTTCAAGAACCGGGGCATGATGTCCGCCGAGATCACTTCGGCGCCGCGATCTCTCAGCCAATTCGATACCGAGCCTCTGCCCGCCCCCACATCGGCACACCGCCAGCCGCTCCCCACCCCGATTCGCTCCAGCCGGGCAAAAGTGGGCCCGTCGAGAATGGCCTCCAACAGTGCCAGCCGCGGTCCTTCTCCCTCTTCTTCGATCTCTGACATGGCATACCGCACTCCCGGGCGTTCTGCGCTGGCCATGCCGTGAGCCTACGATGCAGCTATGAGCGAAGAGCGAGTATTCGGCGATGTCGCCACCAAACTGCTTATGGAGAACGACCGGGTTCGGATCTGGGAGATGCGCTTGGACCCTGGCGAGCGTTCTGACCTCCACCGGCACGATCATGACTACGTGCTGGTCCAAGTGTCGGGCGACAAGATCGCGGGAGATTTCGAGCCCGATACCACCGGAGAGTTCTCTGGCCTGGTCGAAGGCGACGTGATTCCCGGCCAAGCCATGTTCATCTCCAAGGGGGGCATCGAAACCGCGGTCAACACCGGCACCGAGCCTTACTACGAGATTTTGGTCGAGTTGAAGACCTAGGCAAGCAATGCGGACCTCTTTGGCGGGCATGCTGGTCGTTCTCGCCCTCGCTGCCACTAGTTGCAGCAGTGAGGGTGTCGATCAGCCAGCATCTGACACCGACAAGGAGGCAGAGGTACCCACCTCCACAATTGCCCCTACACCGGCCCCCCAACCCCGCCCAAACCCCACCCCGCCCACCCAAACCCACCCCCCCCCCACCCCCCACCCCCCCCCCCACGCCGCCACACACCCCAAACACCACCCCCCCACCCCCCCCCCCC